>NZ_JBFBFA010000039.1:0-73007 GCF_040683915.1 Kitasatospora sp. NPDC093102 | reverse complement strand
GGAACGGACGCTTCCTTCGGACCGCCTTCCAGCGGACCCTCCGGGCTTCGTTCTTTCGTGTTTCCAGCTTATCAGATGTTTTCCGCTCCGTTTTCCGGAGTTTCATTCATCCGACCCGCTTTTGCCTTTCGGCGCTCCCGGACTCTATCAGAGTTCTTCGGTCCGTTTTCCCCGGTCGTTCTCGAATTCAGATTCGAGCCCGTTTCCGAGGGGCCGTCCCGTGGGGCAACCCGGAGAACATTACGCACCGGGTCGCCCCACGTCAAACCGGCCTCAGCCGGTGTTGAGCGAGCGTCAGACCTCGACCACGACCGGCAGGATCATCGGCCGACGGCGGTAGTTGTCCGCGACCCACTTGCCGATGGTCCGACGGACCAGCTGCTGCACCTGGCGGGGCTCCAGCACGCCGTCGCTCGCCGAGCGGTCCAGCGCTTCCTGGAGCTTGGCGACCACCGGGGCGAACGCGTTGTCGTCGATGCCGGAGCCGCGGGCCTGAATGGTCGGGCCGCCGACGATCTTGCCGTTGGTCGAGTCGACCGCGACGAACACCGAGATGAAGCCCTCCTCGCCGAGGATCTTGCGGTCCTTGAGCGAGGCCTCGCTGATGTCGCCGACCGAGGAGCCGTCCACGTAGACGTACCCGGCCTGCACCTTGCCGACGATCCGGGCGACGCCGCCCTCCAGGTCGACGCAGACGCCGTCCTCGGCGATGACCACGCGGTTGCGCGGCACCCCGGTGGCAATGCCCAGCTCGGCGGCCGCGCGCAGGTGGCGCCACTCGCCGTGGACCGGCATCAGGTTGCGCGGCTTGCAGATGTTGAAGAAGTAGAGCAGCTCGCCGGCCGAGGCGTGGCCGGAGACGTGCACCTTGGCGTTGCCCTTGTGTACGACCTTGGCACCCCAGCGGGTCAGGCCGTTGATCACCCGGTAGACGGCGTTCTCGTTGCCCGGGATGAGCGAGGAGGCCAGGACGACGGTGTCGCCCTGGACGATGCGGATCTGGTGGTCGCGGTTGGCCATCCGGGACAGCGCCGCCATCGGCTCGCCCTGCGAACCGGTGCAGATCAGCACGACCTCCTTGTCCGGCAGGTCGTCCAGCTGCTTGACGTCCACGATCATGTTGCCGGGGACCTTCAGGTAGCCGAGGTCCCGGGCGATGCCCATGTTGCGGACCATCGAGCGGCCGACGAAGGCGACCTTGCGCTTGTACTCGTGGGCGGCGTCCAGCACCTGCTGGATGCGGTGCACGTGGCTCGCGAAGGAGGCCACGATGATGCGCTTCTCGGCGTTCGCGAAGACGTTCCGCAGCGCCGCCGAGATGTCCCGCTCGTGCGGGATGAAGCCGGGGACCTCGGCGTTGGTGGAGTCCACCAGCAGCAGGTCCATGCCCTCCTCCGCCAGCTTGGCGAAGGTCGGCAGGTCGGTCAGGCGGCCGTCCAGCGGCAGCTGGTCCATCTTGAAGTCGCCGGTGGCCACGACCATGCCGGCGGGGGTGCGGACCGCCACGGCCAGGGCGTCCGGGATGGAGTGGTTGACCGCGATGAACTCGCAGTCGAAGGGGCCGATGCGCTCGCGCTCGCCCTCCTTGACCTCCAGCACGTACGGCCGGATGCGGTGCTCGGCGAGCTTGGCCTCGATCAGCGCCAGGGTCAGCTTGGAGCCGATCAGCGGGATGTCCGGGTTCTCCCGCAGGAGGAAGGGGACGGCGCCGATGTGGTCCTCGTGCCCGTGGGTGAGGACGATGCCGTCGACCTTGTCGAGGCGGTCCCGGATGTAGCTGAAGTCCGGGAGGATCAGGTCCACGCCGGGCTGCTCGTCCTCGGGGAAGAGGACGCCGCAGTCGACGATCAGGATGCGGTCCCCGTACTCGAGGACCGTCATGTTGCGGCCGATCTCGCCGAGGCCGCCGAGCGGAGTGATGCGGAGGGCGCCCTCCTTCAGGGCCGGGGGTGCGCCGAGCTCGGGGTGCGGGTGGCTCAAAAGACTCTCCTCACGACGCACGCCATATGCCCGGGGTCCTCCCCCTGAAGACATATGGCGTGCGTACTCAGTGTCGTTTTCCTACTGGGTCTGTGCTCTCGCGCCTTCAGTCCGGTCCAGCGGCGGACCCGGGGAGGTCCGGCGAGCCGGGGCGCGCACGTCCGTGTCTGCTAAAGGTGTACCCCGCCGGCGGCGAGATCCTGCTTCAATCGCGCGACCTCCTCGGGCGTCGCGCCGACCAGCGGCAGGCGCAGCGGGCCGGCCGGCAGGCCCTGGAGCTCCAGTGCGGCCTTGGTGAGGATCACGCCCTGGGTGCGGAACATACCGCTGAACACCGGCAGCAGGCGCTGGTGGACGCTCGTGGCCTTGACCACGTCACCCGCCAGGAAGGCCTCGATCATCGCCCGCAGCTCCCCGGCCACCACGTGTCCGACGACACTGACCACGCCGACGGCTCCGACGGACAGCAGTGGCAGGTTGAGGATGTCGTCACCGGAGTACCAGGCGAGGTCGGCGCGGGCGATCGCCCAGGCCGCGGCGCCCAGGTCCCCCTTGGCGTCCTTGTTGGCGACGATCCGCGGGTGCTGGCCGAGGCGGACCAGCGTCTCGTGGCTCAGCGCGACCCCGCTGCGGCCCGGGATGTCGTACAGCATGACCGGCAGCCCGGTCGCGTCGGCGACGGCGACGTTGTGCCGGTACAGGCCCTCCTGCGGGGGCTTGCTGTAGTACGGCGTGACGACCAGCAGGCCGTGTGCTCCGGCCGCCTCCGCCTGCCGGGCCAGCTCGATGCTGTGGTGGGTGTCGTTGGTGCCGACGCCGGCCACCACGTGGGCGCGGTCCCCGACCGCCTCGACCACGGCGCGGACCAGCTGGGCCTTCTCGGCGTCGGTGGTGGTCGGGGACTCACCGGTGGTGCCGTTGACGACGAGGCCGTCGTTACCTGAGTCCACGAGGTGCGTGGCGAGGCGCTGGGCGCCGTCGAGGTCGAGTCCGCCGTCGGCGGTGAACGGGGTGACCATGGCGGTCAGGACCCGGCCGAACGGCGTCTGGGGGGTGGAGATCGGAGCCATGCGTCCAAAGCTACTCGTAGGCGGTGGGGCGTTCCCCATGCCGGTCCGGTGTTCGGACAGGTGTGGCGCGTCGGTGGCGCGGACATGGGATTCCGGTGCTGTCCGCTCGGGGGTTCGGACAGCACCGGAATCCGTGTTCACGAATGTAGGGAGCGGCTAGAAAAGCCGCAATCCAGACATGCCAGACACTCTGCCCATATGCCTGTCGTCCCAGGTCAGGGGGCGACTCGGCCGTGCTTCTCGAAAGCCGCATGGGTGAGCGGCATGAGCTGGGCCCACTGCTCCTCCATCTGCTCGGCGACCATCTCGATCTCGCGCTGCGGGAAGGACGGCACCGCCGAGTTCTCCCGCCGGGTGCGCAGCGACAGGAAGTGCATCAGCGAGCGCGAGTTGCAGGTCGCGTACATCGAGGAGAACAGGCCCACCGGCAGCACCGCGCGGGCCACCTCCCGGGCCACCCCGGCGGCCAGCATCTCCTGGTAGCGGGCGTAGGACTCGCGGTACGCGGCCTCCATCGCCTCCGTGGTGGTCCTGTGCTGCTCGGGCGTGCCCTCGTGGAACTCGTACTTGCCGGGGCGGCCCTGCTGGACCAGCTTGCGCTCCTCGCCCGGCACGTAGAAGACCGGCTGGAGCTCGCGGTAGCGGCCGGACTCCTCGTTGTACGACCAGCCGCTGCGGTGCCGGTGGAACTCCCGGAACACGAAGATCGGCGCGCTGATGAAGAAGGTCATCGAGTTGTGCTCGAAGGGCGTGCCGTGCCGGTCGCGCATCAGGAAGTTGATCAGGCCCTTGGACTTCTCCGGGTCCTGCTGGAGGGCTTCGAGGGACTGCTCGCCCGCGGTCGAGACCCGGGCCGCCCAGATGACGTCCGAATCGGCGGCGGCGCTGCGGACCAGCTCCACCGTCACGTCGCTGCGGAAGCTGGGGGCCGTCGGTTCGTCGCTCACGCGTTACTCCTTGCGGGTTCGGTGCTGTGCAGCTTGATGGCGTGCTGCATGGTCTTGCGGGCGCGCGGGGTGTCGCCGGCGTCGGCGTAGGCCACGGCGAGGCGGAACCAGACCCGCCAGTCGCCCGGCGCGGCCTGTGCCTCGGCCTGGCGGCGGGCGAACACGGCGTCGGCCGAGGCCCGGTCGATCCGCCCGCCCTTGCTGCGCTTCAGCTCGTCCACCGGGAGGCCGCCCTCGGCATCCAGCTCACGGGCCAGCCGCTCGCTGTCCCGGCCGAAGCGGACGGTCTGGCGCAGGAACCAGACGCCGATCACCGGGATCACGAAGGCGCAGATCCCGATGCCGATGCCGAGCGGCTTGCCGGTCGCGACCAGCTGGACGCCCTCGCCCACGCAGACCAGGGCGACCAGCAGCAGCACGCCGGACAGGACGAAGAAGCCGGTGCGAGAGGTCATGACGCACTCCTGGAAATCAACACGGTCACAGGTCCAGGAAGTGTTCGAGGCCGAAGGTCAGCCCCGGGGTCTCGACGACCTTGCGCACGCCCAGCAGGATGCCCGGCATGAAGCTGCTGTGGTGCAGCGAGTCGTGCCGGATGGTGAGCGTCTCGCCGGTGTCGCCGAACATCACCTGCTGGTGGGCGAGCAGGCCGCGCAGCCGCACCGCGTGCACCGGCACCCCGTCCACGTCGGCACCGCGCGCGCCGGGCAGGCTGTGGGTGGTCGGGTCCTGCTGCGGCGGCCGGCCGGCCTCGGCCCGGGCGGCCGCGATCAGCTGGGCGGTGCGGGTGGCGGTGCCGCTGGGGGCGTCGGCCTTGCGGTCGTGGTGCAGCTCGACCACCTCGACCGACTCGAAGTACCGGGCGGCGATCTGGGAGAACTTCATGCCCAGGATGGCGCCGATGGAGAAGTTCGGCGCGATCAGCAGGCCGAGCTCCGGGGCCTCGGCCAGCCTGCTGCGGACGGTGGCGAGCCGCTCGTCCGTCCAGCCGGTGGTGCCGGTGACCACGTGGATGCCGTTGCGGACGCAGTAGTCGAGGTTGCCCATCACCGCGTCGGGGTGGGTCAGCTCGACGGCCACCTGGGCGCCCGCCTCGGTCAGCTCCTCCAGCTTCGACCCGCGGCCGAGGGCGGCGACCAGCTCCATGTCCGGTGCGGCCTCCACCGCCTTGACCGCCTCGGAGCCGATCCGTCCCTTGGCGCCGATCACGGCGACACGCAGCGTCATAGCGAATGTCCTCTCACACCAGCAGATCGGCGAGCTTGGCGGCCCGCTTGTCGTTGACCGGGCCGATCAGGGCGAGCGACGGCCGGTACGCGCCCAGCACATCACGCGCCACCTCGTGGACGTCCTCCAGGGTCACCGCGGCGATCCGCTCCAGCATGTCGTCCACCGACAGGTGGTGCCCGTAGCTGAGTTCGGCCTTGCCGATCCGGTTCATCAGCGAGCCGGTGTCCTCCATGCCGAGCACGGTGGAGCCGGAGATCTGGCCGATCGCGCGCTGCAGCTCCTCCTCGGTGATGCCCTCCTCGACCACCTTGGCCAGCTCGGCCCGGCAGATCCGCAGCACCTCCTCGACCCGCTTGGGCTGGCAGCCGGCGTAGATGCCGAACAGCCCGCTGTCCGCGTAGGACGAGGAGTACGAGTAGACCGAGTACGCCAGGCCCCGCTTCTCGCGGACCTCCTGGAAGAGCCGGGAGCTCATCCCGCCGCCGAGGGCCGCGTTCAGCACGCCCATCGCCCAGCGGCGCTCGTCGTGCCGCGGCACCCCGGGCACGCCCAGCACCAGGTGGGCCTGCTCCGTGGAACGGTTGAGCACCTCGACCTTGCCGGCCGTACGCAGTGACCTGACCCCGCGGCGGGCCTCGGCGGGCGCCGCGGTGGAGGCCTCCAGCACCGGCGCGAAGGCCTGCTCGACCTGCTTGACCACCTTGCGGTGGTCGAGGTTGCCGGCCGCGGCGACGACCAGCTGCTCGGGCCGGTAGCGCCGGCGGTAGAAGCCGGCGATCTGGTCCCGGGTGAGCGTCCTGATGGTCTCCTGGGTGCCGAGGATCGGGCGGCCGAGCGGGCCGCTGCCGAAGATCACCTTGGCGAACAGGTCGTGCACCACGTCGCCCGGGTCGTCCTCGGCCATCGCCATCTCCTCCAGGATGACGCCGCGCTCGGCCTCCACGTCCTCGGTGCGGATCAGCGAGCCGGTGAGCATGTCGCAGACCACGTCGATGGCCAGCGGCAGGTCGGTGTCCAGGACCCGGGCGTAGTAGCAGGTGTTCTCCTTCGCGGTGAAGGCGTTCATCTCGCCGCCGACCGCGTCCAGGGCGGCCGAGATGTCCAGCGCGCTGCGCCGCTCGGTGCCCTTGAAGAGCAGGTGCTCCAGGTAGTGGGTGGCGCCGTTGAGCTGCGGGGTCTCGTCCCGCGAGCCGACGCCGACCCAGATGCCGAAGGTCGCGGAGCGCACCGTCGGCAGGGTCTCGGTGACGACCCGAAGGCCGCCGGGGAGGACGGTGCGGCGCACCGTGCCGGCGCCGTCGACGCCCTTGAGCAGGGTCCGGGTGGTGCCGGGGCGCTGCTTTACCGCCGGGGCCTGCGCCACGGGGGGTACCTCCAGGGGAAACGCACGTGGGAAGGCACGTACGGACGTAAGCATGTGGACAACTGGGTGCGGCCCGCACGCCGTGTGAGGCGTACGGGCCGCGGGGTCAGCTAGCGGCGCTTCACTCGGAAGCGGCCTCGCCGCCCTCCTCGCCCTCGATGACCGGGATCAGGGAGAGCTTGCCGCGCGGGTCGATCTCGGCGATCTCGACCTGGACCTTGGCGCCGACGCCGAGGACGTCCTCGACGTTCTCCACGCGCTTGCCGCCGGCCAGCTTGCGGATCTGCGAGATGTGCAGCAGACCGTCCTTGCCCGGCATCAGCGACACGAACGCGCCGAACGTCGTGGTCTTGACCACGGTGCCCAGGTAGCGCTCGCCGACCTCCGGCATGGTCGGGTTGGCGATCTGGTTGATCGTGGTGCGGGCGGCCTCGGCGGCCGGGCCGTCGGCGGCACCGATGTAGATGGTGCCGTCGTCCTCGATCGTGATCTCGGCGCCGGTGTCCTCCTGGATCTGGTTGATCATCTTGCCCTTGGGGCCGATGACCTCACCGATCTTGTCCACCGGGATCTTGATGGTGATGATGCGCGGCGCGTTCGGGGACATCTCGTCGGGCGAGTCGATGGCCTCGTTCATCACGTCGAGGATGTGCAGGCGGGCGTCCTTGGCCTGCTTCAGCGCGGCGGCGAGCACCGACGCCGGGATGCCGTTCAGCTTGGTGTCCAGCTGGAGGGCGGTGATGAAGTTGCGGGTACCGGCGACCTTGAAGTCCATGTCGCCGTACGCGTCCTCGGCGCCGAGGATGTCGGTCAGCGTGACGTAGTGGGTCTCACCGTCGATCTCCTGGGAGATCAGGCCCATGGCGATGCCGGCGACGGCGGCCTTCAGCGGCACACCGGCGTTCAGCAGCGACATGGTCGAGGCGCAGACCGAGCCCATCGAGGTGGAGCCGTTGGAGCCGAGCGCCTCGGAGACCTGGCGGATGGCGTACGGGAACTCCTCGCGGGTCGGCAGCACCGGCAGCAGGGCGCGCTCGGCCAGCGCACCGTGGCCGATCTCGCGGCGCTTGGGGGAGCCCACCCGGCCGGTCTCACCGACGGAGTACGGCGGGAAGTTGTAGTTGTGCATGTAGCGGCGGCGCGTCTCCGGGGAGAGCGTGTCCAGCTGCTGCTCCATGCGCAGCATGTTCAGCGTGGTGACACCCAGGATCTGGGTCTCGCCGCGCTCGAACAGGGCCGAGCCGTGCACCCGCGGGATGGCCTCGACCTCGGCGGCCAGGGTGCGGATGTCGGTGACGCCGCGGCCGTCGATGCGGACCTTGTCCTTGATGACGCGCTCGCGGACGATCTTCTTGGTCAGCGCGTTGTAGGCGGCGCTGACCTCCTTCTCGCGGCCCTCGAACTCGGGCAGCAGCTTCTCGGCGGCCAGCGCCTTGACGCGGTCCAGCTCGTTGTTGCGCTCCTGCTTGCCCGGGATGGTCAGGGCCTGGGCGAGCTCGTCCTTGACGGCGGCGGTCAGCGCGGCGAGGACGTCGTCCTGGTAGTCCAGGAAGACCGGGAACTCGCCGGTCGGCTTGGCGGCCTGGGCGGCCAGCTGCGACTGCGCGGCGCACAGGACCTTGATGAACGGCTTCGCGGCCTCCAGGCCGGAGGCGACGATCTCCTCGGTCGGCGCGTCGGCGCCGCCCTCGACCAGCTTGATGGTCTTGTCGGTGGCCTCGGCCTCGACCATCATGATCGCGACGTCGCCGTCCGGCAGGACGCGACCGGCGACGACCATGTCGAAGACGGCCGACTCCAGCTCGCTGTGGGTCGGGAAGGCGACCCACTGGCCGTTGATCAGCGCGACGCGAACGCCGCCGATCGGGCCGGAGAACGGCAGGCCCGCCAGCTGGGTGGAGGCGGAGGCGGCGTTGATGGCGACCACGTCGTACAGGTGGTCGGGGTTGAGCGCCATCACGGTGACGACGACCTGGACCTCGTTGCGCAGGCCCTTGACGAAGGACGGGCGCAGCGGGCGGTCGATCAGGCGGCAGGTGAGGATCGCGTCCTCGGAGGGCCGGCCCTCGCGACGGAAGAACGAGCCGGGGATGCGGCCCGCGGCGTACATCCGCTCCTCGACGTCCACCGTCAGCGGGAAGAAGTCGAAGTGCTCCTTCGGCTGCTTGGACGCGCTGGTGGCCGACAGCACCATGGTGTCGTCGTCCAGGTAGGCCACGGCGGAGCCGGCGGCCTGACGGGCCAGACGGCCGGTCTCGAAGCGGATGGTACGGGTGCCGAAGGAACCGTTGTCGATCACGGCCTCGGCGTAGAACACGTTCTCTTCCACCTGGAAGATCTCCTCTTTCGTACGTCTCCGGGAGAGCGTCCCCGCGCACTGCCTGCGGTGGGCCCTGGGCCCTCGTCAGGGAGGGCGGCAGTCGGGCCGGTCTTCGATCGAAGCCTCCGGAGTGCCCCGCTCGGTCTGCGGGGGCTCCGACGGCCACTACCGAGGACCGGCGCCTCACGGCTGCCGGGCCGGGAAGGGCGGTCCGCGTCTGGACGCTCTCTCGGATGCGGGCGGCTTCCGTTTGAAGCCTTCGTCCCGCGGGGGTTCGGGTCCTTCTGCCCGGGTGGCGCGCTGGTGCGCCATCACCCGGCATGCCCACAACCCTACGGTGCAATCCTCGGCCACCTGGGGAGGTGCGCGCGAGTTGTTATCTCCGGGCGCCGCGGTTCAAGAGCCGCGGCATACGCGCGAGGGGCGGCTCCCCGGTGTGGGGAGCCGCCCCGAGCGGCGTTCTCAGCGGGCGCCGCCGGCGGCACCGCGGCGGATGCCCAGGCGGTCGACGAGCGTACGGAAGCGCTCGATGTCCTTCTTGGCCAGGTACTGGAGCAGGCGGCGACGCTGGCCGACCAGGATCAGCAGGCCACGACGGGAGTGGTGGTCGTGCTTGTGGGACTTGAGGTGCTCGGTCAGGTCCGAGATGCGACGGGAGAGCATGGCCACCTGGACCTCGGGGGAGCCGGTGTCGCCCTCCTTCTGGCCGAACTCGGCGATGATCTGCTTCTTGACGTCAGAGGCGAGAGCCACTGCAACTCCTTCGGGGTCTACCGAGCGGTCCTGGTCGACAACACAGGACTCATCGAGAACTCGGTGTCGCGAGCACGGCCGGCACTCTGCAGCCCACGGCGGGGCGGCGGACACACGGCTGCGCTCGGAGGCCAAGCGTACCAGTGCCGCCCCACCCGGCCGTTCGGCGGGCCCGGGAGGGGCCGCACGGAGCGCTTCCCGGAGGCGGCGGCGGGTGACGGGCGGGCGGCACTGCGGTGGTCGGCGGTCAGCCGGTGGCGCCGCGGACCAGGCGGTAGATGTCCAGGACGGCGAGCGCCAGCGGGACGAGCGAGATCAGGGTGAGGCTGTCCACCAGGTCCAGGATGCGCCCCCAGAACGGGGAGACCCCGAGCCGTGGCACCACCAGGGCGATCGCGGTGAGCAGCGCGGCGCCGAAGGCGATGGAGGCGGTCAGCCAGATCGTGCGCAGGTCGAGCTCGGTGGTGGAACCGGCCGCCCGCAGGAAGAACTGCGGGGTGTGCAGGGAGAGCCCGACGATCAGCAGGCTCAGACCGAGCAGGCCGGCCACGGTGAGGCTGAGCACCTGCGCGGTGTAGCGGAACAGCCGGGCGCGCAGCATCGTGGTCAGGCCCAGGGCGAGTGCCAGCAGCTCGGGGAAGGTCTCGTCGGTGAAGCCGAGGACGGCGCAGGCGCCGACCACCACGGCGGCGCAGCCGCCGACCAGGCCGACCAGCACCTCGTGGCCGCGGCGGGCCTGGTGCGCGATCTTCTCGTACTGGACGGCCTCGGCGCGCTCGGCCTCCTCGTCGTAGTCGCGGCTGCGGGTGCGGGTCTGACCGGGGGCACTGAAGCCGACCGGCAGCCGGGCGAAGCGGGCGGAGAGGCTGGGCAGGAAGCCGACCACGGCCACGGCGGCGACGCCGGTGACGGCGGCGATGTGCCCGGCCGGGGTCTCCGGCAGCAGGACGGCCGCGAAGGTGGCGAGCGAACCGGCGGTGGAGACCAGGGCGGCGGCGACGAACACCGCGTCCCTCTCCGGCAGCAGGCCGGCCAGTAGTACGGAGACCACCAGGACGGCGACGCAGCCGGCCAGGAACTGGAGCCGGCCGGGGCCGTCCCCCCGGTGGGCGACGGCGATGAGACCGCTGCCGCCGATCATGGCGTGCGGCAGCGCGCCGAGGCCGAGCGCGACGGCCGCGTGGGCGTCCTGGTAGACCCGGGCGCGCACCCCGGCGAGCGCGGTGAGCACGACGGCGGTGACGCCGGCCAGGACGCCGGGCAGGCCGTGCATGTCGTGGCGCAGGTCGGAGAACCAGAGCGCGAAGCCGAGCAGGGTGAGCAGCACCCCGGCGCCGATCAGGCCGAAGCCGCGCATCAGCTCGGCGGTCCAGAACCGGCGGTCGGCCTCGACGGCGCTGGCGATCGCGTCGGCGACGTCGTCGTAGACGGCCGGCGGGAGCGACTCGGCGAAGGGGCGCAGCGCCAGCAGGTCGCCGTCGCGGACCTGCTGGGCGGCCAGCGGCAGCCCGCTGTCGAGCACCGTGCCGTCGCGGCGGACCAGGTGGAAACCGGTGGGGGTGCCGTCGGGCTGGCTCTGGTTGGCCAGGCGCAGCACCTCGGGGTAGACGTCCGCGAGCGGGACGTCCTCGGGCAGGGCGACGTCGATCCGGCGGTCCGGAGCGACGACGGTCACCCGGCAGTAGCCGGTCGCGGCGGCACTCATGCGCCCACCTCGCTGCGCTCGCCCATGAGGGCCCCCACCTCGATCCTTCGACGCACTTGGCGCTCCCCCTTGTTGACGGTGCCGAGGCACGGCGGCGCTCGGTGTTGCTGTGGAACCGGCCCGGCCGGGCCGCGAGTTGGCGCGGCGTTACCCTACCCGTTCGGGTCGTGTCCG
Organism: Kitasatospora sp. NPDC093102; assembly: GCF_040683915.1. Lineage (NCBI taxonomy): Bacteria > Bacillati > Actinomycetota > Actinomycetes > Kitasatosporales > Streptomycetaceae > Kitasatospora > Kitasatospora sp. NPDC093102. Next base: position 61,465 of record NZ_JBFBFA010000039.1, on the reverse strand, counting down.
GTGCCGGTGCGTATCGGGCCCTGGCGGGCGGTGCGGGGGCGACCGTTAGGATCGGCGCCTGCGCAAAGGTACGGGGGCTGCGCTGGGTGGGGCGTCCTCAGCCACCGGATTCCCGTACGGACCGTACGCAAATCGCATGAGGGCTGATGCCGAAGTGATCGATCGACGCCGCGGGGTGGATGACACATGGGTGTGATCACGGTCAAGCGACCGGCCAGGGCGTATCCGCCCACCGTGCCGGACGAGCCGGTGGAGCTGGTGAGCCCGCCCGAACTGCCCCGGCAGGGCGGCGAGGACTGGCTGATGAGCATCCTGCCGATGCTGGGCATGGGTGGCTCGGCGGTGTTCTTCTTCTCGCCGGGGGCCGCGGCCCCGATGAAGATCATGGGCGGTCTGATGATCGCCTCGACGCTCGGCATGGTGCTGGCGCAGATCGTCCGGGCCCGCAAGGGCGGTTCGACCGCGATGGCGGACGAGCGGCGCGACTACCTGAAGTACCTCCAGCAGACCCGCCGTCAGGTGCGCCGCACGGCGGAGCGCCAGCGCGGCGCGCTGCTGTTCCTGAACCCGGCGCCGGACCAGCTCTGGTCGATCGTCGAGGACGGCCGGCGGCTGTGGGAACGGCGCACCGGGGACGGCGACTTCGCGCAGATCCGGGTGGGCCTCGGGCCGGTGCAGCTGTCCACGCCACTGGTGGCGCCGCAGACCGCGCCGATGGACGAGCTGGAGCCGCTGTCGGCGGCCGCGATGCACTCCTTCCTGAAGGCCCACGGCACCCTCCAGGACCTGCCGTTGGCGGTCTCGCTGCGGGCCTTCTACCACATCACGGTGTGCGGGGACCCGGACTCGGTGTACGGGAACGTGCGCGCGATGATCGCCCAGCTGACCACCCTGCATTCGCCGGACGACCTGATGGTGGCGGTCGCGGCCGCGCCCGGTGCGGCCGAGGAGTGGGAGTGGACCAAGTGGCTCCCGCACAACCAGCACCGCAAGGAGGCCGACGGCGCGGGCTCGCGCCGGCTGTTCGCGAGCGACCTGGGCGACCTGGAGCACCTGCTCCAGGACGAACTGGCCGGCCGCCAGCGCTTCGTACGGGACGTGGCGCCGCCGGCCGACCAGCCGCACCTGGTGGTCGTCATGGACGGCGCGGGGGTGCCGCACGACTCGCTGCTGGCGAGCCCGGAGGGCGTGCAGGGCGTGACGGTCATCGAGGTGGTGCCGGGCGAGGTCGACGAGCCCAGCGGGCACCTGATGGTGACGGTCGGCGCCGAGGAGCTGCTGCTGCGCTCGGCCTCCGGCGCGACGTACACCGGCAAGCCGGACCTGCTCTCGGTGTGGCAGTCCGAGGCACTGGCACGGCAGCTGGCGCCGTACCGGATCTCGGCCGGCGGTGACGACGAGCCGCTGCTGTCCAACCTCGACTTCACCGACATGATGAGCTCGGGCGACCCGGGCTCCTTCGACGTGGCCCGCAGCTGGCGCCCGCGCGCCCAGCACGAGCGGATGCGGGTGCCGATCGGCGTCGGTGCCAACGGCGAGCACGTCTACCTGGACATCAAGGAGGCCGCGCTGGAGGGCATGGGCCCGCACGGCCTGTGCGTGGGCGCGACCGGTTCCGGCAAGTCGGAGCTGCTGCGCACGCTGGTGCTGGCGCTGGCGATGACCCACTCCTCGGAGATCCTGAACTTCGTCCTCGCCGACTTCAAGGGCGGCGCGACCTTCTCCGGCATGGCGGACATGCCGCACACCTCCGCGGTGATCACCAACCTGGAGGGCGAGCTCACCCTGGTCGACCGCATGCGCGACGCGATCGAGGGCGAGCTCCACCGCCGCCAGGAGCTGCTGCGCTCGGCGGGCAACTACGCCAACATCCACGAGTACGAGCGGGCCCGGGCGGCCGGCGCGGCGCTGGACCCGCTGCCCTCGCTGGTGCTGATCATCGACGAGTTCTCCGAACTCCTCACCGCCAAGCCCGACTTCATCGAGATGTTCATCCAGATCGGCCGGATCGGCCGGTCGCTGGGCGTGCACCTGCTGCTGGCCTCGCAGCGCCTGGAGGAGGGCAAGCTGCGCGGCCTGGACACCTACCTGTCGTACCGGATCGGTCTGCGCACCTTCTCGGCCGCGGAGTCCCGGGCGGCGATCGGCGTGCCGGACGCCTACCACCTGCCGCCGGTACCGGGCGTCGGCTACCTCAAGTTCGGCGAGGACGTGATGGACCGGTTCAAGGCCGCCTACGTCTCGGGGCCGTACCGGGCACCGGGACAGCAGCGGTCGACCGGCGGACGGCGGGTCAACGCGCGCCCGGTGGAGTTCACCGCGGCCTTCGTGGACCTGCCGGACCCGGTGGAGGAGGAGGTCGCGCCGCAGGTCCCGGAGCAGGACGACGCGCTGGTGGACACCGTGCTGGACGTGTTCGTCCAGCGGATGACCGGCCAGGGCCCAGCCGCGCACCAGGTGTGGCTGCCGCCGCTGGACGAGGCGCCGAGCATGGACCACCTGCTGCCGCCGCTCCAGGTCGTGCCGGAGCGCGGGCTGGCCGCGCCCGGCTACCCGGCGGGCCGGCTGCGGGTGCCGATCGGCATCGTGGACAAGCCGCGCGAGCAGAAGACGGACATCCTGGAGGTCGACTACGCGGGGGCGGCCGGCCACGGCCTGATCGTGGGCGGCCCGCGCTCCGGCAAGTCGACCGTGGTGCGCACCACGGTGGCCTCGTTCGGCCTCACCCACACCCCGCTGGAGGTGCAGTTCTACCTGCTCGACTTCGGTGCGGGCAGCTTCCAGTCGCTGGCCGGGTTGCCGCACGTCGGCGGGGTGGCCGGGCGCCTGGACGTGGACAAGGTGCGCCGGATGGTCTCCGAGGTGCACGGGGTGCTCAACCGGCGCGAGGAGCTCTTCCGGGTCGCCGGGATCGACACCATCGCCACCTACCGGGCCCGCCGGGCAGCCGGCCGGCTGCCGGACGAGGCGTTCGGCGACGTCTTCCTGGTGATCGACGGCTGGAACACCTTCAAGCAGGAGTTCGAGGGCCTGGAGCCGGTGATCGGCGACATCGCCCAGCGCGGCCTCGGCTACGGCGTGCACCTGGTCATCACGGCGGCCCGGTACGCCGAGGTGCGCCCGGCGCTGAAGGACCTGCTGCAGAACCGGACCGAGCTGAAGCTCGGTGACGCGATGGAGTCCGAGGTCGACCGCCGGGTGGCCCAGAACGTCCCGTCGCTGGCCGGGCGCGGCATCACCCCGGAGCGGCTGCACTTCCTGTCCGGACTGCCGCGCCTGGACGGCTCCTCCTCGGTGGACGACCTCCAGGACGGCGTGGCCGGGCTGGTCAGCGCCGTGGACGGAGCCTGGACCGGCCCGCGCGCCCCGCAGGTGCGAATGCTGCCGGCCGTTCTGGACGGCAACTCGCTGCCGAAGGGCTTCGAGCACCCGGAGCGCGGCGTCGCCTTCGGCGTGGACGAGGCGGAGCTGGCGCCGGTCTTCGTCAACTTCGAGACCGACCCGCTGTTCATCGTCTTCGGCGACACCGAGTCCGGGAAGTCGGCGGTGCTGCGGATGCTGATCAAGCAGATCACCGAGCGCTACACGCCGGACCAGGCGGGCATCGTGGTCGGCGACTACCGGCGCGCGCTGCTCGGCACCGTGCCGCCGGAGTACCTGGTGGAGTACGCGGCCGCGCAGCCGGCCATGGCGGCCATCGTGGACATGTTGCGCGGCGCCTGCTCGCGCCGCCTGCCGGGCCCGGACGTGACCGCCGAGCAGCTGCGCAACCGCAGCTGGTACAGCGGCAAGGACATGTTCGTGATCGTCGACGACTACGAGCTGGTCTCGACGAGCTCGGGCAACCCGCTGGCTCCGCTGGCCGAGTTCCTGCCGTTCGCCCGCGACATCGGCCTGCGGGTGATCGTGGCCCGCAGCGCGGGCGGCGCCGGCCGCTCGCTGTACGAGCCGGTGCTGCAGCGGATGCGCGAGCTCGGCGGCCAGGGCGTGATCCTCTCCGGGAACCGGGACGAGGGCGCGCTGCTCGGGACGGTCAAGCCGCAGGCGCTGCCGCCGGGCCGAGCGGTCTACGTGTCCCGCCGTGTGACCAGCGGGCAGATGGTCCAGACGGGCTGGCTGCCGGTGGCGTAGCCGCGCCGGTCGTCACGGACGGTGATCGAAGGGGTCGGACTCGCGGAGTCCGACCCCTTCGGCGTCCCGGGTTCCGAAACGTTACCTAGTTCTTTCGGAGCGGAGGCTGCGGTTCCCGTACCCGGCCGGGGAGTTGCCGGACGCTTCGGAGACACCTGGGCGTGTCGCCGTCCACCTGGAGTGCAACCTTTGAATCACACCCATCCCCCTTTGTTCACCTTCGATTCAATCGCAATGCGGCTTAGGTAACAAGTCGGACAAAGCCCGCAATGACCGAACGTGATCATGGGATCGCATGTCTATGCCGTTCGCCGCAACGGATTCCGAAGCAGTTCCCACGTTGACTCGATCAATACGCCCAAGGTTCCATTGCGGCCCGGGAGCGACTGGAATCCAGACACCGAGCAACCAGCCAGCGGAGGCGATACCGCTCCCACTCCAGCACCGCACAAAGCCGATCGGAAGCCACATGACCGACACGCTTCGCCCGCCACAGACCGTAGCCGCCACGGCGGCCGAGGCGGCCGCGCCCCAGCAGCTCAAGCGCTCGATCGGCGTCGTGGGCGGCACACTGCTCACGCTGTCCTGCGTCACGCCCGCGTCGACGCTCTTCGTGATCGTGCCGGAGCTGTTCTCCAGCATCGGCAGCGCCACCGCACTGGCCATCGCGATCGGCACGGTGCTCTGCGTCGCGGTCGCGTTCTGCTACTCCGAGCTCGGCACCCTGATCCCCAGCGCCGGCGGCGAGTACGCGATGGTCGGCACCCTCGCCGGACGGCTGATGGGCTGGCTGGTCTTCGTGCTCTCGCTGATCGTGGTGATGATCGTCCCCTCGGTCATCGCCCTCGGCACCGCCGACTACCTCGCCCCCGTCCTGCACCTGGACAAGGCCATGACCGGCGCCGCCGTGATGCTGGCCGCCACCCTGGCCGGCCTGCTCGACCTGCGTGCCAACGCCTGGATCACCGGCATCTTCCTGGTGCTGGAGGTCATCGCGGCCGGCGTGGTCTCGGTGCTCGGGTTCGCCCACACCAACAGCGACGCCCCCAGCCTGCTGCACGGCGTGGTCACCGGGGACGGCGGCGCCACCACCACGGTGAGCGTGGGCGCCATCGTCGGCGCGCTCGGCATCGCCCTGTTCATCACCCAGGGCTTCTCCACCGCGGTCTACCTGTCCGAGGAGCTGGAGAACCCCCGCCGCAACGTCTCGCGCACCGTGCTGTGGACGCTCGGCATCTCCTCGGCCATCATCCTGGTCCCGGTCGTCGCCATCACCATGGGCGCCCCCGACCTCCAGACCCTGTCCTCCGGCGACATCTCCGGCATGGTCACCGCCTGGAGCAACTCCGCGGTCGGCACCTTCATCAGCCTCTGCGTCGCGCTGGCCATCATCAACGCCGGCATCGTCATGGTCATCCAGAACTCCCGGGTGCTGTTCGCCTCCGCCCGCGACAAGGCCTGGCCGGAGCCGGTCAACAAGGCCTTCGGCACCCTCGGCCGGTTCGGCTCGCCGTGGATCGCCACCCTGGCGGTCGGCCTGCCCGGCGCCGCGCTCTGCTTCGTCAAGGGCGAGCTGCTGAGCAACATCACCGGCGTCGCCGTCACCGGGATGTACCTGCTGGTCGCGATCGCCGCGCTGCTCTCCCGCCGCGCCCACCACAAGCACGCCGCCGCCTGGCGGATGCCGCTGTGGCCGGCCGTCCCGGCCGTCCTGATCGCCGTCCTGGTCTACGTGATGACCAAGCTGGACACCGAGCCCCTGCTGTGGACCGGCGGCATCACCGCCGCCGCCACCCTCTACTGGCTGTTCTACCTGCGCCCCCGGCAGGACACCCGCTGGGTGATCAGCCTCCCCGAGGACCAGCAGGACTGACCCCCACCCCTCCCCCACACGGCGGTGCCCCGGGCCTCCCCCAGCCCGGGGCACCGCCGTGTGCGCGTCCTACTTGTACACCTTCCAGGCCGGGCTGGTGGCGATCGCCTTCACCTGGTCCGCGGTGAGCAGCGGCTTGCCGGTCGGCATCTGGTACACCAGCACCTCCATGCCGTCCGGACGCAGGACGTTCACCGTCAGCGGCTTCTCCTTGCCGTCCGGGTCGCCGTTGACGAGGATCCTGCTCCCGTCGGGGAGGGTGTTCGCGTCCTTGAAGGCGCGCTCACCCTGGACGCTCCCGCTGTGCGCCCAGTTCTCCACCCGCAGCATCAGCGAGCCGGCGGCCTGGCCCTGGGCCAGCTGGAAGGTGGCCGCGAGCGCGGTGCCGGAGCGGCCGGTCACGGTCACCCCCGGGGGCAGCAGGCCGGCCAGCACGGTCTCCCGGTCGGGCAGCGACAGGCCGGGGTCGACCGCCTCCTCGTCGATGCCGTCGTACTTGACCGCCGCGACGACCCGGTCCCAGGACCTGTCGGTGACGATCCCCTTCAGCTGGTCCAGGGTGAGCGGCGGGTTGGGGCGGCTGTCCGGCGCGCCCTTCTCCTTGGGCGCGTTCCACTCGCTCAGGGAGATGCTCCGGCCGTCCGGGCCGGTCAGGGTGGCGTGCCACTCCTTGGTGTCGGCCCGGCCGTCCGAGTACTCGTACCCCTGCTCCAGCAGGAGCTTGGAGCCGTCCGGCAGGGTGGTGTCGGCGCAGGAGTCGACCCGGGCGAGCTTGAAGTCGGGCGGGCAGGTGGGGACCTGAGCCTGCTTGGGGTGGTGCTTCTGGATGCCGATCTGGACCAGCGACTTGCCCTGGCCGTCGTCGAAGACCACGCTCGCCGAGGCGAAGGTGCCGTCCAGCCACTCGTCGTCGGTCCCGCGGCCGTTGGCCTCGCTGGTCTCCCCCTTGGGCAGGAGCGCCTGGAAGGTGGCCAGCACCTCGTCGCCGGAGACCACCGCCGGGGCGGAGGACTTCGCCGTGGTCGGGGTGGCCGCGGCGGCGGCGCTGCCGGCGGTGGCGGCCGGGGCGGAGGCCGCGCTCACCGTGCCCGCGTCCTTGCCGCCCAGCGAGCCCAGGTACACCGTGCCGGTGCCCACCAGGGCCAGCGCGGCCGCGCCGCCCACCACGGCGGCGGTCGAGCGGCGGCGCCAGCGGCTGCGGCCGCGGCGGTAGCCGCCCGCGACCAGGTCCGCCTGCTCGGTGCGGAAGCCTTCGCCCGTACGGGTGAGGGCATAGAGAAGATCGTCCTCGAACTTGTCCGGTTCGGACATGGGTGTTCACCGTCTCCTTGCGTCGCGGTTTGCGAGAAGTGCCGTACGGGCGGGCGGTCGCCGGCCTCAGCGGCCGGCGAGCTCGGTCAGCGAATCGCCGAGCAGGGTGCGCAGCCGGGCCAGGGCCCTGGTGGTGCGGGTACGGACGGCCCCGGAGGAGACCCGCATGGCCTCGGCGGTCTCCTCGACGCTGCGGTCCTCCCAGTAGCGCAGCACCAGGACCGCGCGGTCCTTGGGCGGCATCCGGCCGAGCGCGTCGAGGAGGGTCAGCCGCAGGGTGCTGTCGGTGTCCTGCCCCTCCGGCTCCGGCAGGGTGTCGCTGGGGCGCTCGCCGCTGGAGCGGCGGCGCTGCTGGGCGAGGAAGGTGCGCACCATCACGGTGTGGGTGTAGGCCGCCGGGTTGTCGATCCGGCCGCGGCCGGTGAAGGCACTGCGCCGCCACAGCACGTACATCCGGCTGAGGGCCTCCTGGACGAGGTCCTCGGCGTAGTGGGTGTCGCCGCTGGTGAGCAGGCAGGCCGAGCGGTACAGGTGGCCGGTCCGGCCGGAGACGAGTTCCAGGAACTCCGCGTCCTTGGCCTCCCGGCCCGCCCCGATCCACCTCATGCGCCCTGCCCCCTGCGGTCCGCCCTCCCTGACACTTCATCGATGCGGTGGGCGCGCGGCGGTGTTACAGGAGTTGCGGCCGGATTTCGGCGAGCCGGCTTCCGCCGGGCGTCAGTCGGCGGACCTGCGCCGGTGGTCGCGCAGCACCACGCCGCCGCCGATCAGCAGGGCGACCAGCAGCGCACCGATGCCGAGGACGTACGTCGCGGTGCGGCCGTCGCGGTCGGCCTGGGTCTCACCGAGGCCCACCGGGCGCGGCACGATCGGCGCGGCGGCGAGCTGCACCGGGGCGTCCGGGGCGGGTGCCCAGGGCGCGTCGGCGGGGGCCTTGGTGACGGCCTTGACCGGGTCCACCACACCCCAGCCGATGAAGTTGTCCGGTTCGCGCTGGGTGCGCTGCGCGCTCTGCTCGATCCAGGCCCGCACCTGGGCCGGCTTCCAGTTCGGGTGGGCGCCGACCAGCAGCGCGGCGAGCCCGGAGACGTACGGGGCGGCGAAGCTGGTGCCGTTGTCCACGCACTGGCCGCCCCCGGGCACGGTGGACAGCATGTCGACACCGGGCGCGGCGACCTTCACGAAGCTGCCGTACTGGGAGAACGGCGCACGCTCGTTGTTGCGGTCGGAGGCGCCGACGGCCAGCACGGTCGGGAAGGCGCCGGGGTAGGTGTCGCCCTCCTTGCCGTCGTTCCCGGTGGAGGCGACCACCACGACGCCGCGTGCCTCGGCGTACTCGACGGCGGCCTTCAGCTCCGCGTAGCCGCCGAAGCGGGCGTCGCCCGCGCCGCGCACGTCCTGGGAGATGTTGATGACCTTGACGCCGGACGTGTCCACCGCCAGCCTGATCGCCTGGACCAGGGTGGAGACGTCGCCGTTGCCGTCGCTGTCGTTCTGCCGGATCGAGAGGATCTGGGCGTCGGGGGCCAGTCCGACGAAACCGGTCTGCTTTCTGACGCGGGCGGCGATGATGCCGGCCACCTTGGTGCCGTGGCCGACCGGGTCCTCGACGGACTTTCCCTGGATCGGCTCCTTGGTCTCCCGGTTGACCAGCAGGTTGGGGCCCGCCTGAACCTTGTCGACCCACTGCTTACCTGTGGCGTCGGCCGGGACCTGGCCCGCCAACTGCGGGTTGATCTGGTCGACCCCGGTGTCGATGACCGCGACCTTCACGCCCACGCCGGTGGTCTTCCCGTCCTGCCACAGCTCGTTCAGCAGCAGGCGCTGCAGCGACCACGGCACGGTCTGCACGTCGGGCGCGTTCTTGGGACAGTCGCCGGCCGCGGCCAGCCCGGGCCCGCCCTCGGCGTACGCCGGGGCGGCGAGCGGGCCGCCCAGCACCGCGAGCGCGGCGAGCGCCGCGGCCGCCCTCCGGTACCCGTGTCGGGACACCCTGCCACCCCTCATGTCGTCCACCCGTCCCGCGCGTCGGGGGCGGGTGCCCGGAATCCGGGTACCCGCCCCCTGCCGTTCCCTACGGAACCCGAACGTCAGCCCCAGAGCTTGGCGTTGGCGTCCTCGGTCGTCTTGTAGCTCTGCGCGGCCTTCTCCAGCGAACCCGCGATCTGCGCGCAGGTCTGCTGGAGGTCGGCGGCCTTGGCGTCCCACTGGGCCTGGTGGGCCTGGTAGCCCTGCTGGGCGGCACCCTGCCAGCTGGAGGCGATGCGGGTGACGTTGCCCTTGAGGTCGTTCAGCAGGTGGTCGATGCGACTCGCCGAGGCCTTGACCTCCTCGGCCGCCTGGTGAACGGTCTGGAAGTTGACGAGAATGTGGTCGGACACGTTGTCTCCCTTGACGAGGGTGCGGAGCGCCACGCGGTCAGTGGCGGGCGCCCCGCAGAGCGGTGGATCGGGGCAGAACGGCGGTCGGCGCAGGTGCGGTGATCAGCGCGAGTGCGGTGATCAGCCCTGGACCGAGGAGAACATCGCCTTCTGCTCCTCTTCGGTGCTCGCGTAGTGCTTGGTCGTCAGCTCGATCGCGTGCTTGATCGCGTTCAGCGATTCCTTGAGCTTCGCGATGTCCTCGTTGACCCGGCCCTGCAGGTCCGTGTAGGCCTTCGCGGCCTGGCCCTGCCAGCCACTGGTGATGCCGGAGACCGTGCCGATCAGCTTGGTCTTCTCAGCCTCGATCTTGCCGATGGCCTCTTCGATCTGCTTGGCGAACGCCAGCATCTCCTGCGCGGTCATCGTGAACTGACCCTGAGCCATGCTCCACCGTCCCCCATGAGACAACATTTGCGTGTACGGAGGGCCCGCACGGGCCGACCGTCGCATCACCGGTGTGATGTCCAGCAGCACTGTAGTCGGCACACGCAGCTCACCCAACACCGAGCACTGAGTAGTTACCAGACCATGACACTGAGGCCAATTCGGTTACCGCGCTTGGCCGGTCAGGCGTTCTGCGGCTGGGCGGCGCTCTTCGCGGTGAGCGGCGGGCCGGCCGGAACCAGGTTCGACCACTCCTTCGGTACCGGCAGCGGCTTGACCCCCTGGTAGCCCAACCGGGCCTGGTTGCCGCCGGGTTCCTCCTGCTGCTGGCCTGGCTCCTGGGACGGCGCCCCGGGGACCGGCGTGGCACTGGGCTGCGGCGCCGGCGGCTTCGGGGTACCGGTCTGACCGGGCTGCGGCGAGGCGGTGGGAAGCCGGCCGCCGTCACCGTTGGACGGGACGGAGTAGCGCAACCCGGTCTCGGTGATCAGGAAGTCGGTTCCGGAGCCGGCGGCCGAGTTGTCCAGCGAGCGGTAGAACAGCCCGTGACCGGGGGTCACATAGGCGGCCCCGGCGCCGTTGTTGTACGGCGCGGGATACGAAGTCCCGGCCCAGACGCTGCGCTTGGCCGTGCTGCCGTCCTCGGCGACGCCGTCGTAGGTGCTGCACACGACCATCCGGGCGTCCTGGCGGTCCTGCCAGTTGTTCACCGGCGCACCGGTCTTCAGCGGCCAGTCCGGCGCGGTGTCCTTCAGCCGGGAGTCGCCGCCCCACTGGGAGTTGTCGGCCGGGATCATCTCGTCGCTGCGCGGCTTCTTGTCCTGGTCGTACTTGTAGAGCATCTGGTACGCCGGGTTCTGCCGGATCAGGTCCGCCTGGAACGGGGTGACCAGGTAGAGCTGCTCCTTGCCGACCACGTAGTGACGGTCCTGGTAGTGCACCAGCCGGCCGACCCGGCGGTCGGCCTGGTTGCTCAGCTCCACCTTGGAGTTGGCGCCCTGGCTGTCGGCGACCCCCTCGATCTGCGGGAAGGTGATCGGGGTGGCGTCCACCAGGGTGTCCAGCCAGTCCCGCTTGACCCGCTGCGGCACCGCGTTCGGCCCGAACACCGCGGTGATCAGCGCCTTGCGCTCCTTGTCGTCCGACTGCGGGGAGCCGATCGGGTGCTTGCGGCCCTGCGCGTCGACCAGGTACACCGCAGCACCCGCGGCGGCCGGCTGGCCCGGCGCCGACGCGGCCGACACCTGCTGCTCGTCGGCCTGCTGCACCAGCATCAGCTGGTCCGGGCCGAGCATCCGGTCCTTGGCCGCCAGCGCCGCCGCGTCCGCGCCGGCCGCCACGAACACGGCCTGGTTGACGGTCTCCTGCTTGTCGTCCGAGCCAGGGCGGTCGCACACCGCCCACTTCATCGCCTTGCTCGCGTTGTCCGTGGTCGGCAACTTGTCCGGCGCGTAAGGGATGCCGATCGTCGGCCCGTGGTTGGGGTACCGGTCGAGCACCCCGTCGTCCACCACCACGACCTTGGCGCCCGCGGGCAGCACCAGCCGCGCCGAGGACATGTTGAGCACCTGGTGCAGCCGCTTGGTCTTGTTGTCCGGGTCGGTGAGCACCACGTACCGGGTCGTCGACTGCTTGCCCTGGATGATGTTCTTGCCGTCGTCCCACTTCACCGGCGCGCTCGGCTTGAAGACCCCCCAGAGCCCGAACCCGGCGACGATCACCACCCCGGCCAGCACACTCGGCAGCACCGCCTTCACCGGACGCGGCGCGTCCTCGTCGCTGCCGCCACCGGCGGGCAGCAGGAAGGCGCCCACCGTGCGTTTGCGGGCGAAGGTGTACGCGTTCAGCTCGTCCCGGCGCGATGCCATACCTCGTCGTCCCCCTAGTCAGACGTCGTCGGGCGTTTTCAGACCGACCTGCCCCGTGGTCACCCGCCGGGCACGAACCGGCGCGAACCCTCTACGATGCGGCAGCAGACGGTGAGTACGGTACGGGTACGGTCCGCGACACAGCCAGCCGGGCCGCGACAACGGATCAGAGAGGGCCACCGGGGGATGCCAAGCCAGACCGCTCCAGGACGCCGCCGCAGCGCGGGCGGTGGGAGGTCGCGCCGGGCCGGCCGGGCGCAGCACAGCGCACCGACGACCGAGACCGGATCCGGATCCGGGACCGTGGCCGGGGCCGCCCGGCCGCAACCGGCCGGCAGCGGGGGCGGCGGGGCCGTCCAGGTCCGGGTCAACCCCCGACCGGGGCTGCTCGGCGGGCGCTTGAAGCTCCAGCAGCTCGTCCTGGTCGAGGTCGCGGCGGCCCTGGTCGCGGTCGGCTGGACGATCAGCCGCCCGGTCGCGGCCGGCTTCGGCGCGGTCGCGCTGGTCCTGCTCGTGCTCGCGCTCGTCCCGGTGCGCGGCCGCACCGTCCCGGAACTGCTGCGGGTCCGCGCCGCACTCAAGTCCCGCCGCAAGCAGGCCAGGACGCTGCTGCCGCCGGCCGGCACCGACCCGGCGCTGGCGCCGGCACTGGAGCTCGAACCGGGGCTTCGCACCTGCACCCACGCCACCGAGGCCGAGTTCGGCGGCCGCCCGGTCCGCCGGGAGACCGGCATGGTCGGCGACGGGACCTTCCTCAGCTCGGTGCTGCTCGTCCAGGCCAAGGACCAGCCGCTGCGCCCGGTGCGCACCGCGCTGCCGCTGCCGCTGGACGTGATCTGCTCGGCTCTCACGGTGGACGACATCACCCTGGAGTCGGTGCAGTTGGTCCAGCACACCCAGCCCGCCCCGGCCCCGCACCTGCCCGAGCAGTCGCTGGCCGCCCGCGCCTACCGCGAGCTGCCGGACGGCACCTCCACCCCCGGGCTGCGGCTGACCTGGATCGCGCTCAAGCTCGACCCGGAGCGCGCGGCGACCGCCGTCCGGGCCCGTGGCGGCGGCGAGGAGGGCGCCCGCAAGGCGCTGCAGCGGGTCACCGACCAGCTGGCCGGCCGGCTCAACAGCGCCGGCTTCAACGCGACCGTGCTGGACGAGCGCGAGCTGATCGCCGCGCTGGCCATCTCCACCTGCGCCAACCCGATCGCGGTGGCCGGCCGGCAGGGCACCGGCAGCGGCGGCGGCACCACCCGCCGCACCCAGGAGGGCAACCGGTTCTGGCGGATCGACGACCGCTGGCACACCACGTACTGGATCTCCCGCTGGCCGCAGCTGAGCCGCCCCGACGGCGCCCCCGGCCGGATCGCCGCGCCGGACCTGGTCAACTTGATCACCGGCTCCCCGGCCCTCGCCAGCACCTTCAGCCTGACCGCCGGGCACGGCACCGGCGGCTCGGTGACGGTCAGCGGGCACCTGCGGGTGACCGGTCGCAACGAGAGCGAGGTCGGCCAGATCGGCCGCCAGGTGGAGACTCGGGCCCAGAGCACCGGGCTCGGCCTCGTCCGGCTCGACCTGGAGCAGGCCCCCGGCATGCTCGCCACCCTGCCGCTCGGAGGGGCTTCCTGATGGCGTACCAGACCTATCCCACCGCCGGTCCGCAGCCCGGCGCCGAGCAGCGCCGGGCCCGGCCGCGGATCCTGCCCGGCTTCGGGCTGCGCGGTCCGCGCCGGGAGAAGCACGTGCTGGAGCCGGCCGACCTCGCGGCGCTGGCCTTCCCGGTCGGCGACGACGGCGTGGTGATCGGCGTCGACCCGCAGGGACTTCCCGCGGTGCTCGGCCTGTTCCGCCCGACCTCGTACGACCTGGTGCTCGTCGGCGGCATGTGGACGGCGCAGGTCATCGCGCTGCGGGCGGCCGCGATCGGTGCCCGGGTCGCGGTGGAGACCGCCCGCGGACAGCTGTGGGGCCCGATGGCCCAGGCGGCCGGCGGCGGCCAGCCGTGCGTGACGATCCATCAGGTCGGTCGGCTCGGCCCGCAGGGCGCCTCGGTGGCCTCGCCGGTGCTGGTGGTGCGCGACCTCGGCGCCCGCCCGCCGCGCAGTCGGCTCTCCGCCGCGCCCTGGCAGACCACCCTGACCCTGCTGCCCTACCTGGGCCCGAACGCCTCCCGGGTGCTGAACGCGGCCGACCTGGTCGGCGTGCAGCGGATCTCGCCGCAGGAGGCGGAACTGACCGGCCGGGTGCTGTCGCTGCCGCAGGAGGACGTGGCCGCGCTGCCCACCCTCGGCGACGACCTGACCCTGTGGGCGACCCGGATGCGGCGCCAGTACGTACGGGCCGTGGCCGGGCAGGCCGAACAGCAGGTGCTCGGCGGGCCGCGCCGGATGGACTGAGCAGCCGCTCGCCGTGCCGGGCGGGCCGGCGGGGAACCGAAGCCGCCTTCAACGGGGGTTGCCGCACGGCCTAGTCTTTGATGCGGCAACGGCACCGCTGAACAAGCGGCGGCGAACACGAGGGAGCCAGAGTGAGCAGCGATCGGGACGGCGTCTACGTCGGCGACAACGCGGCGGAGGACGACGACGACTGGTCGGACGCACCTGACTACACTCCCCCGTCCTGGTACGTGCAGACCGAGCCCGCGGCGGCTCCGACTCCGGCCGCTCCAGTGCCGACCGCGGCTGCGGCGCCCGGCGCGCCGACGCCCGCGCCGGCCGCGGCCGATGCCCCGGAGTCCGCCGCCGCTCCGGCGCAGGTCCAGCATGCTCCGGCCCAGCAGCCGGCTCCGGCGCCCGGCCAGGCCGCGGCCCCGGCGGCCGCCGTCCGGGCGCCCGCACCCGCGCCCGCCGCGCCGGTCCCGCCGGTGCAGGCCGAGGCGCAGCACGTCCCGTTCCCGGCAGCCGCCCCGGTGGCTCCGGTGGTCGCCGAGCAGCCGCAGGCCGGTGCCCCGGCCTGGCCGACGCCGGAGGCCGCGGCGCAGCAGCCCGCACCGCAGCCGTACCCGGCGCCGGCGCCCGCCGCGACCGGGCAGCCGGGACAGCCCGTACTGCCCGTGCAGCCGCAGAACTTCGCGCAGCCGCCGGTCCAGCAGGCCCCGCCACAGCACCCCCAGGACGCGCAGGGCCCGCAGGCGGCCTGGGACCCGCAGGCCGCGTGGGCGGCCCAGCAGGCCCAGCAGGCCGCCGCCCCGCCGCAGACCGGCCCGGCGCCCCAGCCCGGCCCGGTGGACCCGCGCCAGGGCGGCTGGCCGCAGCCCGCCGCGTACCAGCAGCCGGCCCAGCCGCAGCCCTACCCCGGCCAACCGCAACCCGGACAGCCGCAGCCGGGGCAGCCCCACCCCGGACAGCCCCACCCCGGACAGCCGCAGCCGGGGCAGCCCGGACAGCCGTGGCAGCAACAGCCGCAGGCCCCGCAGCCCAGCGCGTTCCAGCAGGCCGCCGCCCCGCAGCAGACCGCGCACGGCGCGCCGCTCGGCTACACCGCCGCCGTCGAGCTGTCCTCGGACCGGCTGCTGCGCAGCCAGCCCAAGCAGCAGCGCCAGCAGCCGCGGTTCCAGTTCGGCGGCAAGGCCGCGGCGGCCGAGAAGGCCCGCAAGCTGGAGGTCATCCGCACCCCGGTGCTGAGCTGCTACCGGATCGCCGTGATCAGCCTCAAGGGCGGCGTCGGCAAGACCACGACCACCACCGCGCTCGGCGCGACCCTGGCCAGCGAGCGCCAGGACAAGGTGATCGCGATCGACGCCAACCCGGACGCCGGCACCCTGGGCCGCCGGGTCAAGCGCCAGACCGGCGCGACCATCCGCGACCTGGTGACGGCCATCCCGCACCTGCGCAGCTACATGGACATCCGTCAGTTCACCTCGCAGGACCTGAACTCGGGCCTGGAGATCCTGGCGAACGACGTCGACCCGGCGGTCTCGACCACCTTCAACGACTCGGACTACCGCCAGGTGATCGACGTGCTGGGCCGCCAGTACCCGATCATCCTGACCGACTCCGGCACCGGCCTGCTGTACAGCGCGATGCGCGGGGTGCTGGACCTGGCCGACCAGCTGATCATCGTCTCCACCCCCAGCGTTGACGGCGCCTCCAGTGCCTCGACCACCCTGGACTGGCTCTCCGCGCACGGCTACGCGGACCTGGTGCAGCGCAGCATCACGGTGGTCTCCGGGGTGCGCGAGACCAGCAAGATGATCAAGGTCGAGGACATCGTCGCGCACTTCCAGACCCGCTGCCGCGGCGTGATCGTGGTGCCGTTCGACGAGAGCCTGGCGGCCGGCGCCGAGGTCAACCTCGACATGATGCGGCCCAAGGTCCGGGAGGCCTACTTCGAGCTGGCCACCCTGGTCGGCGAGGACATCATCCGGGCCCAGCAGGCCGCCGCCCAGCAGGCCGGCTGGCAGCAGCAGGCGCAGGCCGGCTACCCGCAGCCGGGCGGCCAGCCGCAGCCGTACGCCGATCCGCAGCAGCAGCCCTACCCGCAGCAGGCCGGCCAGCCCGCCCCCGGGGCACCGTGGGCCCCGCAGCCCGGCCAGGCGCCGCCGCCCCCGCCCGGGTACGGCTACCCGCAGCAGCCCGCGCCCGGGGCACCCTGGCCGCAGCAGCCGGGGCCCGGCTACGGCTACCCGCCGCAGGCGCCCCAGCAGTGAGACAGCGGAAGGGGCCCACCGGTCGGTGGGCCCCTTCCGTCGTCTCGGCGCTCAGACGCCGTCGGTCAGCTCGCGGGCCCGCTTGACGTCGTCGGCCATCCGGTCCAGCAGCGCGTCGATGGAGTCGAACTTCTCCATCCCGCGCAGGTAGGCCAGGAAGTCCACGGCCACGTGCAGCCCGTACAGGTCCAGGCCGACCCGGTCGATGGCGTAGGCCTCCACGGTGCGGGTGGTGCCGTCGAAGGTCGGGTTGGTGCCGACCGAGATCGCCGCCGGCATCCTCCCTCCTTGCCCGCTCTCGGGCAGGAGGGGCCCATGCCGTACGACGGTCAGCCAGCCCGCGTACACGCCGTCGGCCGGGATCGCGCTGTGCGGCACGGTCTCGACGTTGGCGGTCGGGTAACCCAGCTCACGGCCGCGCTGCGCACCGCGCACCACCACGCCCTCGACCCGGTGCGGGCGGCCCAGCACCTCGTTGGCACCGGCCATGTCCCCGGTCTGGACCAGCCGGCGGGTCAGGCTGGAGGAGAACGGCTCGCCGTCCCCGGCCGTGCCGCACACCTGGAGGTCGACGACCTCGACCTCGAAGTCGTCCGCCCGGCCCAGCTCGCCGAGCAGAGCGACATCCCCTGCTGCCCGGTGCCCGAACCGGAAGTTGGGGCCCTCGATGACGACCCGCGCGCGCAGCGCGTCCACCAGCACCTGGCGGACGAAGGTCTCCGGCGACTCCTGGGAGAACTCCGTGGTGAACGGAAGCACCAGCACCGCGTCCACGCCCAGCTCCGCGATCAGCTCGGCACGGCGCGGGTGCGGTGCGAGAAGCGGCGGGTGGCTGCCCGGGCGGATGACCTCGCGCGGGTGCGGGTCGAAGGTCACCACGACCGAGGGGAGGCCGAGTTCGCGGGCCCGCTCGACCGCCCGCCCGATGATCAGCTGATGCCCGCGGTGCACCCCGTCGAACGAGCCGATGGTGACGACGCTGCGTCCCCAGTCACCGGGGATCTCCTCCAGGCCACGCCAGCGCTGCACCTGACCGCTCCTTGTTCCGTACGGTGCGTACCCTCTGTACGCTCAAACGCTCAAAACCCGAACCCCTATAGCGTGCCATGCGCCTGCCCCGGCTCAGGCACCGGAATACGGGTTGAGCCCGCCGAGGGCCCCGGCGCCCGCCCGGGCACCGCTCGCTCGGCCTCGGCGGCGGCGTACTGCGGGTCCCGTCCGGCCGCCGCCAGGGCCCGCATCCGGGCCAGCCGGGGGCCGTCCGGGGCGGTCGGCGCGGCACCGGACGGCCACCGGGCGAGCAGCCGGGCGAAGGCCGCCGACCGCCCGGCGCAGCGCACCAGGAGTTCGTCCGCATCCGGCAGCCCCGGGGTGGCCCGGGCCAGCACCGCCCGGGCCCGGGCGGGGTTCTCGGCCGCGCAGTGCTCGGCGAGCCGCTCCACGGCGGCGGCCAGCACCGTCGGGTCGGTCTCGGTGGCGAGCAGGGTGTCCAGCAGCTCGCAGCGCAGCGCGTCCGCAGCCGGGTCGGTCACCGGGACGGACAGCACCTCGGCGAACGGCCGCCGGACCGCCGCGCTGCGGGCGGCCAGCGCGGCGCCGAGCAGCACCCGCAGCTCCAGCCGGTCGGCCGGGCCGACGGCGACGGCGCGCCCCAACCGGCGGCCGAGGTAGTCGACGGCGACCGGACCGGCCGGCACCGGGTCCGCGCACAGCAGCCAGGCGGCCAGTTCGGCGCCCCGCCGGACGGCCGCCGGGGCGGTGGCGTCAGCGAGCACCCGCAGCGTCTCGGCGGGGGCCGCGCCGGGGCCCGTCGACCGGTCGGCGAGTGCGGCCAGAACGGGCTCCGGGTGGCTCTCCAGGGCCGGGGCGAGCGCCCGCGGCGTGAGGAAGGCGTCGCCGCCCGCCCGGAACCGGGCGAGCGCGGCCGCCAGGTACTCGGCCCGGGTCGCCGGATCGCCGACCAGCAACGCCAGCGCGGCCCCGTGCAGGCCGGGCTCGTCCTCGCGGGCGAGCAGCGTCAGCGCGGTGTACCGCAGCAGCTCGACCCCGGCACCGGAGGCGTACGGGGCGGTCCGCAGGGCGTGCACGGCGGCCGCGACGTGCCGCTCGGGCCGCCGGTCGTGGCTCCAGCGGTCCACCGCCCGGCAGAGCGCGGACGGCTCCTCGGCGGCGAGCACGGTGAGCAGCGCGTCCGCCCGCGGGTGTGCGGCGTCGGCCAGCGCGTCGGCCAGCTCGTCCAGGGCGAGCCGGCGGTGGGCGTGCAGCAGGTCGTGGGCGAGCTCGGCGACGCCGGGGCGGCCCGGCAGGCCGCGCGGGTCCTCGAACCAGGCGCAGAGCAGCGGGAACACCGCGACCGGGTCGGCGCGCAGCCGTTCGGCGACCACGGCGAGGAACCGCTGCCCGGGGCCGTCGGCGGCCACCAGGTGGCGCAGCAGGGCGAGTTCGGCCTCGACGGGCAGGCCGAGGCCGGTCCAGAAGGCCGGGCCGAAGCGGCCGAGCCCGGCCACCGGGAGCGCCGCCGCGCCTGCCGCGCCCGCCCGTTCGGCGATCCGGGCCGCCAACTGGTCGAGCAGGGCCCGGTGTTCGGCCGGGTCCGGGCTGGCGGCCAGGCCCACGGCAAGGAGCCGGGCCGCCCACCAGGCGGGTTCGCTGCCCGGCGGGCGCAGGTCCAGGGCGCGCCAGATCCGGTGCAGCCACGGGTCCAGGGCACCGGCGCCCCAGGTCTCGGCCACCCGGCGCAGGGCGGCGGCGACCGGGCCGATCCGGTGCCGGGGGACGGTGTTCGCCCCGGCGGCCGTCTCCTCCGCCGGAAGGCCGCCGGGCCCCTCCACCTCGTCGGCGGGCCACGGCGGGGTGTCCTCGGCCTCGCCGAGCAGCAGCCGCAGCGCCGCGTCCAGGTCCAGGTGCCGGCCCTGCAGCCAGTCCGCGAACTCCCCGTGCGCGAAGCGGAATCCGGGCCCGGCCGGGACGAACAGGCCCTCGGCGAGCACCGCCGCGGCCCAGCCGCCCTCGACCGGGAACAGCTCCTCGAAGACGGCCCGGTCCAGCCCGCCGCCCGGCCGGCCGCCGAGCATCCGCCGGGCCGCCTCGTGCACCCGCCCGGCCACCGCCGCCGCGAGCCGGCGCATCCGCCGGTGCCCCGGTCCGCCGGGCCGCACCGCGCCCCGGCGGTGGGCGCCGGGGCGGCGCGGCCTGCCGTCCTCCGCCAGCCGCTGGGCCACCCGCAGGCAGCGCAGGTCCAGGAAGGCGCCGAACAGCTCGCCCCGGCGCGCCGGCCCGTCGTGCAGCCCCTGGGCCCACAGCTCCCCGGCCAGCCGGACGGCCAGTGGGTGCCGCGCGTCCTCGGTGGCGGCCGGGTGGCCCGGCGGCAGCCCGTACCGGCGGCGCACCCGCTCGGCCGCCTCGGGGGGCAGCGGGCCGAGCCGTTGCCCGGCCAGGCTCGGCGCGCCCGGGCCGCAGCCGTCCATCCGTACGGTGGGGGCACTGCCCAGGTCGCCGTCCGGGTCCGGCTCCGCCGTCCGACGGGGGCCGGCTGTGCCGCTCCCCCAGGTCTCGGCCGCGAGCCGTTCCCACAGTTCCTCCCCGCAGGCGGTCACCAGCCGGGCCCCGCAGCCGGTCAGCCACTCGCCGGCGCCGCGCAGCCAGCGCGCGTCCACCGGCAGCGGGGCCTCCTCGGGGCCGTCCAGGACCACCAGCAGCGGCCGGTCGGCCGCCGCGCACAGTGCCGCCACCGGCTCCGGAGCGGGCGCCGGGGTGCCGAGCCCGGCCGCCGCGGCGGCCAGCGCCCGCTGCACCGGCTCGGCGAGCGACCGGTCCCCGGCGTGCAGGTCGGCGCCGCGCAGCCAGAGGGTGGGCAGCGGGCGGGCTCCGTCGCAGCGGCGGGTGGCCAGTGCGGCCAGTTCGGTGGTGCGCCCGCTGCCGGGGGCGCCGACCAGCACGGTGACGGTCGCGGCCGGCTCGTCCCCGGCGAGGCCGTCCGGCCGGTCCACCCGGTCCGCGGCCAGGTGGGCCACCCGGGCCGGCCCGGCGCCGGCGGCCGTGACCTGGGTGGCGGTCAGCCGCAGCACCCCGGCCAGGTTGAGCGCCGGGCCGTAGCCGGGCACCGCCGCCGCGTTGCTCGCCAACAGCCCGGCCAGCGCCTGCGCGGCCTCCGTCCCGCCCGAGGAGCCCGCCCCCACGACCACTGCCGGCAGCGCCCCACCGTGCCGGGGCCCGCGCACGGCGGGCGCGGCCAGCGCGACCACCGCCCCGCTGCGCGCGTCCAGCACCGGCGAGCCGGCCGGCACCGCGACCCCGCCGACCACCGGCACGTCCAGCAGCACCACCCCGCCGAGCCGGTGCCCGCCGTACACGGCGCCGGTGACGGCGAGCAGCCCGCAGCGCAGGGCGACGACCCGTTCGTCCTCCCCCGCCAGCCCGGGCAGCAGCACCTCGTGGCCGGCCACGACGGTGCTCAGCGGCAGCGGCGGCACCGGCAGCCCGCCGACCGCCTCGGTGCGCAGCAGCGCGAGCCCGTGCTCGGGCAGCGGCAGCACGGCGTCCGGGCCGAGCACCCTGGTCTGCCCGCCGGGGGTGTGCAGGACGATCCGGTCCAGTCCGGCCACGCTCTCGTGCGCCGTCAGCACGCCCCCCTGTCGGTCGGCGACGAACCCCAAGCCGTGCAGCCGCCCGTTGAGGTCGCGGATCCGCAGCAGGTACCGCCCTGGATCGCCCTCCGGAAACCCCGGCATGTCGTACCCCCTCGGCCCTCGCTCTCCCGCCGTCGGGAGCCTGCCCGCCGGGGCGGCGACCCGACCGCGCCCGCGCCGCTCACCACGGGCGTTCACTCCGCGCGCTCCCTCGTGCGGGTGAAGGTGCTCCGGAAACGGGAGAGCCCCCGTCGGGATGAATCCCGACGGGGGCTCCGAACAGCGGCGGGGCCGTCAGCCGACGAAGACCGCGACCGGCTTCGCCTGCCCGCTCTTCTCCTCGACCAGCGCGAGGAAGCGCCCGTCCGGCCCGAACACCGCGATCGGCCCGTCCACCCCCATCCCGGGCGCCTTCAGCCGGGCGCCGTGGGACAGCTTCTGCGCCGAGGCCTCGTCCAGGTCCCAGCGCGGGAAGGCGGCCGCCGCGGCCGCCGCGATCGGCAGCACCTCCAGCCCCTTGGCGGACTCGCCGGTGACCTCGGCCTCCAGCTGCTCCAGGGTGCGCGCCGACTCCACCCCGTACGGCCCGACCTTGGTGCGCCGCAGCGCGGTCAGGTGCCCGCCGACGCCCAGCCCGGCGCCCAGGTCCCGGGCCAGTGCCCGGATGTAGGTGCCGGAGGAGCACTCGACGGTGACGTCCAGGTCGGTCACCGGCGTGCCGTCCTCGGCGACCGCCGCGCGCTGCTCGTGCACGGTGAAGGAGTGGATCGTAGTCGGCCGGGCCGCGAGCTCGAAGTCCTCGCCCTCGCGCACCCGCGCGTACGAGCGCTTGCCGTCGATCTTGATCGCGCTGACCTTGGACGGCACCTGCATGATCTCGCCGGTGAGCGCCGCGATCCCGGCGTCGATCGCCTCCCGGGTGACGGCGTCGGCCGGGGCCGAGGAGGTGACCTCGCCCTCGCGGTCGTCGGTGATCGTGGTCTGGCCGAGCCGGATCGTCGCCTCGTAGGTCTTGGCGGTGAGCATCAGGTGGCCGAGCAGCCGGGTGGCCCGCTCGACGCCGATCACCAGCACGCCGGTGGCCATCGGGTCCAGGGTGCCGGCGTGCCCGACCTTCCTGGTCCCGGCCAGCCACCGGAGCTTGGCGACGACCCCGTGCGAGGTGATGCCCTCGGGCTTGTCGACGATCACCAGGCCGTCCGGGCCGGTGCCTTTGCGCTTCATCGGGTTCTTTCTCTAAATAACGTCAGGAGAGACGATCAACGTACCGGTCGCAGGGCGCCCCGGAACCGCTCGACCACCGCGGCCACGTCCTCCCGGGCGCTGAAGCCGGCCGCGAAGACGTGCCCCCCGCCGCCCAGTTCGGTGCAGGCCGCGGCGACGTCCACCGCGCCCTTGGAGCGCGAGGAGCCGCGCAGCGTGCCGTCCGGGTCCTGCTTGAGCACCAGCGCCACCTCGGCCTCGGCCGGGCGGCGCAGGATGTCGATCAGCCCTTCGATCTCCTCCACCGTGACGCTGAACAGCGCGAGGTCCTGGTACGGCACCCAGGTCCACACCAGGCCCAGCCCACCGGCCGCCTCCGGCTCGTAGACGGCCCGGTCGAGCGCGCCCGCGAGCACCTTGAGGTAGCCGAACGACGAGGTGTCCCACAACTGCCGGGAGATCAGGTCGTGCCGGATCCCGGTGGCCAACAGCCGGGCGGCCAGCTCGTGGGTGGCGGGCGTGGTGGCCCGGTACTTGAACGAGCCGGTGTCGGTGGCGACACCGGTGTAGAGGCAGGTGGCCAACTCCTGGTCCAGCTCGACGCCGAGCCGGCGCAGCAGTTCTTCGACCAGCACGGCGGTGGCCGGCGCGGTCGGGTCGATCAACTGGTGAGTGCCGAAGCCCGGGTTGGAGGCGTGGTGGTCGAACACCACCAGGACGGGCGCGGCAAAGGCCTTGTCGTGCAGCAGGCCGAGCCGGCTCTCCGCCGCCACGTCGAAGCAGAGCACCAGTTCGGGCACGTCCGGCACCTCGGCGGCCGGCACGATCAACTCCTGGCCGGGCAGGAACGACAGCGACTCGGGCACGATCTGCGGATCGTCGCCGAAGGAGACCCGCACCTGCTTGCCGAGCACGCGCAACGCCAGCGCGGCAGCCAGCGAGGAGCCCAGCGCGTCACCGTCCGGGCAGATGTGGCAGATCAGGTCGATCGAACGGGCCCGCCCGATCTCCGCCACCACCTGCTGCCAGAGCAGCTCGAACCCGCTCTCCTCGGTGCGCGGGCCCGGGAGCGCCGCGAGGGCACCCTCCACCGTGCTGGTGGAGGACGCCCCCGTGGTCGATCCGGCTCGCGAGGCGGCCCGCGCCGGCTCACCCGCCATGACTACTCGTCCTCGTCGTCACGCTCGGACGCCGGAACCCGGTACGGGTCCGCGTCGCCGGCGTAGCTCGCCCCCGCGGCCTGGGTGCGCACAGCGGCGTCCGAGGTGCGGGCCCGGTCGAGCAGGTCGTCGATGTTCCGGGCGTTGTCCGGCAGCGCGTCCGCGACGAAGGTCAGCGTCGGGGTGAAGCGCACGCCGATCTTGCCGACCTCGGAGCGGATCACGCCCTTGGCGCTCTCCAGCGCGGCCGCGGTGGCCTCGCGCTCGGTCTCGTCACCGAAGACGGTGTAGAAGACGGTGGCCTCGCGCAGGTCTCCGGTCACCCGGGTGTCGGTGATGGTCACGAACCCCAGTCGGGGGTCCTTGACCCGCCGCTCCAGGGTCTGGGCGACGACCACCTGGATGCGGTCGGCGAGCTTGCGCGCCCTTGCGGTGTCGGTCACGTTGCCTCCTCGTGCAGTGGGCCCGGTACCCGGGCGAGCTGCGCACCCGTCGGGGCCCACGCCCCAAAGTACCGGCCCGCGCCCGGCCTTGCGGGCGCTCTCGGTCCTGATCCGTGTGAGAACGGCGACTTCCGTCGGCCGGCTCCACAGTCCTCATTCGTCGTCGTCGTTGTGGTAGCGCCTCCTCGCGGAGAGGAGCTGCACCTCGGGGCGGCCGGCGACCAACCGCTCACAGCTGTCCAGGACCTCGGTCACGTACCCGGCATCGCCGGACACCACCGCGAGGCCGATCTCGGCCCGGCGGTGCAGGTCCTGGTTCCCGGTCTCGGCAGCGCACACGCTGTACTTGCGCTGCAGTTCGGCCACGATGGGCCGCACGATCGAACGCTTCTCCTTGAGCGAGTGGACGTCGCCCAGCAGCAGGTCGAAGGTGAGTGTTCCCACGAACATGTATGACAGGTCTCGCCGACCTGGAAGGCCTCGGGGGGCAGCCCGGAACCGGGCTGACGCCGCTACGTCTGGACTACTCCCGGACCCTACACAGCGAGACCGGGGCCGGTCGACGGAAATACCATCCGTCGACCGGCCCCGGCTGACACCGACTAGGCGCGCGGCTTCTCGCGCATCTCGTAGGTCTCGATGATGTCGTCGACCTTGATGTCGTTGAACGACCCCAGGGTGACACCGGCCTCGAAGCCCTCGCGGACCTCGGTCGCGTCGTCCTTGAAGCGGCGCAGGCCCTCAATGGTGAGGCTCTCCGCCACGACCTTGCCGTCGCGCAGCAGGCGGGCCTTGGCGTTGCGGCGGATGATGCCGTCGCGGACCAGGACACCGGCGATGTTGCCGAACTTGGAGGAGCGGAAGACCTCGCGGATCTCCGCGGCGCCGAGGCGCACCTCCTCGTACTCCGGCTTGAGCATGCCCTTGAGGGCGTTCTCGATCTCCTCGATCGCCTGGTAGATGACCGAGTAGTACCGGACGTCCACGCCTTCCTTGTCGGCCGCGGTGCGCGCACGGCCTTCGGCGCGCACGTTGAAGCCGATGATGATGGCGTCCGAGCCCATCGCCAGGTCCACGTCGGACTCGGTGATGGCACCCACACCGCGGTGCAGGACCCGGAGCTCGACCTCCTCGCCCACGTCCAGCTTGACCAGGGCGTCCTCAAGGGCCTCGACCGAACCGGAGACGTCACCCTTGATGATGAGGTTGAGCTGCTCGATGGAGCCGGCGGCGATGGCCTTGTCCAGGTCCTCCAGGGACACCCGGACCCGACGCTGCGCGAAGGCGGCGTTGCGGTCGCGGGCCGAGCGCTTCTCGGCGATCTGGCGGGCGGTGCGGTCCTCGTCGACGACGATGAAGCTGTCGCCGGCGCGGGGCACCGAGGTCAGACCGAGCAGCAGCACCGGACGGGACGGGCCGGCCTCGGTGAGGTTGTTGCCGTTCTCGTCCAGCATCGCGCGGACGCGGCCGTAGGCGTCGCCCACGACGATCGAGTCGCCGACGCGGAGCGTACCGCGCTGGACCAGCACGGTCGCCATGGCGCCGCGGCCCTTGTCCAGGTGGGCCTCGATCGCAATACCCTGCGCGTCCTGCTCGGGGTTGGCCCGCAGGTCCAGCGAGGCGTCCGCGGTCAGGACCACGGCCTCCAGCAGCTGGTCGATGTGCAGGCCCTGGCGCGCGGAGATGTCGACGAACATGGTGTCGCCGCCGTACTCCTCGGCCACCAGGCCGAACTCGGTCAGCTGACCGCGGACCTTGGTCGGGTCGGCGCCCTCGACGTCGATCTTGTTGACGGCGACCACGATCGGCACGCCCGCGGCCTTGGCGTGGTTGAGCGCCTCGACCGTCTGCGGCATGACACCGTCGTTGGCCGCGACCACCAGGATCGCGATGTCGGTGGACTTGGCACCACGGGCACGCATGGCGGAGAACGCCTCGTGACCCGGGGTGTCCAGGAAGGTGATCGGGCGCTCTTCGCCGTTCACCATCGTGGCCACCTGGTAGGCACCGATGTGCTGGGTGATGCCACCGGCCTCGCCGGCCACCACGTTGGACTTGCGGATGGCGTCCAGCAGGCGGGTCTTACCGTGGTCGACGTGACCCATGACGGTGACGACCGGCGGGCGCGGGGCCAGCTGGTCCTCGTCACCCTCGTCGGCACCGAAGTCGATGTCGAACGACTCCAGCAGCTCGCGGTCCTCGTCGTCCCGGCTGACGATCTCCAGCTGGAAGCCCATCTCGCCGGCCAGCAGCTCGAGGGTCGCGTCGGAGACCGACTGGGTCGCGGTGACCATCTCACCGAGGTTGAACATGACGGAGACGAGCGCGGCCGGGTTGGCGTTGATCTTCTCCGCGAAGTCCATCAGCGAGGCGCCGCTCGACAGGCGAACGGTCTGGCCGTTGCCGCGAGGCAGCATCACACCGCCGACGGACGGGGCCTGCATGGCCTCGTACTCCTGGCGCTTCGCCCGCTTCGACTTGCGGCCGCGCGCCGGGCGACCGCCCGGACCACGACCGAAGGCGCCCTGCGTGCCACCACGGGCACCCGGGCCGCCGGGACGACCACCGAAACCACCGGGACGCGGGCCGAAGCCGCCGCCACCACCCGGGGCACCGCCACCGGGACGCGGGCCGCCGAAGCCACCGCCACCGGCCGGACGCGAGCCCGGACCGGCCGGACGGCCCTGGAAGCCGGGACGGGCACCGCCCGGAGCACCCGGACGGCCACCGGGGCCACCCGGACCACGGCCACCCGGACCCGGACGCGGGCCGGCCGGACGCTGCGGCATCATGCCCGGGTTCGGGCGCGGCATGCCGGACGGGGTCGGGCCACCGGGACGCGGCGAGGCCGGACGCGGCATGCCGTCGGGACGCGGGGCACCACCCGGACGGGGGGCACCGGCACCCGGAGCACCCGGACGCGGAGCGCCACCGGGACGCGGGGCGCCACCGGCACCCGGAGCACCGGCGGGACGCGGACGGTCGCCACCCGGACGCGGGGCGCCACCGGCACCCGGAGCACCGGCGGGACGCGGACGGTCGCCACCCGGACGCGGACGGTCGCCGCCCTGGGCGCCACCCGGACGCGGAGCACCGCCCTGACCGCCCTGACGGCGGTCGCCGGGGCGGCCCATGCCGGTGGCGCTACCCGAGGTGAACGGGTTGTTGCCCGGACGCGGGCCGGCCGGACGCGGACCCGGACGGGCGCCGCCGGAAGCCTGGCCAGCCGGGCGCGGAGCCTGGGTGGACGGACGCGGGGCGTCACCGGCCGGAGCCGGCGAGGAGAACTCGGCCGCGGGCGCGGCCGGGGCCGCCGGAGCGGCGGGACGCGCGGCCGGGCGCGGGCCCGGGGCCGGCGCGCCCGGCTTCGGGGCACCCGAGCCGGCGGCGGGGGCGGCCGGCGCGGAAGGCGCGGCGGCAGCCGGGGTCGGACGGGGACCAGGGGTCGCGCCGGGGCGCGGACCCGGAGTCGGAGCCCCCGGCTTCGGGGCACCCGAGCCGGCGGCGGGGGAGGGCGCCGCGGTCTTCCGCGGGCCCGGCTTGGCAGCGGAACCACCACCGGTGGGGGCCACACCAAGCGCGTCAGTCAGCTTTCGCACGACCGGCGCCTCGATCGTCGAGGACGCCGAACGGACGAACTCACCGAGCTCGGTGAGCTTGGCCATGACGGCCTTGCTCTCCAAGCCAAGCTCCTTGGCGAGTTCATAAACCCGGACCTTAGCCACTTCACTCCTGTCTATGAGTCCGGGGGTCTCGTCCGCCGGACTGTCGCTACTTCATGGGCGTACCCATCGCGTACTCATCGCGTACTCATCGAGTGCTCATCGCAATCTCGACCTACTTCCACATCGCGAGGTACCTGACTGGTGGCACGGCGCGCGGCTGCCCGCGCGCTGTGCTTGTTGCGGTGGTTCTCCGCCGCGCGAGCGGCGGCCGTTGCGGGAGGCGGCCCGCCTAGGAGGCCCCGCCCACCCGCTCCCCGATGAACTCGCGGAGCCGCTCCGTGTCGAGCGCGCCCTGGAGCCGGAAGGCCCGGGGGAACGCCCGACGGCGGACCGCGAGGTCGAGGCAGGCCGGATCGGGATGCACGTGAGCACCCCGGCCCGGAAGTGCGCCACGGGGATCAGGGACGCACTCGCCCTCGACCGCCGTGACACGCAACAGCTGGTGCTTGGCCGCGCGCTTGCGGCAGCCCACGCAGGTGCGTTCCGGGCGTGCTCGGACATGCGTCCGGCCAGACGAAGGCAAGTCTACCCCTCCGAAGCGACATGGCGCCGCCCCGCCGATCCCGGAGGGCCGACGGGGACGGCCACGACAACACTGACTACTGGGCCTGGGATTCCTCGGCCTGGCCCTCGGTGTCCGGCCGGATGTCGATCCGCCAGCCGGTCAGGCGCGCGGCCAGGCGGGCGTTCTGCCCCTCCTTGCCGATCGCCAGCGACAGCTGGTAGTCCGGCACGATCACCCGGGCGGAGCGCTGGGCGGCGTCCACGATCTCCACGCTGGTCACCCGCGCGGGCGACAGGGCGGCGGCCACCATCTCCCGGGGGTCCTCCGACCAGTCGACGATGTCGATCTTCTCGCCGTGCAGCTCGCCCATCACCGCGCGCACCCGGGAGCCCATCGGGCCGATGCAGGCGCCCTTGGCGTTCAGGCCCTGGCGACGCGACCAGACCGCGATCTTGGTCCGGTGGCCGGCCTCACGGGCGATCGCCGCGATCTCCACGCTGCCGTCCGCGATCTCCGGGACCTCCAGCGCGAAGAGCTTCTTCACCAGGCTCGGGTGGGTGCGCGACAGCGTCACCGAAGCTCCGCGCACACCCCGGCGCACGGCCACCACGTAGCACTTCAGCCGGGTGCCGTGCCGGTAGTCCTCGCCCGGGACCTGCTCCTGCGGCGGCAGGATGGCCTCCAGCTTGCCGATGTCGACCAGCACGTTCTTCGGGTCGTTGCCCTGCTGGACGACACCGGTGACGATGTCGCCCTCCTTGCCCGCGTACTCGCCGAAGGTCTGGTCGTCGGCGGCGTCGCGCAGGCGCTGCATCATCACCTGGATGCCGATGCTGGACGCGATCCGGCCGAAGCCGCTCGGGGTGTCGTCGAACTCCTTCGGCTCGACGCCCTCCTCCAGCTCCGCCGGGTCCTCCATGGCCCACACGGTGACGTGGCCGCTCTTGCGGTCCAGGTGCACCCGGGCCCGGCGGCGCGAGCCCTCGGTGCGGTGGTACGCGGTGAGGAGAGCGGACTCGATGGACTCGACCAGAAGGTCGAAGGGGATGTTCTTCTCGTTGACCAGCGTGCGCAGGGCACTCATGTCGATGTCCACGGCTACGCCTCCTCGTCTTTCGTCACGTTCGTCATGGTCGTACGGCACCTGCGGGTCACTCGGCGCCGTCCTCCCCCTCGTCGAAGTCCGCGGCCTCGTCCAGGAGCTTGTCGTCGTCCTTGCGGTTGAACTCGACCTGGACGCGAGCCCGGGCCACCTCCGCGTACGCCAGACGGCGCTCCTTCGGGCGGCCGCGCCCCTTCACCGGCTGCACCTCGACCAGTGCGCCGTCCTCGTCGGCCTCCAGCACCCGGGCGACGATCTCCCCGCCGTCCACCAGGTGGATCTTGGCCAGCCGACCCTCGGCGCGCTGCCAGTGCCGGGGCAGGACCAGCGGACGCTCCGCACCCGGCGAGCCGACCTCCAGCAGGTACGCCTCGTCCCCCATCAGGTCCGACTCGTCCAGGGCCTCACCGACCACCCGGCTGAACTCGGCGATGGTGTCCATGTCCACGCCGCCATCGGTGTCGACGTCGATCTGCACCTGCCGGCGGCTGCCCGCCCTGGTGACCCTGACCTCCTCCAGATCCAGTCCGGCCTGCTCGGCCAGCGGCTCCAGCAACGCTCGCAGCCGGTCGGTGTGGGTGGTGCTCATCCGGGTGGACTCCTCGGCCGCGTCTGCTGTTGTCAGAAGGTCGCCCCGCGCCCCCGGTGCCACACCGGAGCACGGCAGCTCGGCCCAAAGCCTATCCGGTCAAGCCCCCAACCACCGATTCCGGACCTCCGTCGACCACGCGCACGCCACCCACTGCGAGCAAGCTCACACCCGGCACGGCACCCCGGAACCGGGCCCGGGAACGTGGGGATTCTGTAATCATTCACGCCAACGAGGGCAGGCGGGGAGGCCGTCCTCCCGTACCCGCCCGGAGTGACCGCGATGCAGCCGCCCAGCCGACGGACCTTCCTGGCCCTCGGACTGCTCACCACCCTCACCGCCTGCACCGCCGACCCCCGCGGCGACCGCCCCGCCGACCCCACCCCACCGCGCGACCCGGACACCCCCGCCCGCCTCCGTGCGATCGCCGACACCGACCTCCTGCTCGGCGCCTACGAGAACCTGCTCACCGTCCCGGGCACCCCGACCGCCCTGCTCCAACCCCTGCGCGACGACACCGTCCAGCACCGCGCCGCCCTCGTCCAGGGCCTGCCGACCGCGAGCCCCTCCCCGACCGGCACCCCGTACCGCTCCCTCCCCACCCTCGCCGAGCTGGCCCTCATGGAGCACCGGACCGCCGAGTCCCACCTCGACGGCTTCGGCGAGGTCAGCCCGCCCCTCGCCCGGCTGCTCGCCTCCATCTCCGCCTCCAACGCCCTGCACGCCGCGGCCCTCGGCGACCGGACCCCCGTCAAGACCCCCGACGGCAGCGCCGAAGCCACCCCCGCCACCAGGACCGCCGCCGTCCCCACCCTCCAGACCGCCCTCAGCGCCGAACACGCCGCCGTGTACGGCTACGGCGTGGTCGGCGCCCACCTCCCCGACGACCCCCAACGCACCGACGCCCGCGCCACCCATGCCGCCCACCAGGCCCAACGCGACGCCTGGCAACGCCTCCTCACGGCCTTCACCGCCGCCCCCACCCCCGCCGCCGGCGGCTACCGGCTCCCCTTCCCCGTCACCGCCCCCACCGACGCCACCAAGCTCGCCGTCCACCTGGAGACCCGCCTGACCACCGTCTACGCCGACCTGGTCGCCGACGTCCCCGCCCCCTACCGCCCCCTCGCCGCCACCGCCCTGCGCGAAACCACCCTGCGTGCCCGCCACTGGGGCGCCCCGGCCACCCCCTTCCCGGGCATCCCCGGCTGACCCCCGGGGCCTCGGCGGGCACGCAGGGCGAACGCCCGCGCGCCCGCACGGAACCGCCCCCGACACCCGCCCGCCGAAAGCCCCGCCCCGGCCCCCAAACCCCGACAATGGACCCATGTCGGGAGCCGAACCCACCATCACCGTCCCCACCTGGCTGACGAACACCGTCACCACCACCCACGGCGAGGTCGGCCGCCAATGGCTGGCCACCCTCCCCGCCAGGGCCGCCGCCCACCTCGCCGCCTGGAACCTCACCCTGGAACGGATCCTCGACCCCGGCGGCAGTCTCAGCCTCGTCGCGTACGTCCACCGCGACGACCTCTCCCCCGCCGTCCTCAAGGTGGGCCTGCCCACCCCCGAGACCGCCCACGAGCACACCGCCCTCACCCACTGGGCCGGCCGCGGAGCCGTCCTCCTGCTCGACGCCGCCCCGGCCGAGGGCGTCCTCCTGCTCGAACGCCTCCACGGCGAGATCCCGCTGCGCTCCCTCGCCGAACCCAAGGCCATGCTGGAGGCCACCAGCCTGCTGCACCGCCTCTGGACGGAACTCCCCGAGGGACACCCCTTCCCCACCATCCCGAAGCGGGTGGCCGCGACCACCGCCACCGCCGCCGCCCTGGCGGCCCCCCGCCCGGACCGCCACCCGGATCACCACACGGCGCTCACCGATGCCCAGCCCCTGATCGCCGAGGCCCTGGACACCGCCCGGACCCTGGCCGACTCCGCCGACGAGTCCTTCCTCCTGCACGGCGACTTCCACCACGGCAACGTCCTGGCCGCCGACCGCGCCCCCTGGCTGGCCATCGCCCCGCGCCCACTGGCCGGCGAACGCGCCTACGACCTGGCCCGCCTCGCCCTGGACCGCGCCGACACCCTGCTCGGTGCCCCCGGCGCCCCCGCCGCCGTCCGCCGTCGGCTGGGCCGACTCTCCGAAGCCCTCGAAGTCGACCAGGACCGCCTCCGCGGCTGGACCCTCTTCCGCGCCGTCGACCTCGCCCTCCGCGCCCTCACCGCGGACCGCCGCGAAGATGCCGAGCTCTACCTCGAATTCGCCAACTCCCTCTGACCCGCGAGCCTTTGCGCCCCGGCTCCTACGCCCCGGCCCCCCGCAAGGGCAACCGCGCCCCCATCACCGCGTACAGCCGGTCCGTCGCCGGAAACCGCACCGCCCGCGCCAGGTCCCGGTATCCCAACGCCCGGTAGAGCCGCCGCGCCGGCGTCTCCGCGTCGATCGCCGAGAGGATGCTCCGGTCCAGCCCCGACCGCTCGCACAGCGTCCGGATGATCCGCGAGCCGACGCCCTGTCCCTGGAACTCCGGCAGCACGTGCAGCTCGGTGACGGCGAAGACCCCGTCCAGCCAGTCCTCGTACCCGCGGGCGGTCAGATACGGCTCGATGACGGTGCTCCACCAGTGCTCCCGATGGTTGGGCATCCCGTACCCGAACCCGATCAACCGGCCCCCGCTCATCGCCCCGAGCGCGATCACCCCGGGCTGCCGGGCGTGCCGCCCCACGATGTGCAGCCGGACCGCGACCTCCTCGGGCGTCAGCCCGAACGCCACCGCCTGGACCTCCAGCGCCTGCGGCGCCCAAGCCGCAAGGTCGATGGCCTCGATCGTCACCCCGGTCAGCTGATCCATGCTCCGGACGTTACTACCAGCGGCCCCGCAGCGCGGCCGAAGATCCCAACCGCACCTCGCACAGCTCGTTCGACCCGCTCAGAACAACACGCTCATGAACGCCCCGACCTCCCGGAACCCCACCCGCCGATACGCGGCCCGGGCCCGCAGGTTGAAGTCGTTGACGTACAACGACACCACCGGCGCCACCTCCCGCAACGCGACGTCCAGGACCGCCGCCATCCCCGTCTCGGAGAGCCCCTGCCCCCGGTGCTCCGGAGCGACCCAGACCCCCTGGATCTGACAGGCCCCCTCCGTCACCGCCCCGATCTCCGCCTTGAAGATGACCTGCCCGTCCTCCCCGAATCGTGCGAACGACCGCCCGGTGGAGACGAGTTCGGCCACCCGGGCCTGGTAGAGGAGCCCTCCGTCCCCCGCCAGCGGCGACACCCCCACCTCCTCGGTGAACATCGCCACGCACGCCGGCATCAAGTCCTCGACCTCGTTGCGCCGCACCCTCCGCACCAGCGGATCCGGCGCGATCTCCGCCGACGGCACCGAGGTCGCCAACAGCGGCTGGTGCGCCCGCACTTCCCGGGCCGGCCCCCAACTGCGCTCCAGCAGCGCCCAGAAGGCCGCCGTGGCCGCCGCCGGCCCGACGATCGAGGAGCAGCGCCGCCCCTGCCGGCGGGCCCGCTCCGCGAACGCCGCGACCGCCTCGGACCCGGCGTTGACCATGACCAGGTTCGCCCCGGTGTAGCAGAGCGCGTCCAGCACGCCGTCACCGTCGTACCAGCCCCACATCTCCCCGCCGAGCCGCCACGGGTCCAGCCCGACGGCC
This sequence comes from Kitasatospora sp. NPDC093102, assembly GCF_040683915.1. Lineage (NCBI taxonomy): Bacteria > Bacillati > Actinomycetota > Actinomycetes > Kitasatosporales > Streptomycetaceae > Kitasatospora > Kitasatospora sp. NPDC093102. The sequence continues at coordinate 27,812 of NZ_JBFBFA010000039.1, read as the reverse complement.
TCGACCCTGGTCGCGACGAAGGCGTTGGCGACCGGGTCGCGGTGGAGGATCTCCAGGGCGTCCGGGAGGTCCGGCGGCTCCAGCACGCGGGTGGTGGCCAGGGCCCGGACGGCCTGGAAGGAGCTCGGGAGCATCACACCTCGATCGAGCATCGAGACAGCACCTCACTGAGACGACTCTGGCCGCACCCTACTCCGTGGCCCCACCCGGCTACGGCCGCGGGGCCGTCCGCGAACGGACGGCCCCGCTTTCCGGAAAACACCGCGCGGGCGCTCCCGCGCGGTCAGGACAAGCCGTGCGGGGTCACTCCCCCGCGACCACGGTCGGCGTCCCCGACTCGACACCCGCCGCCTGCATCTGCTCGGCGAGCTTCAGCGCCTCCTCGATCAGGGTCTCGACGATCTTCGACTCCGGAACGGTCTTGATGACCTCGCCCTTCACGAAGATCTGCCCCTTGCCGTTGCCGGAGGCGACCCCGAGGTCGGCCTCCCGGGCCTCGCCCGGACCGTTCACGACGCAGCCCATGACGGCCACTCGCAGCGGCACCTCCATGCCCTCCAGCCCGGCGGTGACCTCCTCCGCGAGCTTGTAGACGTCCACCTGGGCGCGCCCGCAGGACGGGCAGGAGACGATCTCCAGGCCGCGCTCGCGCAGCCCGAGCGACTCCAGGATCTGGTTGCCGACCTTGATCTCCTCGGCCGGCGGGGCGGAGAGCGAGACCCTGATGGTGTCGCCGATGCCCTCGGCCAGCAGCGCGCCGAAGGCGACCGCCGACTTGATGGTGCCCTGGAAGGCCGGCCCGGCCTCGGTCACGCCGAGGTGCAGCGGGTAGTCGCACGCGGCGGCGAGCTGGCGGTAGGCGTTGATCATCACGACCGGGTCGTTGTGCTTGACCGAGATCTTGATGTCACGGAAGTCGTGCTCCTCGAACAGCGAGCACTCCCACAGCGCCGACTCGACCAGCGCCTCCGGGGTGGCCCGGCCGTACTTCTCCAGCAGTCGCTTGTCCAGCGAGCCGGCGTTGACGCCGATCCGGATCGGCACGCCCGCGCCCTTGGCGGCCTTGGCGATCTCGCCGACCTTGTCGTCGAAGGCCTTGATGTTGCCCGGGTTCACGCGCACCGCCGCGCAGCCGGCGTCGATCGCCGCGAAGACGTACTTCGGCTGGAAGTGGATGTCCGCGATGACCGGGATCTGCGACTTCTTCGCGATGATCGGCAGGGCGTCGGCGTCGTCCTGCGAGGGCACGGCGACCCGGACGATCTGGCAGCCGGACGCGGTCAGCTGGGCGATCTGCTGGAGCGTGGCGTTGATGTCCGAGGTCACGGTGGTGGTCATCGACTGCACCGAGACCGGGGCGTCGCCGCCGACCGGCACGTTGCCGACCATGATCTGCCGGGAGTAACGGCGCTTGGCCAGTGGCTTGAGCGGCAGGGACGGAATACCGAGCGAGATCGCGGTCATGTGCGCAGGGTTCCCCGGGGTTGAGGTGTGGTCGACCGCCCGGCCGCTGGGACGACCGGGGCCGGGCGCGCGGACTATCGCGCACCCGGCCTCCACGGTACGGCACGGCCAGAGCGCCCAGCACACCCGCCGTACCCGAACGCCCTAGCCGATCTTCACCGGGTTCACCAGGTCGGCCACCATCACCAGCAGGGTGAAACCGATGAAGATGCTGGCCACGACGTACGCCACCGGCATCAGGTTGGCGACGTCGAACGGGCCCGGGTCGGGCCGCCGGAACAGTTGTGCGAAGCGGCGGCGGACCGACTCCCAGACCGCGCCCGCGATGTGGCCGCCGTCCAGCGGAAGCAGCGGCAGCATGTTGAACAGGAAGAGCGACAGGTTGATGCCGGCCAGCAGGTTCACGAAGATCACGATCCGCTGGGTGGCCGACTCGTGCAGGGAGAACACCTCACCGCTGACCCGGGCGGCGCCGACCATGCCGATCGGCGAGTCCGGGTCGCGCGGGGCGTCGCCCACGACGGCGTTCCACAGGCCGGGGATCTTGCCCGGCAGCGCGGCCAGCGACTTCACCCCGTTCTCGGCCATGTCGTACATCCGGTCGACGGACTGCCCGAAGCCGAGCTGGACGGTCTCGCGACTGGGGGTGAACCCGAGGAACCCCGCCTGGACGGTCTGGCCCTTCACCGGCACGCCGTTGCCGTCGTACTTCTGCACGTCGTTGACGGCAATGGTGGGCTTGAAGGTGAGCTGCTGGCCGCCGCGGTCCACGACGATCTCGACCTGCTTGCCGGCCGACTTCCGGATGTCCGCCTGGAGCTGGTCGTAGTCGCGGATCCGGTCGCCGTCGAAGGAGAGCACCTTGTCGCCCTGGCGCAGGCCCACCGCGTTGGCCGGGGTCTTGGGCGCGTCGGCGGGGCAGGTGTCGGTGGGCTGGCCGGCCTTGACCACGCACTGGGCGACCGAGTCGATGGTCGGCACCGCCATGGAGACGCCGAAGCCCATCATGACCGTCAGGAACAGCCCGAACGCCAGGATCAGGTTCATGAACGGCCCGGCGAACATGACGATGACCCGCTTCCAGGGCTTGCGGGTGTAGAACAGCCGGTGCTCGTCGCCCTCCTGGAGCTCCTCGTAGGAGGCCTCACGGGCGTCCTCGATCATGGTCCGCCAGGGCGAGCTGCTGCGCTTGGTGATCCGGCCGTCCTCGCCCGGCGGGAACATCCCGATCATCCGGATGTACCCGCCGAACGGGATCGCCTTGATGCCGTACTCGGTCTCGCCCTTCCGGCGCGACCAGATGGTCGGGCCGAAGCCGACCATGTACTGCGGCACCCGGATGCCGAACAGCTTGGCCGTGGAGAGGTGGCCGAGCTCGTGCCAGGCGATCGAGATGAGCAGCCCGATCACGAAGACCAGGATGCCGACCACCGTCAAAACCGTTGCCACCGCAGGCCCTCCGTCATGCCGCTCCGCTCATCGTCTCGTCGTACCGCGATCCGTGTCGCAGTCCGGACCGGAGTCCGTCCCGCGCCCGGTGCCTCCGGCACCGGGGCCAGGGCCGTCAGCCCGCCGCCAGCTCACGGGCCCGGGCGCGCGCCCAGTCCTCCGCGTGCAGGACGTCCTCCACCGTCAGGGAAGTTCCCGCCGTGGGCGTGCCGTGCTCCGCCACGACCTTGGCAACAGTGTCCACGATTCCGGTGAAGGCGAGGCGGCCCTTCAGGAACGCCTCCACGCACTCCTCGTTGGCCGCGTTGAACACCGCCGGCGCCGTACCACCCAGGGTGCCCACCTCGCGGGCCAGCTCCACCGCCGGGAAGGCATCGTCGTCCAGCGGGAAGAACTTCCAGGTCGCCGCCTTGGTCCAGTCGCAGCCAGGGGCGGCGTCCGGCACCCGGTCCGGCCAGCCCAGGCCCAGCGCGATCGGCATCCGCATGTCCGGCGGGCTGGCCTGCGCCAGCGTCGAACCGTCGGTGAACTCCACCATCGAGTGCACCACCGACTGCGGATGGACCACGACCTCGATCCGGTCGAACGGCACGTCGTACAGCAGGTGCGCCTCGATCACCTCCAGGCCCTTGTTCACCAGGGTCGCCGAGTTGATCGTGACGACCGGGCCCATCGCCCAGGTCGGGTGCGCCAGCGCGTCCTGCGGGGTCACCCCGGCCAGCTGCTCCCGGGTGCGGTTGCGGAACGGGCCACCACTGGCGGTGACCACCAGCTTGCGCACCTCGGCCCGGGTACCGCCCGCCAGCGCCTGGAACAGCGCGGCGTGCTCGGAGTCCACCGGCACGATCTGACCCGGCTTCGCCACCGCCTTCACCAGCGGACCGCCGACAATCAGCGACTCCTTGTTGGCCAGCACCAGCACCCGGCCCGCCTCCAACGCGGCCAGCGTCGGCCGCAGGCCGATCGAACCGGTGATGCCGTTCAGCACCGAGTGGCACTCCAGGGCGGCCAGCTCGGTCGCCGCGTCCGGACCCACCAGCACGGTCGGCAGCGGACGGCCCGCCGCCTTCGCGGCCAGCGCCTCGCGCAGCGCCGGCTCGGCCGCCGGATCGGCCACCGCCACGGTGTGCACGCCCAGCCGCACCGCCTGCTCGGCGAGCAGCTCCACCCGGCCGCCGGCCGCCGACAGGGCCACCACCCGGAAGCGGTCCGGGTTGCGGAGCACGACGTCGACGGCCTGGGTGCCGATCGAGCCGGTGGACCCCAGGATCACCAGCTCCCGGGGGCCGGAGGGGTCCGCCACGGTGGGTGTGAAGCGCAGCTGTGGGTGAGCGAGCGAAGTCATGCGCCCATTGTGTCCTGTCCGCGGCACCGCCCCGGTACCTTCCCCCCGGGCCGCCCCGCCCGTCCCGGGCTACCGTCGGAACCATGCGTACCGTCATCGCCGGGGGCCACGGACAGATCGCGCTCCGGCTGGAACGGCTGCTCGCCGCCCACGGCGAGCGCCCCGCCGGGATCATCCGCCGCCCCGAGCAGGCCCAGGACCTCGTCGACGCCGGCGCCGAGCCGCTGCTGCTCGACCTGGAGGCCGCCACCGCCCCGCAGCTCGCCGGACTGCTGACCGGTGCCGACGCGGTGGTCTTCGCCGCCGGCGCCGGACCGGGCAGCGGCGCCGCCCGCAAGAACACCGTCGACCGGGACGCCGCGGTGCTGCTCGCCGACGCCGCCGAGCTCGCCGGGGTCCGCCGGTACCTGATGGTCTCGGCGATGGCCGCCGACGCCGGGGCGCACTACCCCGCCGACGAGGTCTTCGAGACCTACCTGCGGGCCAAGGGCGCCGCCGACGACGCCGTCCGGGCCCGCACCGGGCTGGACTGGACGGTGCTGCGCCCCGGGCGGCTCACCGACGGCCCCGGCACCGGCCTGGTCCGGCTGGCCCCCTCGGTCGACCGCGGCGCGGTGGACCGGGCCGACGTGGCCGCCGTCCTGGCCGCCCTGCTGCACGAACCCGGCACCGCCGGACTGACCCTGGAGCTGGTCGCCGGGAACGCCACCGTCGAGGAGGCGGTGGCCGCGGCCGCCCGGCACGACGGCTGAGCCCGCGCGGGCGCGGACGCGAGGAGGGCCCGGTTCGGCGAACCGGGCCCTCCTGCTGCCTGGTGCCACGGCACCGCTACGGCATCGCTCAGAGGTCGAGGCCGGTCAGGACCATGACCTTCTCGACGGTGTAGTCGTCCATCGCGTACTTGACGCCCTCACGGCCGACACCGGAGTCCTTGACGCCGCCGTACGGCATCTGGTCGGCGCGGTAGGACGGCGCGTCGCCGATGATCACACCGCCGACCTCCAGCTCCCGGTGGGCGCGGAAGGCGGTCTGGAGGTCGTGGGTGAACACGCCGGCCTGGAGCCCGAACGCCGAGTCGTTGACGGCCGCGAAGGCCTCGTCCACGCCGTCCACCTTGTGCAGCGACAGCACCGGACCGAACACCTCGGCCTTGGCCAGGATGGCGTCCCCGGGCAGGTCGGCCAGCACGGTCGGGGCGTAGGTCGCGCCCTCGCGGGTGCCACCGGTGAGCACCTTGGCGCCCTTGGCGACCGCGTCCTCGACCCAGGACTCGACGCGCTTCGCGGCGTTCTCGTCGATCAGCGGGCCGACGTCGGTCGCGTCGTCGCTCGGGTCACCGGTGACCTGCGCCTTGACCTTGGCGACGACCTTCTCCGCCAGCGCGTCGTACACCGAGGCGTCGGCGATCACCCGCTGCACCGAGATGCAGGACTGGCCGCCCTGGTAGTTGGCGAACATCGCGATCCGGGTGGCCGCCCAGTCCAGGTCGGCCTCCGAGGACCAGTCGGCGAGCACCACGGCCGCGGCGTTGCCGCCGAGCTCCAGGGTGCAGTGCTTGCGCGGCACCGAGTCCATGATCTGGTAGCCGACCTTGTCCGAACCGGTGAAGGAGATCACCGGCAGGCGCTCGTCCTGCACCAGGGCCGGCATCCGGTCGTTCGGCACGGTCAGGATCGACCAGGAACCGACCGGCAGGTCGGTCTCGGCCAGGATCTCGCCCAGCACCATCGCCGACAGCGGGGTCGCCGGAGCGGGCTTCAGGATGATCGGGGCGCCGACCGCGATCGCCGGGGCGATCTTGTGGGCGACCAGGTTCAGCGGGAAGTTGAACGGGGCGATCCCGAGGACCACGCCGCGCGGGAAGCGGCGCACCACCGCGAAGCGGCCCACGCCGCCCGGGTCGGTGTCCAGCCGCATGGTCTCGCCGTTGGTGCGGCGCGCCTCCTCGGCGGCCCAGCGGAAGACCGACACCGCGCGGCCGATCTCGCCGCGGGCCCACTTGATCGGCTTGCCGTTCTCGGCGCTGACCAGCTGGGCGAGCTCCTCGGTGCGCTCGGTCAGCCGCTTGGCCACGTGGTCCAGGGCGGCGGCACGCTGGTGCGCCGGGGTGGCGGCGAACACCGGAAGCGCGGCGACGGCGGCGTCCAGCGCCTCCTCGACCTGGGCCTCGGTCGGGATGCTCACCTTGCCGACCAGACGGCCGTCCCAGCTGTTGTGCACCTCGAAGTCGGCGTCGCCGCTCGCCCGGCGGCCGGCGAGCCAGAAATCGTACGTGGTGGTCACCGTGGTACCGGCCCTCTCCTCGTCTGTCCTACGGCCCACGGACGTGGGACCCGGATTTGAGGGTAGGCGGGGCGGCGCGCCGACCGGATTGGCCGACTAGGAGCGTTCGCCCCCGGGGCCACTCCACCGCGTCCTACCCGGAGGTGGCTCGTGTCCTCCGGGGCGCGCTTGCGTGCCGCCGGGCCCTCCCGCACGTTGCCGGGCCCTCCCGCATGCCGCCGGGAGCTCCCGTGCTGCCGGGCCACCTGCGTCCTGCCGGCGCCTCACTCCTCGCCGGAGCGGAGCGCCAGCCACAGCTCCATCCGCACGTCCGTGTCGTCCAGCGAGCGGCCCAGCAGCTCCTCGACCCGGCGCATCCGGTAGCGCAGCGTGTGCCGGTGCACGCCCAGGTCGGCCGCCGCCGCGTCCCACTGGCCGTGCCGGGACAGCCACGCCCGCAGCGAGGCCACCAGGTCCCCGCGGGCCGTCCGGTCGTGCTCCCGCAGCGGCCGCAGCAGCCCCTCCGCGAAGGCCGTCACCGCGTCCTCGCCGAGCAGCGGCAACAGCGAACCCGCGCCGACCTCCTCGTGGTCCACCGACCGGCGGCCACCGCGCAGCGCCACCGCCAGCGCCCGCTCGGCCTGCGCGTGCGCCGTCCCGGCCTCCTCCAGCGCGGCCGGCGCCGAGACGCCCAGGGACAGGCCCTCGTGCTCCTCCACCGCGCCCAGGCAGGCCCGGTGCACCGCGCCGTTGTCCAGCGCCAGCACCATCAGCCGCGGCCCGTGCACACCGTCCTCCCGCGCCACCAGCAGCTTCTCGCCCACCCGGGCGCCCGCCTGCTCGGCCCGGTCCCCCAGCTCCCCGAGCGCCTCCGCGGCATCCGCGTTGGCCGGCCCGGCCCCGGCCACCAGAACCCGTATCGTCCCCTCCGGCAGCCCCCCGAACAGCCCCGCCGCCACCTGGCGGGCCGTCGCCACCTCACCGGCCAGCACCATCCGCAGCAGCGCCGCGCCCATCCGCTCCTCGGCCTGCCGCAGCTCCCTCGAACGCTCCAGCGTGAGGGTCAGCAGCGCCACCGCCGCGTTCAGCACGTACCGCTCGGTCGGCGTGATCCGGTCCTCGGTCCCGACCGCCAGGAAACCCCGGGCCCGCCGGTCCGCCCCCAGCGACTGGACCACCACGTAGTCCTCGTCCGCCGTGTCTATCCCCGGCGCGCGCCCCTGCAACGCCGCACTCGACGGCGCCGGCCGCCGACGCAGCCGGTCCACCTCCGCGGCCAGCCGCCCCGCCCGGCGCGCCGCCCAGTCCGGAGCCACCACCGACAGCGCGCCCGACCCGTCGTACAGCGCCGCCCAGCCCCCCAACCGGGCCGCCAGCCGGCGCACCACCGCCGTCGTCCCGTCCTTGCCGAGCGCCGCCCGGGTCAGCTCCTCCTGCGCCTCGAAGCTGGTCGTCACCGCCTCGTACTGCTCCGCGGCCAGCGCCGCCGACACCACCTTGCTGATCGCGATGAACGGCGTCGGCTCCGGCACCCGCAGCAGCGGCAGCCCGCGCTGCGCCGCCGCGTCCACCAGCGGCTGCGGCACCTCGGTGTGGGACAGCCCCACCCCGAGCCCCAGACCGACCACCCCCGCGTCGGCCAGCCGGTGCACGTACGCCTGCAGCTGCGCCGCCGTGCGGCCCAGCTTGATACCGGTGGTGAGCAGCAGCTCGCCACCCTCCAGGAACGGCGTCGGGTCGTCCAGCTCGCTGGTGTGCACCCAGCGGACCGGCCGCTCCAGGTGATCCGCACCGGCAAGGACCGTCAGATGGAGCGACGTGTTGCGGACGACGGAGGCGAGTGTGGGGGGCATGGCACCTTCGAGGGATCGACCTGACCGCGCCGTTGCGGCCGGGCGAGGAGAGGGACGTGGGACTGGTGAGGGTCTCTCCCCTTCATTATGGACGCTCCGGACAACCCGCACTGCCGAATCCACCTCGGAGGCGACTTCCCCGGCGCCCCGCCGTCACCCCCGCAGATCCACCAGCAGCGGCGGCACCTGCTCCCCCGACACCGCCGTCAACGACACCACCGCGTGCCCGGCCGGCAACGCATGCGCCAGATCCGACGGCGACCACCGCAGCCGCTCCACGTCCCGCGTCGTCACCGACTCCGTCTGCGCCGTCGTCCCCGACAACGCCTTCCGCCCGATCCGCCCGGCCCGCCGGATCACGCCACCGGAGGTGTCGGGGGTGTGGGTGACCGCGGTCTCCTGCACCAGGTGCGTGCCCCAGGCTTCCGAGAACAGCTTCCCGTCCCACGGCGCGATCCCCGGGAACGCCATCCGGCAGCCGACCGCGCCGAACAGCGGCGCCCGCAGCGCCTCCGGCAGGTCCACCAGCGTCCGCAGCAACAGCACCGCACCCGCGTTCGCCCCGCGCATCCGCTGCAGGCCACGCACCGCGGTGGCGTCCAGCGCCGCCGAGGCGTCGTCCACCACCAGGCCGGCGAACAGCGAGCGGTCCTCGCGGACCCCGGCCGCCTGCACGAACTGCCCCACCACCAGCCGGGACAGCATCCGCGCCGCCTCCGGGTGGCTCCGCTCGGGCAGCTTCACCCGCACCCGCAGCGGGTGGTCCAGCACCCGCATCGCGAACGGGGGCCGGCCGGTGCCGTCGGTCGCGAAGGCCCCCTCGAAGGCGGGCCGCTCCAGCAGCGCCAGCCGGTCCGCCAGCAGCGCCCCGGGATCGTCCGCCCGGTCGCGCTGCCGCTCCCGGTACTCCAGGTCCCGCTCGTACACGGCCAGCCGGCCGGCCACGCCGAGTGCCTTCACCAGGGCCGCCAGCACGTCCGGCTCACCGGCCAGCAGCGCCCGCAGCTCCCGCACCCCCGGGTAGCGGCCGTACGCCGCATGGAACGGACCCACCACCTGCTGCAACGCGGTACGGGCGTGCTCCGCGCGGGCGGTCAGCTCGTCCGGCAGCAGCGCCTCGGCCAGGCGGGCGGCCGCCTCGTCGGGGTCCCGCGCGGCGCCGTAGAGGTCCAGCCCGTACAGCGAGGACGGGTCACCCGGCGCGATCACCACGTCGTACCAGGAGTCCGGGCCGAGATCGGCGTCTGCCGCCCCGACCACCACCGCACAGGCGGTGCCGGACAGCGCCTGCAGGCACAGCGTCTCGGCCACCGGCCGGGCCAGCCGCGCCGTCTTCCCCGTCCCGGCCGGACCCACCGCCAGCAGCGAGGTGCCCAGCACCGCCGGGTCCAGCGCGAAACCGGCCGCCCGGTGGCCCAGCGGGTTCTTCGGGACGTCCTGCGCGGTACCCAGCCGGACCTGACCGAGCAGCAGATCGTGCCGCTCTGCGCGGCCGGGCAGCTCGCGCGCTTCGGACGGGTGTGCGAAGGCCGCCGCGCCGCGGGTGGCCACCTGCTCGGTGAAGGCGGGCACGAACACCGGGTCCGCCTGGGCGGACTCCCAGGCGCGCCGGATCCGCACGTAGTCGACGTCCCCCACGGCCTCGCTGTCCAGCCGGGCGGCCGCCTCGGCAGCGCCGCCCTGGCGCAGCCCGTCCCACGGGTCCTGCCCCCGCGCGGCCTCGGCCACCCCCGGGGCATCCTCCTCGGCGGGCTGCTCCTGCGTCACCGTGCGCGACAGCAGCGGCGCCACGTACCGGCGCCACACCTCGGGCCAGCGGCCCATCCGGCCGAAGAACTTGATGACCACGGCGATCACCAGGATGTTGGCCACCAGGAGCGTGAACATGGCCTCGGACTCGGAGGGCGAAGCAAGCGGGCCGATGCCCGTCTGCCCGCCGAACCACACCAGGACGTACATCAGCAGCTGAGTGCCGTACAGATATGCGAACCATGCCACCACCGCATTGAGCCCCGCCCGCAGCAGTAGCGGCCAGGCCGCGACCTTGGCCGCCTCCGCCCGCTCCGGGTCGAGGCGGCGGTAGCCGAGCCGGTAGACGCCCGGGTCTGCGTCGGGGCGCGGGGCGCAGGCCCAGGCCGCGAGGTCGAAGGAGGCGGCGCCCGCGCCGGGCCGCGGGTGTGGCACGGTGGTCGGGGGTCTGGTGGTGGTGCGCTCGCCGTGGTGGTGTGCCCCGCCCTGTGCCATGTACGGCCCCGCTCCCTCGCCCGCCCGGCCCGACCGCCCGTCGGTGCCGCCATACCCATGCCGCCGTACCGGCGACACGCCCGCGCTCAGGGTAGTGGAGCGTGGCCTGCGGGTAGTCGCGCCACCCGCGCTGGCCGTGCCGGACAAGTCGGACGGCGCACTGCTACCGAGTGGCGCGTGCCCGGGCGGGGAGGGCGGCCGTAGCCTGCGAAGCACCGAGCCGAGAAGTCTGGAGAAACCCCATGAGCGCCGCAACGCCGCTCCCGCAGGAGCGCCGCCTGGTCACCGCGATCCCCGGTCCGAAGTCGCAGGAGCTGCACGCCCGCAAGCTGGGTGCGGTGGCGGCCGGCGTCGGCACCACCCTGCCGGTGTACGTGTCCCGTGCCAACGGTGGCGTGCTGGAGGACGTGGACGGCAACTCGCTGATCGACTTCGGCTCCGGCATCGCCGTGACCAACGTCGGCAACAGCGCCGAGGCCGTGGTGGCCCGGACGACCGAGCAGCTGGCCAGCTTCACGCACACCTGTTTCATGGTGACCCCGTACGAGGGTTACGTGGCCGTCGCCGAGCAGCTGAACGAGCTGACCCCGGGTGACCACGAGAAGCGCACCGCGCTGTTCAACTCGGGCTCCGAGGCCGTCGAGAACGCGGTGAAGATCGCCCGCGCCTACACCAAGCGCCAGGCCATCGTGGTGTTCGACCATGGCTACCACGGCCGCACCAACCTGACCCTGGCGCTGACGGCGAAGAACATGCCGTACAAGCAGGGCTTCGGTCCGTTCGCCCCCGAGGTCTACCGGGTGCCGGTCGCCTACCCGTACCGCTGGCTGACCGGTGCGGAGAACGCCGCCACCGAGGCCGCCGCCCAGGTGATCGACACCATCAACAAGCAGATCGGCGCCGAGAACGTCGCCGCGATCATCATCGAGCCGATCCAGGGCGAGGGCGGCTTCATCGAGCCGGCCAAGGGCTTCCTGCCGGCGATCGTGGAGTTCGCGAAGGCGAACGGCATCGTGTTCGTCGCGGACGAGATCCAGACCGGTTTCTGCCGCACCGGCCAGTGGTTCGCCTGCGAGGACGAGGGCATCGTCCCGGACCTAATCACCACCGCCAAGGGCATCGCCGGCGGTCTGCCGCTGTCCGCGCTGACCGGCCGCGCCGAGATCATGGACGCCGCGCAGACCGGTGGCCTGGGCGGCACCTACGGTGGCAACCCGGTGGCCTGTGCCGCCGCGCTGGGCGCCATCGAGACCATGAAGGAGCAGGACCTCAACGGCAAGGCGCAGCGGATCGGCGAGATCATGCTGGGCCGCCTGCGGGCCATGCAGGAGAAGTACGAGATCATCGGTGAGGTCCGCGGCCGCGGCGCGATGATCGCCGTCGAGCTGGTGAAGCCGGGCAGCAAGGAGCCGAACGCGGAGGTCACCGCGGCCATCGCCAAGGCCTGCCACGCCGAGGGCCTGGTCGTGCTGACCGCCGGCACCTACGGCAACGTGCTGCGCTTCCTGCCGCCGCTGGTCATGCCGGAGCACCTGCTGAACGAGGGCCTGGACATCCTGGAGGGCGCGTTCGCCGCCCTCTGAGCGGTGTCGCCCGTCAGGTCGTGAACCCCCTCCGGAGGGTTGTCCGGACAGCGCTGAACGGCCCGTGGGGACCTCTGGTCCGCACGGGCCGTTCGGTTTGCGGGCGCGCCGTGCGGGCGGTCCGGGCATGATCGACGGGGCGCCCCGGAGGTTGCCCCGCGCAGGGTGAAGATGATGTGCGGAATCGCTGAAGGCGCTCGGCGCGGAAGGGCTGTTGACGTAGTGTCATCGCAGATGGACAGCGAGCCTCAGCCCTTGGCGCGGCCGTCCGCGGAGCCCCCTCCGGGGTCGTTCCCGCGGGTGCCGCGTGAGGACGACCGGGCCGGCCCGGGAGGGCCGGCGCACGCCGAAGGCCGATCGACCGACCGTTCGACCCACACCCCCCGGGGCGCACGGAACGGCGATCATCAGAGCCGCCCCGGAGCTCTCCCCCCTGCTCCGGGGCGGCTGTCCGCTGCCCTGGGCCGGGCGGCGCGGTCGGTCGTCGTACCGGTGGTGGCGGCGGTGCTGCTGCTGGTGGTGTCCTGGCAGGTCGCGGCGGACGGGCCGCTGCTGGGCGTGGACCGTTCGGTCCGCCAGGCCGTCCGCACCGCCCACCAGGACTTCCCGAGCGTGCTGCTCGACCGGTTCGGCCACCTCCTGTCCGACCTGGGCAGCGGCGTCCCGGCAGTCCCGGTGCTGCTGGCGGCCGGCGCACTGGCCGCCTGGCGGGGGCGCCGGGCCGGGGCCGGGCGCTGGTGGCTGCCGCTGCCGGTGGCGGCGCTGACGGCGGGGCTGATCCCGCTGCTGGTGGTTCCGGCGAAGTCGGCCTTCGCCCGGCCGGGTCCGCTCGGGGAGCCGCTGACGGCGGGCCAGTGGGGCTGGTACCCGTCCGGGCACACTGCGACCGCGACGATCTCGTACGGGGTGGCGGCGCTGCTGCTCGCCCGGGTGGCGGGGCCGCACGCCGTCCGGGGGCTGGCGGCGGGTGCGGTGCTTCTGTCGCTCGGGGTGGGCGCGGGGCTGGTGTGGAGCGACTTCCACTGGCTGCTGGACGTGGTGGCGAGCTGGTGCCTGGCCGTCCTGGTGCTGTGGCCGCTCGCCCGGTGGCTGCCCCGGCCGGGTGCCGGCAGGCGTCAGGCCTCGGGGTCCTCGTTGCGGTGAACCAGGCCGGCCTCGCCGTTGTCCCGGTGCCACTCGATGACGAGTTCGTCGCGGGCGCCGAAGCGGACCAGGTGGCGGCCGACGACGTCCTCCAGGCCGGGCAGGTTCTCGCGCTCGCCCTCGACGGTGAGCAGCAGCGCGTCCGGCTGAGCCTCCAGGGTGGCGGTGCCGGCACCGAAGACCATCGTGCCGCGGCCGGTCTCCTCGGAGTAGACGGCCTCGATCTTGCGCCCCATGTGGGCGGCGAGCTGCTTGGCGTAACGGCCCGGGCGGTCGGTGGCGACGCGGGCTTCGGAGCGGGGCATGGGCCCTCCAAGGTCTGGGAGGGAACTTAGGGTCCCCTCACTTGGAGCAACGCTAGCCCAGATACTGAGCTAGGCTCAACATATTTCCGCGATCGCCCTCCGCCGTCGGCCGCGGGCCCCGGACCGACGGCTACCCTGGGGCGGACGCCAGCCGAGGAGACCGCCGATGACCACCACGCCGACCGACGAACCGGCGGCCCCCTCCCCTGGCCCCGGGCCCGGCACCCCGGGCACCGCCGCCGAACTGGCCGACGCGATGACCAGGGCGATCAAGCGGATCCGGCGTCAGACCGGCTGGCGGCTGGAGCCGTACGGCATCACCCCCGGCCAGGCCCGGGCGCTGCGCATGCTCGCCCACGTGCCCGGCTGCGAGACGCCGGACCGCGCGATGCGGCTGAGCGACCTCGCCGACAAGCTGCACATCGCCCCGCGCTCGGCGACCACCGTGGTCGACGCGCTGGAGGAGGCCGGCCTGGTCGAGCGCAGTCCCGACCCGGCCGACCGGCGGGCGGTGCGGATCCTGCTGACCGAGGCCGGGCGGGCGGCGGTGGAACGGATCGGGCAGGTCCGGGACGAGGTGGCCCAGGAGTACTTCGGCGAGGTCAGCCCCGCCGACGAGGAGGTGCTGCTGCGGGTGCTGCGCTCGGCCGAGGCCCGCTTCCTCTCAGCCGGGCCGCCGCACCGCTGACGGCCCCCGGGCGCAGCGCGGTGATCCCGATCCCGGCGATCACCAGCAGCGCGGCCGCGGCGGCCGTCGGGCTGATCCGCTCGCCGAGCAGCAGCCAGGCCGAGGACATCCCGAACACCGGCACGAGCAGCGAGTAGGGCGCGACAGCGGTCGCGTCGTAGCTGCGCAGCAGGAAGCTCCAGGCAACGAAGCCGAGCAGGGTGGAGACCAGCCCGACGTAGCCGATCGCCCCCAGTCCGGCCGGGGTGACGTCGCGCAGTGCGCGCAGGTCCGCCTCCGGTCCCTCGACCAGCAGGGACAGGCCCAGCAGCGGCAGCGGCGGGACGGCGCTGACCCAGACCATCCAGCGCAGCGCGTCCGGCGGCGCGGCCCTGCGGGTCAGCACGTTGGCCAGACCCCAGGCGACGGCGGCCAGGACCACCAGGGCGAAGGCCCCGAGCGGTCCGCCGACGCCCTGGTCCCAGGCGGCCAGCGCGATGCCGGCGAAGGCGACCGCCAGGCCCGCCATCCGCAGCCCACCGGGGCGTTCGCGCAGCAGCACGGCGGCGAACAGCGCGGTGAAACCGGCCTGCCCCTGGAGTACCAGGGAGGAGAGCCCGGCCGGCATCCCGGCGTGCATGCCGAGGAAGAGCAGCCCGAACTTGACCACCCCGAGGACCACGCCGACCGCCACCACCCAGCGCCAGGCCACCCTGGGCGGACCGACGAAGAAGATCGCCGGCACCGCGACGACGGCGAACCGCAGGGCGCAGAAGAGCAGCGGCGGGAAGCTGTCGAGGCCGACGTGGATCAGGACGAAGTTGAGGCCCCAGATGGCGGCCACCAGGACGGCCAGGGCGATGTGGCGCGGGCTCATGCCGCCCCGGCCGCCGTTGCCACTCGTGCTGCCCGTGCTGTTCTGGCCGCTCGGGGCGGCGGCGGTTGTCGCGGTCATGGGTCGAGCATGATGGCGCCGGACCGTGTAGCACCAGCGATGAATACTGAAGGAGACGCTTTAGGATCGCTGCATGATGGATCTGGGGCGCCTGCGGGCGCTGCACGCGGTGGCGGTGCACGGCTCGGTCGGCGGAGCGGCGTCCGCGCTCGGCTTCACGCCCTCCGCGGTCTCGCAGCAGATCGCCAAGCTGGAGCGGGAGACCCGGACGGTGCTGCTGGAGCGGCAGGGCCGGGGCGTGGTGCTGACCGACGCGGCCCGCGAGCTGGCCGTCACCGCGCAGACCGTACTGGGGCTGGTGGAGCGGGCCGAGGTGCGGCTGGAGGAGCAGCGCGGTCAGGCCGTCGGACGGTTGCTGGTGGCCGCGTTCCCGTCCGGTGCCCGCGGACTGATGCCCGGGGCGCTGGCCGACCTCCGGCGGCGCTGCCCGGAACTTGACGTCCGGCTGCTGGAGCGCGACCCGTACCCCGCGGCCGAGCTGGTGGCCCGGGGCGAGGTGGACCTGGCGCTGGTGCAGGACTGGCCGACCGTGCCGCTGCCGGTGCAGGAGGGGGTCTCCCGGATGGACCTCGGGACGGACCCGGTGGACCTGCTGCTGCCCGCCGACGACGGGCTGGCCGCGCTCGACCCCGTGCCGGTGGAGCGGCTGTGCGGGCAGCGCTGGATCAGCGTGCCGCCCGGCAACATCTGTCATGACTGGCTGGTCCGCACCCTGCGCGAGGCCGGTGAGGAGCCGGACGTGCGCTACCAGGTCGGGGAGTTCGAGACGCAGATCGCGCTGGTCGCGGCCGGTCTGGGGATGGGTCTGGTTCCGAGGCTCGGGCGGGGCCCGCTGCCGCCCGGGGTGGCGGTCCGCCGGGTGACGCCGGAGCCGAGCCGCCGGGTGTTCGCGCTCTGGCGCTCGCAGGCCTCCCGGCGGCCGGCCATCACCGAGGCGCTGGCCTCGATGCGGGAGTGCTGGGGGCGGCTTCCGGTCTGAGGGCCTCGCCCGCCGGTCCTGAGGGCCACGGCCTCCGCCCCCTCGCGGACCGCGGCGTCCGGATCGACGGCTGACGGGCCGGCCCCGGACCTGTTCGGGCCTCAGCCGGCGAAGCCGATCACCAGCCACATGAAGCCGACCCCTGCCACAGTGCAGAGCAGGGTGCTGCGCGAAGGGTGCGGGCTGTGCGCCTCGGGGAGGATGTCGGAGGTCGCCAGGTAGAGCAGGAAGCCGGAGAAGAAGCCCAGGTAGAGGCCGAGCAGGTGCCCCGGGATGGTGAACGCCAGGGTGATCGCCGCGCCGGACACCGGGGCCAGCGCGTCCGCGGCGAGCAGGGCCACCGCCCGCCGCCGGTCGTTCCCGTACAGCCGGGTGATCGTGTACGTGTTGAAGCCGTCGGCGAAGTCGTGCGCGACCACCGCGATGGCCACCACCGTGCCGACCGTGGTGCCCGCCTGGAAGGCGGCGCCGATCGCAAAGCCGTCCATCACGCTGTGCCCGACCAGGGCCAGCGCGGCGGTCAGCCCGATGCCCTGACGCCCGGCGGAGTGGGCGTGCCCGTGGTGGCCGTGGGAGTGCGCGGCATATTCGCCCTCGTGGCCGCGGTGGATGGCGACCGCGCGCTCGACCACGTGGATGGTGAGGAAGCCGGCCGCGAACATCAGCAGCGCCTGCGGCACGCCGTGCACCTCGCCCGGCGCCTGGTGGATCGCCTCGGGCAGCAGGTCGAAGGCGACCACGCCGAGCATCAGTCCGGCGGCGAAGCCCAGCACCAGGTGGCGGCGGTCGCGGGTGCGCTGGGCGACGAAACCGCCGACCAGGGTCATCAGGAACGCCGCGGCGGCGACCAGGACCGCGGTCATCGGGCCGGCTCCGTCCCGGGTCCGGCCGGGTGGCCGGGGCCTACGCCGGATGGTCCGCCGAGCGCTCTGCGCATTCCTCTCCCCCTGGGATCCGCCCGTGGCCGGGCCGACCGCCGACCGTACCGGACGCCCGCTCGGCGGTGATCACCCGGGGTGCCGGGGGCCCGGCCGGGGAGCCGTTCCCCCAGCCTCGGCCCGGGGGTGCAGGGGCGCCCTCCGGACGGGCCGTCGGGGTGAGGCTGCCCACCGGGGCGGGCGGCCGGCGCGGTCTGCCGGGTCGAGGGCGGTCAGCCGCCGGTGGCGAGCGGCAGGCCCAGGTGGGTGTGGGCGAGTTCGCGGACGCCGTCGCCGTCGATCAGGTGGATGTGCCGATGGCTCTCCTCCGCGGTGAGGTCCAGCACCTCCTCGGTGAACCGGCCGGTGGTCAGCCGCAGGCCGCGCTCGGCGGACTCCTCCCCGACCGCCTCGGCCAGGGTCTCGATCTGCTCGGCGCCGATCGGCCCGGTGTCCCGGGAGGCCCAGACCACCCAGCGGCCGGGCAGCGCGGTACCGGGTGCGCCGTCACCGGTGGCGACCAGTCCGGCCGGGCCGCGCAGCCGGACGCTCCACTGCGCGATCCCGCCCCGGGTCAGCAGGTCCCGCACCAGCTGGGCGAACTCGTTGGCGGACAGGTCGGAGGCGGCCGGCACGGTGGCCCCGGCCTGGGCGGCCGGCTGGACACCGACCCGGTCGTACGGGTCCGGGGTGACGGCGGCACCGAGCTGGCGCAGCCGCACCAGGGCCTCGTCCTGCTCGGCGTCGGCGTAGACGCCCTCGTCGTCGCGCTCCTCGTACGGGGTGCCCGGCGGCAGCAAGCGGGTGCGGGCCAGGGCGTCGCGGTCGGCGTCCACGCTGACCAGGCAGAGCGGCTCGGCCGTGGCGGGATCGCGCAGCCAGCCGTTGAGGACGACGCCGGCGAGTATCTCGTCGGTGTCGACGGCGTCGGCGGCCTGGAGGGCGCGCAGGGCGAGCCGGGCGACCAGCCGCAGGTAATCGGTGGCCCGGTCCGCGGGCGGGCGCGGCACCGGGAGGATGTCGCCGTCCGGGGCGAGCCGGTAGCCGGTGAGCGAGGGCACCAGTTCGAGCGGCGGCAGGTCGAGGTCCAGCACGGCGGTGCGGGTGAGCGGGCGGAAGACCGCCCGGCAGGGGGCGGGCAGGTCCTGGGTGGCGGTCTCGGCGGCGGCCAGCGCCCGTTCCAGCAGCGACTCCACGGCGGCCGGCTCGGCCAGCCGGTAGGCCCGCCGGCACTCTTCCAGGCTCTCGTTGTACTCGCGCACGGCGCGGGCCCTGGCCTCCTCGGCCGCCTCGTGGGCGCGCCGGGACTCGTCGACGGCCGGGCTGCCGGCCCCGGCCCGGCGGGTGCGCCACTCGCGCAGGGCGCGCTGGTGGGTGAGCCGGGCCTGGGCCAGCTCGCGCTGGTAGCCGGAGTCGAGCAGCCGGCGGGACGGGGCGCTCTCCGGGTCGGCCGCGGGCGGCTCGGCGGGCGCGAAATCCTCCCAGCGGGGCTCGGGCTCGTCGGCGGCACCGGGGCCGTCGGCCGGGTAGGGGCGGGGCTGGTAGTGCCGCAGCTGGCTCTCGAAGTCCATGGCCGAGACGGGCAGCGCGGCCCGTCGCAGCAGGTCGGCCAGCCGGTCGTGCTCGGACTGCACGGCGAGCGTGCGGTGGTGGGTCAGGGCGGCGGCCCGGGCGTGCGCCGCCACGGCCTCGTCCGGGTCGGCCCCACCGGGGCCGGGGTGACCGGCTCCCCGGTCGGCGGGCCCGGGGCCGGCGGCCTCGCGGCGGGCGGGCCCGGCGCCGTCGGGGCCCGGGTCGGACGGGTCGTTACCGGTCGGAACGTCGTCGGACCGGTCGCTGCCGGACGGGCCGTCACCGGCCTTGCCGCCGCTGGAGCGGCCGGTGACGGCGGCGTCCGGATCCTGCTCGTCCTCGGCGCCGAGGTCGCGGAAGACCGAGGCGAGGAAGCCCGGTCGGGGGAACTGGACGGTGGCGGTTCCGTCGGACTGGCCGTCTGCTGAGTACTGCATCGGTCGTCGTTCCCCCATGCTCGTCCGGCGCCTGCCCGGGGCGACCGGCGAACCCGCGGGCCCGCCCCTGCCGGACATTGTCCCCCGAACGGGCCCAGCGGTCAGCCAAGCCGCTCAGTTGGTCCGAGTGTTGGTCAGGTGCAGACCGATGTAGCCGACGTAGATCCGGCCACTGCCGGAGCAGTCGTCCAGGTAGTGCAGCCGGGGCGCGGTGCGACCACCACCGATCCGCAGGTGCGCGCCCATGAACGCGCGCCGGGAGGAGTCGACGCATTCCGGCACCGGCAGCATCCGCTCGCGCTTCCACTTGGTGTGGCTGAACACCGTCCGGGACTCCCCTCGGACCGCCTTGCGGGGCGGAAAGCGTCGGCAGCCCTCAGGGGTGCGCTCGCACCACTGCTTGAAGTCCCCGCCGGCCGCACCACGCACGGCTGCCTCGGCGTACTCCTGAAGGGCGGTCAGTCCGTCCCAGGCGAGCCGGGCCCAGCCGGCGCCGGCGCACTGGAGCTCGTCCAGGGCGAGCGCGTTCTTCTGGTCACCGGTGAAGGTCACCAGCGGGAACTCGCCCAGTCTGGCCATGAGTTCGGTGAAGGTCTCGGGCGTGCCACGGCGACCGGGGGGCTGGGCGACGGAGTGCGGGCCGACGGCCGGGCCGCTGCCCGGTGTGACGCAGTGACGTCCGGTCAGGGCGCGGGCGCCTGAGCGGAGACGGCCCTCCCGGATGTCCCGGCCGTCGCGGCCCTCCCGGCCCTGGCCCCGCTCGCGGTGTTCACGGCGCTCCAGCCGCAGGGTGTGCCGGACCCGTTCCAGCTCGTCGGCCCTGGCCTGCTGTTCCGCGCGGTCCTGCTGCTCCTCCCGGGCGAGCGCGGCCAGGTCGGCGCCCTGGTACGGGGCAGCCCGGCCGATGGTCCGTTCGGCGGCCTGCTCGACGACGCGCTCAGCCGCCCGCTCGACGACGTGCTCAGTCGCCTGCTCGGTGGCCTGCTGCACCGTCTGGCGGAGCAGGGGCGGCGGGACGCGCAGCACCGGGACGGCCGCCAGCGGCGGTGGCAGCGGCTGGTCCGCGGCCAGGCGGCGCGGCTCGCGGGCGAGCAGTCCGGCGGCGCGGCGCAGGTCCTGCTCTATTCGGCCCCGGGCGAGCACCGGATGCCGGGCGCTGTCCTGCCGGGAGGCCGGGTCGACCTCGGGCAGGTAGGTGCGCACCGCTCCGCCGTAGACGGTGTGGTACTCCAGCGCGACGTTGAACCCGGTGCGGGCTCCGGGGTCCAGCACGTAGGCGGTGGCGAGGCCGGGCAGCTGCTGGCAGAGCGGGGCCACCACGTCCTGCACCCAGCGGTCGACCGGGAGGTTCACCGGGACGCTGGCCACCACGGTGGGCAGCCTGCGTTCGGGGTCGCACAGCTCGTCGATCAGGGTGTCGACCTCGTCGGCCGTGATCACCCGGGGTGCGGAGTGGACGGCCGCCGGGCCGTCGGTGGCGTCGAGCAGCGGGAGGAGCGAGCGGGCGAGTTCGGGCACCGGTACCCGGCACGGGGTGCGCACGCCGCTGCCGGTGCTGTGGGTCTCAGCCTCCAGCCGGACCCAGGTGGGGCCGTCCGAAGCGGTGGCCACGGTGAGGGTGAGCTGCTGGGTGCCGTGCGGGGCCGGGGTGCGCAGGCGGCGGCGGTCGTAGCGGCCGGTGCCCGGTCCGCCGCGCAGCGGGCCCTGGTCGCGGTCGAGCAGGACGCGCTCGCCCAGTCGGAGGCGCTCGGCGGTGGGAGCCGGTTCGGCGCTCTGCCCGACGGGGGTGCGGGAGTCCGGAGGGGGCTCCTCGAAGCCCTCCTGCTTCAGCCAGGAGGCCAGCTGCTCGTCGGCCAGGGCGACGGCCTCGGCGTGCGTGCGGGCCGTGGTGACCGTCATCCGGTAGGGCGTCGCGGGACCGCGGGGAGCCGGTAGGTCGGCACCGGTGTGCGGACGGACGCGGTTCGGGGCGGAACGGTTCGCGATCGGGTGGTGGGTGGTCAGGCGGTTCGAGGTCGGGTTCGTCGCGGGCTGGGGATTCGAGGTCGAACGGTCTGAGGTCATGCGCATACCTCCGTGGTGCGGGGGTGGGGTCCTGTGTCCTCCATCGATGGTTTCGTCCGGTTCTGCCGGAGCCTTGCCCAGGAAACGCCACGGCCCGGAGCGGAAGTTCCAACTCCGGGCTACGACACTACGTTCGGGTGAATATGCTCAAGCGGCCTTCCGCGTGGCGCAGTTCCTGGGTCACGGGAAGCGGCCGGTCACGGGCCGTCCGGCCGTTCCTCCGACCCGCGGGACCCACGAGGTGCCGCCTGCCCCCGTGGTCAGACCGGCACCTCGACGTAGGTGCGGCCGGCCGGGGCCGCCACCGCGGTACCGCCGGTCGCCTCGGCCAGCCAGGTGTGGAAGTCCGCCGCGTCCGGCTCCGGCACGCCCACCTCGATCCGCACCCCGGCCGCCCCGTAGGCCAGGTCGGTCACCGCGTACCCGGCCGCCCGCAGGTCGTTCTCCACCCGCCCCGCCCGGACGTGGTCCACCGTCACCGCGAGCAGCGCGACCGGCCGGCGCTCCAGCAGGCCGATCTCGTCCACGGCCTCCGACACCGCGTTCCCGTACGCCCGCACCAGGCCGCCCGCACCGAGCTTGATCCCGCCGAAGTACCGGGTGACCACGGCGACGGTGTCGGTCAGCCCGCGCCGGCGCAGCACCTCCAGCATCGGCACCCCGGCCGTGCCACCGGGTTCGCCGTCGTCGCTGGAGCGCTCACGGCGCTGCTCGTCTCCGACTACGAAGGCGGTGCAGTTGTGCCGGGCGTCCCAGTACTGCTTGCGGATGCCGGCGATGAAGGCCTGCGCCTCCTCCTCGTCGGCGACCCGGGCGAGGTGGCAGATGAACCGGGACTTCTTGATCTCGATCTCGTGGCTGCCGGCCCGCCGGATGGTGAGGTACGGCCTGGCGGTGGGCTCCGGCGTGGCGGACATGGTGCGGGGGTCCTCCCGAGGACGACGAAGGCTGACAGCGCACGCCCCCGGGGCACCGGGGCGGCACCGCCAGCCTAGTTGGCGCGCGGCGGGAGGGATCAGCCGCCGGTTCGACAGCCGGTTCAGCCACCGGGTTCGGCAGCCGGTTCGACGGCCGGCCGGCGGTGGGTCAGCGGCCGGCCAGGGCGTTCAGCCGCTCACGGTCCAGGCCGGTCAGCGCGCTGACCTCGGCGAGGTCGACGGCGCCGCAGTCCAGTCCCCGCAGCAGGTAGCCGCTCAGCGCCCGGGCGGTGGCCGGCTCGTCCATCACGTCGCCGCCCGTTCTGGCGACGTACGCGGCCAGCCGGGCGGCGGAGGCCGCCAGGCCCTCGCGGTAGAAGGAGTAGACGGCGGCGTAGCGGGTCGGCAGGTGCGCCGGGTGCATGTCCCAGCCCTGGTAGTAGGCGCGGGCCAGCGAGCGGCGGACCAGGCCGTGGTGGAGCTTCCAGGCGGCGTGCACCTGCTCGGTGGAGCCGGTCGGGACGACGTTGGTCGAGCCGTCGGAGAGCCGTACCCCGGTACCGGCGGCCGCCACCTGCATGACCGCCTTGGCGTGGTCGGCGACCGGGTGGTCCATGCTCTGGTGGGCCGCGCTGACACCGCAGGCGGCGCTGTAGTCGAAGGTCCCGTAGTGCAGGCCGGTGGCGCGTCCCTCGGCGGCCTCGATCATCCGGGCGACGGTGGCCCTGCCGTCCGGACCGAGGATCGCCTGGGTGGTCTCGATCTGGATCTCGAAGCCGATCCGGCCGGCGGGCAGTCCGGCCCGGCGCTCGAAGTCCTCCAGCAGCCGGACCAACGCGGTGACCTGCTCGGCGTAGGTCACCTTGGGCAGCGTCAGGAGCAGGCCGTCCGGCAGCCCGCCGTTCGCCAGCAGGGTGGCCAGGAAGAGCTCCAGGGTGCGGATGCCGCGGGCCCGGACAGAGGCCTCCATGCACGTGATCCGGATGCCGAGGTACGGCGGGGCGCAGCCCTCGGCCACCGCCGCGGCGACCAGTTCGGCGGCGCGGACGGCGGCCGCGTCCTCCTCGGCGTCGGGGCGGGGGCCGTAGCCGTCCTCGAAGTCGATCCGCAGGTCCTCGACCGGCTCGCGCTCCAGCTTGGCCCGGACCCGGGCGTGCACGTCTGCGAGCAGCTCGTCGTCGGCCACACCGAGGGCGCGGGCCAGCTCGGCGGGGGTGGCGGCATGGCGGTCGAAGGCCTCCAGGGCCTGGCGGCCCCACTCCCGCACGGTGTCGGCGCCGAAGGCGTCGGCCGGGACGTAGACGGTGTGCACCGGCTGCCTGGTCCCGGGCTCCCCCGGGTAACGGCGCGCCAGATCGGCGTCCACCGGGGCGAGCAGCGCCTCCACGGCGGCGCGGGCCGCGGTGGAGAAGGAGGGCCCGTCCGTCGGCCCGCTTCCGTCGACCCCGACCCGCGTCATCCGCACTCCTCCATGCCGAACCAGCGCTTCAACAATTTGTTGAGGCGAAGGTAGCTCCGACGGGATCGGGCGTCAATGGCCGACCGAGCCCTGGACGGCGGCGGCTGCGGTCAGTCCCTCCCGGCGGCGACGTAGCGGTCGCGCAGCTCCGGAAAGAGCTCGGCGACCTCCTTGGGGTGGACCGAACCGTCCGGGCCCTTGCCGGTGACACCGAACTCCCTGGTCAGCCAGTCGGCGAGGCGCTGGGGATCGGGCTGGTGGCCGTGGACGTCCATGTACGAGACGAGCGCCTCGTAGGCGACGTCCGGGTCGAGGCGAGCGGGCGCCGGAGGGAACCCGGGCTGCTCGGCGTGCACGGGCTGCTCGGCCGGGACCGACTGCTCGGGCTCGGCGGGCTGCTCGGGCTGCTCGGGCTGGTACTGAGGCCCGGTCGCCTGCTGGGCCTGCGGACCGGCCGCGGGCGCGGCGACGGGGACGGGCTCCTCGGCAACCGGGCGCGGGGGCTTGAACCAGGGCGAGGCCTGCCCGGGCACCCGGCCGCCGGGGGCGGCGTCGGCCGGGTGGCCGGTGGTGCGGACCGGGCGCTCGGTCCAGACGTTCAGCTCCTCGCCACGCGGCTGCGGGACTGCGTCGGCCGCCTCGTCCGGTTCCTGGGCGGCCCGCAGCCTGACGGCGGCCAGCTTCGCGAGCATCGGTGCGGCGACCTCGGCGGACATCGGGGCGACGGCCGCGGGCACCTGCGCCGGAGCCTGTTCGGGCTGAGCCTGTTCGGGCTGGGTCTGCTGTACCTGCGGTGCCTGTTGCGGCTGCGGCACCTGCTGGGGCTGCGGTACCTGCTGGAGCTGCGGTACCTGCTGGAGCTGCTCGGGCTGCGGGGAGTGGGCCTCAACGGCCGGGGCGATGGCCGCGGCGGCACGGTTCTCCTGGGCGCCGATCCCCTGCACCTCCTGCTCCGTCAGCGTCTTCTCGGCCTCGACCTCACGGCCCTCGTCATCCAGCCGGTCGAGCAGCGCCGGGTCCAGCGGCACGCCGAACTTGGCGAGCTTGAGCGGCAGCAGCGCCTGGATCGGCGCCGAGCGGCGCCAGCCACGGCCGTAGCGGAAGCGCAGCTGCGCCCGGTAGACCAGGCGGTTCTGCTCGAGTCGGATGACCTCGTCGTAGGAGCGGAGCTCCCAGAGCTTCATCCGCCGCCAGAGCCGGAAGGTCGGCACCGGCGAGAGGATCCAGCGCATCACCCGGACCGACTCCATGTGGCGGTCCGCCGTGATCGCGGCGATCCGGCCGACCGCGTGCCGCGAGGCCTCGACCACGACCACGAAGAGCACCGGGATGACGGCGTGCATCCCCATGCCCAGCGGGTCGCCCCAGGAGGCTGCCGCGTTGAAGGCGATGGTGGCGACGGTCAGCAGCCATGCGGTCTGCCGCAGCATCGGGAAGGGTATTCGCAGCCAGGTCAGCACCAGGTCGAGCGCGAGGAGCACGACGATGCCGGCGTCCACGCCGATCGGGAAAGCATAGGAGAAGGCGCCGAAGCCCTTCTCCTCGGCCAGCTCGCGCACCGCGTTGTACGAGCCCGCGAAGCCGATGCCCGAGATGATGCAGGCACCGGCCGCGACCAGGCCGAGCAGGCCCCGATGGGCCTTGGTGAGCGTTGGGCGTGCCATTACGTCTATCAACCCCTGGATGTCGGCTGCTGCCGTACGCTGCCACGGCTGCCGGGTCCCGCTGGTCGGGCCGCCGGACGGCTGGGCAACCTCCGGGCTCGGCCCACCGGAGTTTACTCGTACACGTGTTTAAGCGTTCCCACAGCCTGGAGTGTCACGGTGAGCTGCCCGACACCGGCCCCGGCACCGTGCGGAGCTGCGCCGGAGGCCGGACCGGATCGTCAGCGGGTCTGCCCCGCCGTGCCGTTGAGGTAGGCCAGTACGGCCAGCACCCGGCGGTTGGCGTCCTCGTCGGGGGCGAGTTCGAGCTTGCTGAAGATGTTGGCGATGTGCTTGGCCACCGCACCGTCGCTCACCAAGAGGCGGGCGGCGATCGCCGAGTTGGAACAGCCCTCGGCCATCAGTTCCAGCACCTCGCGTTCGCGCGGGGACAGCCGCAGCAGCGGACCGGGCCGGCGCGAGGTGGTCTGCATCAGCTTGGCGATCACGTCCGGGTCCATCGCCGTGCCGCCTGCCGCCACCCGGCGGACCGCGTCGATGAACTGCCCGGCGTTGAACACCCGGTCCTTCAGCAGGTAGCCGATCCCCCCGGTGCCGTCGGCCAGCAACTCCCGTGCGTAGAGCTGCTGGACGTGCTGCGACAGCACCAGCACCGGCAGGCCCTGGATCTCCCGCCGTGCCTTGAGCGCGGCCTGCAAGCCCTCGTCGGTGAGTGTCGGGGGCAGCCGGACGTCGACCACGGCCACGTCCGGGCGGTGGGTCAGCAGCGCCTCCAACAGCTCGGGACCGGTCTCCACCGCCGCCGCGATGGTGAAGCCGTGCGCTTCCAACAGCCGGATCAGGCCTTCGCGAAGGAGGTAGAGATCCTCGGCGAGGACAACTCGCACGGCAGCTCCAAGGTGATGGTGGTGGGTCCGCCCGACGTGCTGTCGATGGAGAGGACACCGTCGAAGGTACCCAATCGCTTCTCGATCCCGCGCAGTCCGGTCCCCCGTGCGGGGTCCGCCACCCCCACGCCGTCGTCCGTCACCGTGACCCGCAGGAAGCCGGCCCGGTAGAGGATGTCCACCCATACCTGGTCCGCCCCCGAGTGCTTGGCCGCGTTGGCCAGCAACTCGCAGATGCTGAAGTACACGGCGGCCTCCACCGGGGCCGGCGGCCGGTCCGGCAGGCTCACGCACACCTCGGTCGACAGCGCGCTGTCCAGCGCCAAGGCCCGGACGGCGTCGCCCAGCCCACGCTCGGCGAGCACCGGCGGGTGGATTCCGCGCACCAGGTCCCGCAGCTCCTGGAGCGCCCGGGCCGAGGACTGTCGGGCCTCGGCAAGGAGCTCGCGCGCGGCCTCCTGGTCGGTGTCCATCAGGTGCTCGATGGTGCCCAGCGTCATCCCGATCGCGACCAGTCGTGCCTGGGCGCCGTCGTGCAGGTCCCGCTCGATCCGCCGCAGCTCGGCCGCCTGGTTGCCCACCGCGTCCGCCCGTGTCTCGGTCAACTCGGCTACCCGCCTGGTCAGCTGGGCGTGCGTCGCCCGGCCGTCCTGGTCCAGCACCCGGCGGGCCGCCTCCGCGTACAGCCGCACCGCGAACGGCGCCACGAGTATCCCGACGACGATCATCGCGGCCCCGAGCACGATGCTCAGCAGGATGGACGCCATCCGGCCACTCAGCGGACCGAAGCCGGACGCGGGAACCGGCCCCGACAGGATGTAGGCGGCTCCCAGCCCGAGCAGCACGGCCACCGGGCCGACCAGGGCCACCGCGAGGAACGGGTTCACCACCATCCAGAGCAGCTCGGCACGGGTGGTCCGGTCCCGCAGGCCCCAGTGGAGCACCTGCGCGTACTTCGCCACCGTCCGCGAGCGGTGGTAGGTGTAACCCGTCCACCAGTGCCCGCGACCGTCCAACTCCAGCTCCGGACGAGGCTCGTAGGTGGCCGGCAGCCGTATGCCGAACCAGCGCTCCAGCTGACCGCGGGTGCGGTCGGCGACGCTGTGAACGAGGAAGGCGGCCACGAAGGAACCGGCGGACACCGCCACCAGGAGCGCAGCGAGGATCCCCGGAGAGTAGTTCTGGAGGATCTGTGCCGCGATCACCCCGGAGAGAACAGCTGCCGCCACCGGCAGGACGAACCCCGGCACTGCGGCCAGCAGCACCAGGACCAGTCGTGTCAGGCCCTCACCGCCGGCCGCGAAGGCAGCCCGGGCCTGCGCACGTACGGACGTGCCGCTCGTACGACTCACTGTTGTCACGGGAAGCTCCTGATGCCGGTACCGATCGTCCTCCATCAGTGTTCACGAACCACCCGCCACCGGCACTGGCCATGGCACCCCAATTCCGGGGTAGACCTAGGACCACCTGCTGGTGGACAAAGCGACACCGCCCGGTGAGATGATCCGGAAATGCGAAGAACCCCCGATCCGAATGGATCAGGGGTTCTTCAGAATAATTGTTCGGCGGCGTCCTACTCTCCCACAGGGTCCCCCCTGCAGTACCATCGGCGCTGTAAGGCTTAGCTTCCGGGTTCGGAATGTAAC
>NZ_JBFBFA010000038.1:0-75565 GCF_040683915.1 Kitasatospora sp. NPDC093102 | reverse complement strand
CGCGCGGCCCCGGCGCGCCCGCGCCCCCGCGCCGCCCGGGCCCGCCGCCCCCCCGCGGGGGCCCTGCCGGCGTGGCTGCGGCAGCAGGGCCCCCGTACCGGGTGGGGCGTGGCCGATGACGGCGGCCTGCCCGTCCGGGGTCTCTCGAAGGGCCCGCCGCGGACGGAGGGCCCCTATAGAGGGGAGAGGCTCAGGAGAGCGGGGTCGGACGGCTGGGCTGCTCGCCGCCGCGCTCCTTGATGTACGTCTCGGTCGGCACCAGCACCTTGCGGCGGAAGATGCAGACGACCGTGCCGTCCTGCTTGTACCCCTTGGTCTCGACGTACACGATGCCGCGGTCGTCCTTGGACTTGGAGGGCCACTTGTCGAGCACAGTGGTCTCGCCGTAGATGGTGTCGCCGTGGAAGGTCGGCGCGACGTGCCGCAGCGACTCGATCTCCAGGTTGGCGATCGCCTTGCCGGAGACGTCCGGGACGGACATGCCGAGCAGCAGCGAGTAGATGTAGTTGCCCACCACGACGTTCTTGCCGAAGTCCGTCGTCCTCTCCGCATAGTTGGTGTCCATGTGGAGCGGGTGGTGGTTCATGGTGAGCAGGCAGAAGAGGTGGTCGTCGTACTCGGTGACCGTCTTCCCGGGCCAGTGCTTGTAGACCGCGCCGACCTCGAACTCCTCGTAGGTGCGTCCGAACTGCATGCCGTGGGTCCTCAGCTTTCCGGGATCTCGAACTTGGTGGTGCGCTGCATGCCCGCGGCCCGGCCCTTGCCGGAGATGACCAGCGCCATCTTGCGGCTGGCCTCGTCGATCATCTCGTCGCCGAGCATCGCGGAGCCCTTGGCGCCGCCCGCCTCGGAGGTGCAGTAGTCGTACGCGTCGAGGATCAGCTCGGCGTGGTCGTAGTCCTCCTGCGAGGGCGAGTAGATCTCGTTCGCGGCGGCGACCTGGTCCGGGTGGAGCACCCACTTGCCGTCGAAGCCGAGGGCGGCCGAGCGGCGGGCGACCTCGCGGTAGCCCTCCTGGTTGCGGATCTGGAGGTACGGGCCGTCGATCGCCTGGAGGTCGTTGGCGCGGGCGGCCATCAGGATGCGCATCAGGATGTAGTGGTAGGCGTCGGCGCCGTAGCCGGGCGGCTGCTCGCCGACGACCAGCGACTTCATGTTGATGGAGGCCATGAAGTCGGCGGGGCCGAAGATGATGGTCTCCAGCCGGGGCGAGGCCTCGGCGATGGCGTCGACGTTGATCAGGCCCTTGGCGTTCTCGATCTGCGCCTCGATGCCGATCCGGCCGACCTCGAAGCCCATGGTCTTCTCGATCTGGGTGAGCAGCAGGTCGAGCGCCTTGACCTGCTCGGCGTCCTGCACCTTGGGCAGCATGATGCAGTCGAGGTTGGGGCCGGCACCCTCGACCACGGTGATCACGTCGCGGTAGGTCCAGTGCGTGGTCCAGTCGTTGACGCGCACGACGCGGGTCTTGCCGCCCCAGTCGCCGTTGTTGAGCGCGTCGACGATGGTGTGGCGCGCGCTCTCCTTGACCAGCGGGGCGCAGGCGTCCTCCAGGTCGAGGAAGACCTGGTCGGCCGGCAGGCCCTGGGCCTTCTCCAGGAAGCGCGGGTTGCTGCCCGGCACGGCGAGACAGGAACGGCGCGGGCGCAGACGGTTGACAGCAGTCATAAGAATCGAGGGTTCCTTCCCAGTGGTCAGCTGGTCAGTTCGTGGCCGCGGTCGGTGCGGACGTCCACGGCTGAAGCTTGTTGGCCAGCCGGATCTCGTCCACGATCCGGCCGATGATGGTCGTGATGCCGAAGTCCTTCGGGGTGAACACGGCGGCGACGCCGGCGGCCTTGAGGGCCTCGCCGTCCGCTGCCGGGATGATGCCACCCACGATCACCGGGACATCCTCCACCCCGGCGCGGCGCAGCCGCTTCAGGACGTCTGGCACCAGCTCGCTGTGCGCGCCGGAGAGGATGGACAGGCCCACGCAGTGCACGTCCTCCGCGACGGCGGCGGAGACGATCTGTTCCGGGGTCAGCCGGATGCCCTGGTAGACCACCTCGAACCCGGCGTCGCGGGCCCGGACGGCGATCTGCTCGGCGCCGTTGGAGTGCCCGTCCAGGCCGGGCTTGCCGACCAGCAGGCGCAGCTTGCCGGCACCCAGCTCCTGCGCGGTCGCGGCGACCGCGGCACGGACCTGCTCCAGCTCGCCGCCGGGCTCGGCGGCCACCGCGACGGGGGCGCCGCCGACGCCGGTGGGCGCGCGGTACTCGCCGAAGACCTCGCGCAGGGCGAAGGCCCACTCTCCGGTGGTGACGCCGGCCCGGGCGCAGGCGAGCGTGGCCGGCATCAGGTTGGCCTCGGTGGCGGCGACGGCCTTGAGCTCGGCCAGCGACGCCTGGACGGCGGCCTCGTCGCGCTCGGCGCGCCAGGCCTCCAGGGCGGCGAGCACGGACTGCTCGGAGGCCGGGTCGACCACCATGATCGCGGTGTCGAGGTCGGCGGTGAGCGGGCTCGGCTCGGTGGTGTCGAAGCAGTTCACCCCGACGATCTTGTCCTCGCCGGACTCGATCCGGGCCCGGCGGGCGGCGTGCGAGGCGACCAGGTTGGACTTCAGGTAGCCGGACTCGACGGCCGGGATGATGCCACGATTGCCGGCCTTGGCGCCCATCTCCAGCACCTTGGCGATCTCCGCCTCGGCGCCGGCCAGCAGCTCGGCGGTCTTGGCCTCGATCACCTCGGAGCCGTTGAAGATGTCGCCGTACTCCAGCAGGTCCGACTCGTACGCCAGCACCTGCTGGATGCGCAGCGACCACTGCTGGTCCCAGGGCCGGGGCAGGCCGAGCGCCTCGTTCCAGGCGGGCAGCTGGACCGCCCGCGCACGGGCGTCCTTGGAGAGGGTGACGGCCAGCATCTCCAGGACGATCCGCTGGACGTTGTTCTCCGGCTGGGCCTCGGTCAGGCCCAGCGAGTTGACCTGGACTCCGTACCGGAAGCGGCGCTGCTTGGGGTCGGTGACGCCGTAGCGCTCCAGGGTGACCTTCTCCCACAGCCGGGCGAAGGCGCGCATCTTGCACATCTCCTCGACGAAGCGCACGCCGGCGTTCACGAAGAAGGAGATCCGGGCGACCACCTCGCCCATCCGCTCGGCCGGCACCTGGCCGGAGTCGCGCACGGCGTCGAGCACCGAGATGGCGGTGCACATCGCGTAGGCGATCTCCTGGACGGGCGTGGCCCCGGCCTCCTGGAGGTGGTAGCTGCAGATGTTGATCGGGTTCCACTTGGGGATGTTGCCGACCGTGTAGGCGATCATGTCGGTGATCAGCCGCACCGACGGGCCGGGCGGGAAGACGTGCGTCCCGCGCGACAGGTACTCCTTGACGATGTCGTTCTGGGTGGTGCCGGTGAGCTTGGCGATGTCCGCGCCCTGCTCCTCGGCGACCACCTGGTAGAGCGCCAGCAGCCACATCGCGGTGGCGTTGATCGTCATGGAGGTGTTGGTCCGTTCGAGCGGGATGCCGTCGAACAGGGCGCGCATGTCTCCGACGTGCCCGACCGGGACGCCGACCCGGCCGACCTCGCCGCGGGCGAGGACGTGGTCGGAGTCGTAGCCGGTCTGGGTCGGCAGGTCGAAGGCGACGGACAGACCGGTCTGACCCTTCGCCAGGTTCCGCCGGTAGAGCGCGTTGGAGTCGCTCGCGGTGGAGTGGCCGGCGTAGGTGCGCATCAGCCAGGGACGGTCGCGCTGGACGTGCTGAGGCTCAGTCATCGGACCCGTCTCACACGTTCCGGAAGCGGTTGATGGCGTCGACGTGCTGGGCACGGAACTCCTCGTCGCGCACGCCCAGGCCCTCCTCGGGGGCCAGACAGAGCACGCCGACCTTGCCCTGGTGCTTGTTGTGGTGCACGTCCAGGGCGGCCTGGCCGGTCTCCTCCAGGGAGTAGACCTTGGACAGGGTCGGGTGGATCTTGCCCTTGGCGATCAGGCGGTTGGCCTCGAAGGCCTCGCGGTAGTTGGCGAAGTGCGAGCCGACGATCCGCTTGAGCGACATCCACAGGTACCGGTTGTCGTACTGGTGCATGTAGCCGGAGGTGGAGGCGCAGGTGACGATGGTGCCGCCCTTGCGGGTGACGTACACCGAGGCGCCGAAGGTCTCCCGGCCCGGGTGCTCGAAGACGATGTCCACGTCCTCGCCGCCGGTGAACTCGCGGATCTTCGAGCCCAGGCGCTTCCACTCACGCGGGTCCTGGGTGTTCTCGTCCTTCCAGAACCGGTAGCCCTCGGCCGAGCGGTCGATGATCGCCTCGGCGCCCATGGCGCGGCAGATCTCGGCCTTCTGGTCGTTGGAGACCACGCAGATCGGGGTGGCGCCGCCGGCCAGCGCGTACTGGGTGGCGTACGAGCCGAGACCGCCGCTGGCGCCCCAGATCAGCACGTTGTCGCCCTGCTTCATGCCGGCGCCGTTGCGCGAGACCAGCTGACGGTAGGCGGTGGAGTTGACCAGGCCGGGGGAGGCGGCCTCCTCCCAGGTGAGGTGCTTGGGCTTGGGCAGCAGCTGGTTGGTCTTCACCAGGGCCAGCTGGGCCAGGCCGCCGAAGTTGGTCTCGAAGCCCCAGATGCGCTGCTCCGGGTCCATCATCGTGTCGTTGTGGCCGTCCGGGGACTCCAGCTCGACCGAGAGGCAGTGCGCGACGACCTCGTCGCCCGGCTTCCAGGCGTTGACCCCGGCGCCGGTGCGCAGCACCACGCCGGCGAGGTCGGAGCCGACCACGTGGTACGGCAGGTCGTGGCGCTTGGTGAGCGGCGACAGCCGGCCGTAGCGCTCCAGGAAGCCGAAGGTGGAGACCGGTTCGAAGATCGAGCTCCAGACGGTGTTGTAGTTCACCGCGCTGGCCATGACGGCGACCAGGGCCTCGCCGGGGCCCAGCTCGGGCAGGGCGACCTCGTCGAGGTGAAGGGACTTGCGAGGGTCCTTGTCGCGGCTGTCGAGGCCCGCGAACATCTGCTCCTCGTCCTTGTGGAGCGTCACCGCGCGGTAGGACTCGGGGAGCTTGATCGCCGCGAAGTCCGCCGACGTCGTGTCGGTGCTGAGGATCGCGTCGAGGATTTCCTGCATGGCTGCCTCCGAAGGCGTACCTGTGTGAGGGTCACAGGGCGTCTGGGGGAGCCGGGAGCGGACACCGGCTTCGCTGAGGTGGGTGGTGGGCGGGTCAGACTGGGCGCCCGGTGTGGACCGGGCCGTTCTGGCTCTGCTCCCGGGGTGTGGGAACGCCGGACGACGGCGCGCCGAGGTGGGGAGCCGCGGCGCCGCGACTGGTGGGTAACAAGGTAGTGGCACCCTGTGCCACTCGTAAAGACACCGGGTGTCAGGAATTCCGGCAGCTTCCGAGGCCGTGCGACGCGCGTTGCGCGGACATGCGAAGGGCCCGCGCCGCCATGTCGGCGCGGGCCCTCGATACTGCTCTGACCTGCGTGAATACTGGGCTTACGGCTCTCGGATGCCACTCAGTGCGGCCCTGATGCTGTCCACCACGACATCCAGCGGAGCGTCCGTCCGGGCAACTGTGATGAGCACCTCACCTCCAGGGCTGGCACTCAGTGCGCTCTCCGCCCCGGTGTCCCCTGGGGTCCCATTGGCACCCGGTGCCACCACTGATCCCCGGCGTCTGGCACCCGGAGCGCTGGAGGCCCAGAAGGTCCGCCGGATCACCTCGAAGGAGTGGTCCAGCTGCGCCTCCACGTCGCCCCGGCCGCCGGCCCGCAGCCAGCGCCGCAGCACGTGGTTGTGCGCCGCGACCACCGCCGCCGCCGAGACCTCGGCCAGCATCGAGTCGTCCTCGCCGCCGCGCTGCCAGCCGGACGGGATGGACTCGCCGGTGTCGAAGCGGCCCAGCAGGTAGCGGGTGAACAGCCGCTCGTAGCGGGCCACCACGGCGATCTCCCGCTCGCGCAGCGCCGGGACCTGACGGATCAGCTGGTACCGCGCCACCGACACCCCCGGGGTGGAGGCGTACATCCGCAGCACCTCCTTGATGCCGCGGCAGACCACGTCCAGCGGGTGCTCCTCCGGCTCGGCGCTGGCCAGCAGGTCGGCCACCCGCACCAGGGTGTCGTCGTGGTCCGGGAAGATCGCCTCCTCCTTGGACCGGAAGTACCGGAAGAAGGTGCGCCGGGCCACCCCGGCGGCGGCCGCGATCTGGTCGACCGTGGTCTCCTCGTAGCCCTGCGAGGCGAACAGCTCCATCGCGGCCGTGGCCAGGTCCTGGCGCATCTGCTGGCGCTGCGCCGCCGCCCGGCGGCTGCCCGGCCCGCCGTCCGGCCCGGTGCCCCCGGTGGAGGGAGCGGTCCGGTCGGCGCTGCGGTGCGGTCCGGCGGGGTGCTGCGGGGAGGTTGACTGAACCCGATCCATGTCCGGAACGCTACACGGCCCGGGCGGCGCGGCCGCGGCCCTTCCCCGACGCACCGGTGCGACCGGGCCGGTCACGGCCGGGCGGGGCCAGCGGGAGGACACCGTCCCGGGGCTCCAGCCGGGGCGCGCGGAGGACCCCGAGGGCGCGGAGCCGTACGACGGGGCGCCGTTCCCGGGAGCCGCGCCGCCGTAGGGCTGGGCTCCGTACGGTTGCGTCCCGTACGGCTGTGCGGTGTGCGGTCCGGCCGGCGGGGGCCCGTACGGCGTCTCGTACGGGCCGCCCCCGGCCTGCGGCGTGGTCACCGGCGCGCGTGGTCGCGGAAGCCGCGGCCGGTCTTGCGGCCCAGGCAGCCCGCCGCGACCAGGTGCTCCAGCAGCGGCGCGGCGGCCAGGCCCGGCTCGCGGAACTCCTGGTGCAGCACCTGCTCGATCGTGAGCGAGACGTCCAGGCCGACCACGTCCAGCAGCTCGAAGGGGCCCATCGGGTAGCCGCAGCCGAGCTTCATCGCGGTGTCGATGTCGTCCACCGTCGCGTAGTGCTCCTGGAGCATCCGCACCGCGTCGTTCAGGTAGGGGAAGAGCAGCGCGTTGACGATGAAGCCGGCCCGGTCGCCGCACTCCACCGGGTGCTTGCGGACCTTGGCGGTCAGCTCCAGCACGGTCGCGGTGACGTCCGGCGCGGTCAGCACGGTGGAGACCACCTCGACCAGCTTCATCGCCGGGGCCGGGTTGAAGAAGTGCATGCCGATCACGTCCTGCGGCCGCGTGGTGGCGGTCGCGCAGCTGATCACCGGCAGGGAGGAGGTGGTGGTGGCGAGCACCGCGCCCGGCCTGACGATCTTGTCCAGGGTGGCGAACAGCTCCCGCTTGACCGCCAGGTCCTCGGCGACCGCCTCGACCACCAGGTCCACCTCGGCCAGCTCGGCGTACCGGCCGACCGGGGTGACCAGGGCCAGCGCGGCGTCCCGTGCCTCGGCGGACAGCCGGCCCTTGGCCACCGAGCGCTCCAGCGACTTCGCCAGCTGCGCCTTGGCCCTCTCGGCCTTCTCCTGGCTCCGGGCGGCCAGCAGCACCGGGTGCCCCGCCTTGGCGAACACCTCGGCGATGCCGGTGGCCATCGTCCCCGAGCCGCAGACGCCGACGGTGCGCACCTCCCGGCCCGGCACCCCGGGCAGGGCCGGCCCGGTGGCCGCGTCCACGGCCCGGGACGAGCCCGGCGTCTCGTAGGTGTAGAAGCCGCGCCCGGTCTTGCGGCCCAGCAGCCCGGCCGCGACCAGCTGGCCGAGGATCGGGGCGGGCGCGTGCAGGCGGTCCCGGGACTGCTCGTACATCGCCTCCAGCACGGTGCGCGCGGTGTCGATGCCGATCAGGTCGAGCAGGGCCAGCGGGCCCATCGGCAGGCCGCAGCCGAGCCGCATCGCGGCGTCGATGTCCTCCCGCGAGGCGTACTTGGACTCGAACATCGCGGCGGCCTGGTTCAGGTAGGCGAACAGCAGGCCGTTCACCACGAAGCCGGCCCGGTCGCCGGCCGCCACCGGCTCCTTGCCGAGGTCGCGGGCGAAGGCGGCGGCGTCCTCGGCGGTCCGCGGGGAGGTCAGCACGGTGCGGACCACCTCGACCAGCTTCATGCCGTGCACCGGGTTGAAGAAGTGCAGGCCGAGCACCCGCTCCGGACGGGCGGTCGCGGCGGCGATCCGGGTCACCGACAGCGCGGTGGTGCCGGTGGCCAGCACGGTGCCCTCCGGGCAGATCCGGTCCAGCTCGGCGAAGACCTCCCGCTTCAGTTCCAGCTGCTCGGGCACCTCCTCGATCACCAGGTCCGCCCTGGCGGCGGCCGCCAGCTCGTGGCCGATCGAGATCCGGGCCAGCAGCCCGGTGCGCTCCTCGGCGGTCAGCCGCTCCCGTTCCACCGCGTGCGCGGTGGCCTCCTCGATCCGGGCCAGCGCCCGGGCGGCCGAGTCCTCGGTGGCCTCGATGCCGATCACCCGGCGGCCGCTCTTGGCGACCGCCACCGCGACGCCGGCACCCATCGTGCCGAGGCCGACGACCGCGACGGTGGGGAAGGGACGCTCCATCTGTCCTGACTCCTAGTCATGAAGGGCCCGCGCGTGCTCCGGCGGGCACGCCGCCGCGCCCGTACGCCGGGGGCGGCCGCCGCTGGAGGAGGGTCCACGCGCGGGGGCTGGGGAGATGACGGGGTGTCGGCGCACCCGGGCAGCGGCCGGTCCGCTCCGGCCGAACTGCGGATGTGCCGTGGTGCTCAGGCGCTCGAAGGTGAAGGAAGCGACTCTGATACGAGGAGGAACCCGGCCCGCCGCGGTCCGCGGCGCCGGCCGGTGAAAGCGCACCGCGCGAGCGCCGGAGAAGCGGCGACCGCGGCCTGCCGCCGGTGCGGCTCCCGAAGCCCGGCGGTGGTGCGTGTCCGGCCACTGTAGCGAAGCTACTTGCGAGTAGGAAGGGGGCGGGACCGGAAAGCCGTTCGGGGCGGGGGCCGGAGCCGTCCGGGGTGGAGACGGAAAACCGTTCGGGCCTCGGACGGGCGTTCGCTAGGGTGATCGACGCGGGGGCGGCTCCGCGGCGTGCTTCCTTCTCACTCATCTCCAAAATGAACCGAGTGCGCCCACTCTCCGCCCCCGCTTCGTCGTACCCACGGGGGAAGAGCTGTGAAGAAGCCGAGCGCCATCGCGCCCGAGACCGGTCTGGACGCCTACCTGCTGCGCCGCCACGGGACGGTCCTGGTCGAGCCCGGAGCCGGGCCCGGCCAGCCGCAGCCGTGGACGGCCCAGGGGCTGGTCGCACTGGAGGCCGACCTCGCCCGGCGCGGCCACGTGCTCACCGCGCCGCTGCGGGCCGCCCTCGGCCGGCTGCGCCCGCTCGACCTCTCCGCGGCCGGCACCCGGCTGCTGCGCGGCATCGACGCGATGCTCGGCGCCGACCGCAGCCACGTCCCGCTGTTCCGCCGCTTCCCCGAGGGCGTGCCCTCGCACGCGCACGCCGACTACTCCGCGATCATCCGCGGCTACCTGCTCTGCCAGGCGAGCCAGGTCTGCCTGCTCTGCGAACGCAGCAGCCTGGAGGCCGGCATCGGCGCCCTCGCCCCCTGCGCCCACCTGCTGTGCGGCGACTGCTACCAGGAGCGGGTCGAGGACGGTGGCGACCGCCACTGCCCGCTCTGCCGCACTCCGCTGGAGCGCAAGCGCCGTCTGTCCACCGACACCAGGGCCGCCCGCAACGCCGCCCGCGAACTGAGGCCCGGACAGCAGCTCAAGCCGCTGCGCCTGGCCGATCCCGCCGACGCGGCCGCGCTCGCCGCCACCGCACTGGCCGCGCTGCTCGCCCGGCACACGCCGCTGAGCCCGCAGGACCGCGAGGACCTCGCCCTGCTGCTCGACCACGCCCCGGCCGACCCGGCCGGCTGGCTGCCTGCCGAGATCCCCGTCCGGGAGACCCGCGCCACCGTGCTGGCCGCCCTGCTGCACCGCGACCGGGAGGCCGCCCGGCCGCTCCTCGCCGCCCACCTCACCACCGCCACCGACGTCCTGCGGCTGATCTGGGCGTGGTCCGGTGCCGAACCCGACCTGCTGCCGGAGACCGCCCGCACGCTGCGCCTGCGGGGCCTGCCCCGCCCGCTGCGCCGCGAACTGCTCGCCGTCCTGGACGCGTTCCCGGCCGGCACCCTCGCCGAGGACCTGCGCCGCCACCGCGAGCCCTGGCTGCGGGTCGGCGAACTGCTGCACCCGTACGAGCACCGCGCCCGCTTCCCGTACGCGGCGGCCGCGTTCGCGGTGGTCCGGCAGAGCGACCTCGACCTGCACGGCCTCGGCCCGCAGTTGCGCGAGGCGCCCGCCCCGCTGCGGGTGCGCGAGACGCCCGGCGGCCACACCCGGCTGACCGTGGAGACCTTCGCCGCCCGGGTCGAGCACGCCCTCGAACAGGGCGACCTGCCCGCCGCCGTCCGGCTGTTGGCCCGCCGCCCGGGCGAACTGGTGCGCCGGCTGCACCACCTGCTGCGGGTGCACGCCACCTGGCTCCCCGGCGAACCGCTGCCCGCCGAACTCGCCGAGGCGCTGCCCGGCGCCCTGCGCGCGGTCGCCCCCGGCCCGCTGCTCGGCGCGTACGGGCGCCTGCGCGCGCCGCGCGAGCACGGCGAGCGGCGGCTGTACTTCCCGCGCGGCCGGATCGCCTCGGCGCATGCCCGAACCGACCGGGGCACGCCCGTCCCGGCCGCGCTCAGCGCGCCCGTCTGCACCCTGATCGAGGCCGAACTGCTGCGCCGGGTCGGACAGTCGGCCGAGCGCCCGGAGCGCTACGAGGTGGCCGTGCTGGACGCCGCGCTGGCCGACCTGGTGGTGCCCTTCGCCGAGCGCGCCAGCGCCAAGACCCTGGTCGCGGTGCCGCGCGGCAGCGTGCAGCCCCTCCCGGACGGGCAGCGGCTGCGGCTGTTCGTGCACTGGATGCAGCGCCCGCGCCAGCGGGTGGACCTCGACCTGTCGGTCGCCTTCTACGACGAGGACTGGCGGTTCACCGGTCTGTGCGACTACACCCGGCTGGTCACCGGGCCGCGCGCCGCCGTCCACTCCGGCGACTACACCAGCGCCCCGCCGCCGCACGGCGCCACCGAGTTCGTCGACCTCG
Source organism: Kitasatospora sp. NPDC093102 (assembly GCF_040683915.1). Classification (NCBI taxonomy): domain Bacteria; kingdom Bacillati; phylum Actinomycetota; class Actinomycetes; order Kitasatosporales; family Streptomycetaceae; genus Kitasatospora; species Kitasatospora sp. NPDC093102. The sequence continues at coordinate 64,532 of NZ_JBFBFA010000038.1, read as the reverse complement.
ACCTGCCCGCGCTGGGCGAGGCCGGTGCCCGGTACGCCGTGGTCGTGGTGTTCAGCTACAACGACGTCCCCTTCGAGGACCTCGCCGACGCCTTCGCCGGGTTCATGGCCCTCGACCCGGCCGGGGCCGCCAGGCACCGCAAGGGCGCCTTCCGCCCGAAGGACGTCCGCCAGCGGCTCGACCTCGCCGGGGACGCCAGGATCTGCGTGCCGATGATCGTCGACCTCCGGACCCGCGACTACACCTGGACCGACCTCAATGTGGGCTCCGGCACCGGGTTTCACAACCTCTACCGGCACCACGCCGCGGTCGGCTCGCTGGCCGCCGACGTCCTGACGCACTTCGCGCCCGGTTCCCGGGCCACCCTGTGGGACCTCGCCTGCGCCACCGCGGCGGCGGGCAGCGACGAGGTGCTGGTCCGCGACCGGACCGGCCGCGGGCTCGGCGTCTACCGCCGGGGCGCGGACGAGTCGGTGAGCGCCTTCGCCGAGCGGCTGCGCGCCCGCCACACGAGCGACCGGCGCACCGAGCAGCCGCCGGACGACACCGCCCGGCTGATCGCCGAACGCCTCACCGGTGCCCGGGCGTTCGCCGCCCTGGTGCACGCCGACGTGCCCGCCCCGGCCGAGGTGCGCGGGACGCTCTACCGGCTCTACCCGGGCCCGACCGACACCGCCCCGGACACCCTGGAACGGATCACCGCGGGGGAGCTGACCGCCAGATTCGCCCCGAACGGGTGAACGGGTGAACAGGGCTGCCAATAGGACCACCCGATAGGGGAGTTACCCGACCCCGACCGGCGGGGCAGCATGGTGGCATGACCACCGGAACCGCCACCGCCGGCCCCACCGCGCCCGGTCCCGCCGAGCCGCCCGCCACGGCCGAACAGCTCGCCACCGCCGCGGCGGCGGCCGTCGCGCTGCCACCGCGCGCCGAGCGGGCCGAACGCGCCGGGGAGGCCGCCGACCGGCTGCGCACCGAGGCCGTCGAGGCGGTGGCCGTCACCTGGGTGGACAACGCCGGCGTCACCCGGGTCAAGGCCGTGCCGCTCGCCGGCCTGGCACACGCCGCGCAGTGGGGCGTCGGCACCGCGCCCTGCTTCGACGTGTTCCTCGCCGACGACACGATCACCACCAGTCCGATCATCGGCGGCCCCACCGGGGACCTCAGGCTCTACCCGGACCTCGACCGGATCGTCTCGTTGGCCGCCCAGCCCGGTTGGGCCTGGGCCCCGGGGGACAGGTACACCCAGGCCGGCGCCCCACACCCCGGCTGTCAGCGGTTGTTCGCCCGCCGGGTCCAGGCCGTGGCGGCCGCGCGCGGCCTGAGCCTCAAGGCCGGCATCGAGGTCGAGTGGACGGTCGCCCTGGCCGGCGCCCCGCAGGAGGAGCCGCAGTACCCGACGCACGGCCCGGCGTACGGGATGCACCGGGTCACCGACCTCTCCGACTACCTGCGCGACGTCCTGGGCGCCCTCGGCCGGCAGGGGCTGCACGTCCTGCAGATCCACCCCGAGTACTCCCCGGGCCAGTTCGAGGTCTCGGTCGCCCCCGAGGGCCCGGTCGCCGCCGCCGACACCTCCGTCCTGGTCCGGCACACCGTCCGGGCCGTCTCCGCCCGGCACGGCCTGCGGGTCTCCTTCGCCCCGGTGGTCGAGGCGGGCGGCGTCGGCAACGGCGGGCACCTGCACGTCAGCCTCTGGCGGGACGGGCGCAACCTCGGCCACGGCGGCCCCGGTCCGCACGGCCTGACCGCGGAGGCCGAGGGCTTCCTCGCCGGGGTGCTCGACGCGCTGCCCGAACTGCTGGTGCTGGGCTGCTCCAGCCCGGCCGGGTACCTGCGGCTGGTGCCGTCGCACTGGGCCGGCGCCTACCAGTGCTGGGGCCTGGAGAACCGCGAGGCCGCGCTGCGCCTGGTGACCGGCTCCACCGGGGAGCGGGCCGCCACCGCCAACGCCGAGGTCAAGTGCTTCGACGCGAGCGCCAACCCGTACCTGGCGGTCGGCGGGGTGATCGCGGCCGGCCTCGCCGGGATGGACCAGCGCCGCGCGCTGCCACCGGAGTTCACCGGGGACCCAGCGGCCGCCGAGCCCGGCACGGTGCCCCGGCTGCCGACGGGCCCGGCCGAGGCGATCGCCGCGTACGAGCGCTCCGCGGTGCTGCGCGAGGCGCTCGGCGAGCCGCTCTACCAGGCGGTGCTGGCGGTGCGCCGGGCGGAGCAGGAGCAGTACGCGGCCGTCACGCCCGAGGAGTTGGTCACGGCCACCCGCTGGCGGTACTGAGCGTGGCCCGGCCGGAGGGGCCCGCGCTGGTCGACCACCACTGCCACAGCGTGGTGGCGGCCGAGCTCGCCGACGACGCCCTGGCCGGGCTGCTCACCGAGTCGGACCGCCCGCCCGCGCCCGGTTGTTCGCCCTTCGACAGCGCGCTGGGCCTCGCGGTGCGGCGCTGGTGCCCGCCCGCGCTCGGCCTGCCGGCACACGCCCCCGCCGCCGACTACCTCGCCCGGCGGCGGGAGTTGGGCGCGGCCGAGGCCACCGGACGGCTGCTGGCGGCGGCCGGGCTCGACACCTGCCTGGTGGACACCGGGCTGACCGCCGCCGCGGGCCACGAACTGCTGCCCCCGGCCGAACTCGCCGAGGCCGCCGGGGCGTCGGTGCGTGAGGTGGTCCGGCTGGAGTCGATCGCGGAGACGGTGACGTGCGGCGCCGAGGCCTGGCCGCGCGCCGTTGCCGAGGCGCTCGCGTCGACCGCCGCCGGGGCCGTCGCGGTCAAGTCGGTACTCGCCTACCGGCACGGTCTGGCCGCCCCCGCCGAACGCCCGGCCGCCGCGGCGGTGGTGGCCGCGGCCGGCGCCCACCTGCGTGGCGGGCGGGGCCGGCTGACCGACCCGGTGCTGCTGCACCATCTGCTCTGGACGGCCGTGGACGTCTGCGCCGAGCTCGGCCTGCCGCTCCAACTCCACACCGGCTTCGGCGATCCGGACCTCACCCTGCACCGGGCCGACCCGTCGCTGCTGACGGACTTCGTGCGGGCCGCCGAGCCCAGCGGCGTCCCGCTGGTGCTGCTGCACGGCTACCCGTACCACCGGCAGGCAGCCTGGCTGGCCCAGGCCTTCCCGACGGTGTACACCGACCTCGGGCTGACCGCCTCCTACGCCGGGCCGCGGGTGGCCGCGGTGCTGGGCGAGATGCTGGAGCTGGCGCCGTTCGGCAAATTGTTGTTCTCCACCGACGCCTACGGGCTGCCCGAACTTTATTTGGTGGGCACCTGTCAGTTCCGGTACGGACTGGGTGCGGTGCTCGCGGGCTGGCAGGCCGACGGCGCCTGCTCCGCGGCCGACGCCGAGCGGGTGGAGCGGTTGGTCGCGGCCGGCAACGCGCGCCGGTTGTACGCGTTGTAGGGGTGCGATCCGTGCTGGTGGCCGCCGTTATGGCGGGTGCGGCCGCACGTCGGCGAACCATCACTTTTTAACACTCTTGATCTCTGTTTCCCTGTTGCGCCCCGGAGCTCGCAACCCCCGTTCCTGATCCGGATGTGACGATTAGATGACTACCTCTTGCGCTTATAAGCAAATATTCATTAGCGTCCCGGTCATTCCCAAGCGCACCTGCCCATCGCAGCTGCCGCCTGACGACTCGGGAGGCCAACCCCCATGCGTGTTCCTCGGATCAGCCGTACCCGGTACGCGGCAGTGGGCGTCGTGCTCGCCACCGCCGGGGCCCTCGCGCTGCCGGCCGGCACCGCCGTCGCGGCCCCCGCGGCCGACTCGACGACCGGTCCGCTGATGAGCTACGTCGTCAACACCAAGGCCAACCACGGCCAGGTGCAGAAGGTCGAGAAGGCCATCACCGGCCTCGGTGGCACCGTGGTCCAGTCGTACGAGCAGGTCGGCGTCGTGGTCGCCCGCTCGAACGACACCAAGTTCGCCGAGAAGCTGCGCCTGGCCAAGGGCGTCGACTCGGTCGGTGCCAGCCGCACCAAGGGCATCCAGGCCGCCGACCAGGGCAAGGCCGACGTCGCCGCCGAGCCGGCCGCCGCGGCCGCTCCGGGCCAGGAGCCCTACGACGCCTACCAGTGGGACATGCGTCAGATCGGTGCCGACAAGGCCCACAAGATCTCGCTCGGCAGCCGCAACGTCACCGTCGGCGTGCTGGACTCCGGCATCGACGCCACCCACGAGGACCTGGCCGCCAACGTGGACGCCTCGCAGTCGGTCTCCTGCATCGACGGCAAGACGAACACCGACTGGAAGGCCTGGCAGCCGACCACCAGCGACCACGGCACCCACGTCGCCGGCACCATCGCCGCCGCCAAGAACGGCAAGGGCATCGTCGGCGTCGCGCCGAACGTGAAGCTGGCCGCCGTCAAGGTCGTCGACGACGGTGGGTTCATCTACCCGGAGAACGCGGTCTGCGGCTTCGTCTGGGCCGGCGAGCACGGCTTCAAGGTGACGAACAACAGCTACTTCGTCGACCCGTGGATGTTCAACTGCAAGACGGACAAGGACCAGGCCGCGATCTCGGAGGCCGTCCGCAAGGCCGTCGCCTTCTCGCAGCGCAAGGGCGTCCTCAACGTCGCCGCCGCGGGCAACGAGAACCTCGACCTGGCGCACAAGACCGTCGACGTGGCCAGCCCGGACGACACCACCCCCGGCACCCGCCCGGTCACCAACGACTGCCTGTCGCTGCCGACCGAGCTGCCCGGCGTCGTCGCCGTCTCCGCGGTGGGCGTCAACGGCGTCAAGTCGTACTACTCCAGCTACGGCAAGGGCGTCGTGTCCGTCACCGCCCCGGGTGGCGACCGCCGCTACCAGCTCCCGGACACCCCGGACAAGGACGGCCGCATCCTGTCCACCATCCCCGGTGGCAAGTACGGCTACATGCAGGGCACCTCGATGGCCACCCCGCACGTCGCCGGCGTGGTCGCGCTGCTGGCCAGCACCTTCCCGTGGGCCAGCCCGGACGAGCTGACCGAGATGCTGACCACCCACGCCGAGTCCATCCCGTGCCCGACCGGCGAGTACAACCCGGGTGGTGCCGGCGCCTGGAAGGCCACCTGTGAGGGCGGCGCCGACGACAACGGCTTCTACGGCGCGGGCCTGGTCAACGCCGAGAAGGCGGTCCAGTGGTGGCGCTGACGCGCTGACCGCGGACACCTCTGAACAGTAGAGCCGGGGAGCGGGACCACTGGGTCCCGCTCCCCGGTCGTTTTCGATCACCAGCCGGTCGCATCCGACCAGCAGCGCTCCGGCCGCCCCGCGCCCGGCCCGCCGGCCCGGCTAGCCCTCGTCGAAGTGGTGCTCCCAGACCGTCTCCACCGACGGCTTGCCGTGCAGGTCCGGCACCTCCTGCAGCCAGACCGGCCGGCCCGCCCGCGTCCGGGCCGCCCGCCGCCGCTCCGCCTCGCGCAGCTGCTCGGGCGTGGCGAAGCCCTCCGGCAGCCACTCCTCGGAGAGCACCACCCGGGCGGCCAGGTGCGTCACGTAGGCGTGCCGGACGGCATCCACCGAGTCGAAGCCGGGTTCGCCGGCCAGCCACTCGTCCGGGACCAGCGCCACCACCTCCTCCAGCAGCGGCACGGTGACCAGCGGCCCGAGCTCCTCGTCGGCAAGCCGGACGTCCGGGGCCGAGCCGCCGAGCGCGTGCGCGCTGAGGTCGTACGCCTTGCCGACCGCCGCCTCGGCCCCCGCCCAGCGGTGATGGAAGATCAGTGCGGCGCCGTTGTCGATCAGCCAGAGCCGCCCGTGCCAGACCACCAGATTGGGGTTGTGCACGGTGCGGTCGACGTTGCCGGTCAGGGCGTCCAGCCAGACCACCCGGCCGGCCTCGACGGAGTCCACCGCGATCATCCCCGGCCGGAAGTCCCGCGCGCCGGGCAGCAGGTCCATCCCGAGGTTGAGGCCTGCGCTGGCCTTGAGCATGTCCTGGATCTCGGCGTCCGGCTCGTCCACGGCGACGGCCGGGTCGAAGTCCACCAGCCGCAGCTCGGGCACCCGCAGGCCCAGCCGCCGGGCCAGCTCGCCGACGATCACCTCGGCGATCAGCGCCTTGCGGCCCTGCGCGGCCCCGGTGAACTTGACGACGTACGTCCCCAGGTCGTCGGTCTCCACCACACCGGGGACGGAGCCGCCGGCCCGCAGCGGGTCGACGTAGCGCACAGCAGTCACCAGATCGAGCACACCGGCCACCCTATCCCGCCGCGTCGCGGGCGCGACCCTGTGATTGGCTTGCCGGACAGAGCGGTTCCCACCACATGAGGAGAGCAAGGTCATGGGACAGGTGCAGGCCACCACCGAGCGGGTCTACGACGCGGCCCCCGAGCGGGTGTACGAGGCGCTGGCCGACTACCAGGTGACCCGCCCGAAGCTGCTGCCCGCGCAGTACAGCGAGTACGAGGTGCGGGTCGGCGGCACCGGTGCCGGCACTCAGGTGCACTGGAAGCTCCAGGCGACCGAGAAGCGGGTGCGCGACTGCCTCTTCACCGTCTCCGCGCCCAGGCCCGACCAGCTGGTGGAGAAGGACGCCAACTCCAGCATGGTGATCACCTGGATCGTCTCGGCCGTCGGCGAGGGCCGTTCCAAGGTCACCGTGACCGCCACCTGGCAGGGGGCGACCGGCATCGGCGGCTTCTTCGAGCGCACCTTCGCCCCGAAGGGCCTGAACCGGATCCACGACCAGGTGCTGGCCAATCTCGCCGCCGAGGTCCGCTGAGGCCTCCACGGGTCCGCCGGGCTCCGCTGAGGCCGCCGAGTTCCGCCGAGGACTCCGAGGTTCACCGAGGGCCTCAAGTTCCACTGAAGACCTCGGGTTTCACCGAGGACCCCACCGTCCGCCGGGGTCCGCGGAGCCGCCGGAATCGCCAATCGCGCGATTCGTGCGCGTCGATCCATCAAGGCGATCGAATCGCCCGGGAATTCGAGCGGCTCGGTCGCCCGTACGAGCCGAAAGCCGTACGGGTGGCCGAACTGCCACCTGAGGGTGACGAGCGCCGCCCGGCGTCCGAGAGCCACCCTAGGCTCGCCGCCGTGCATATGACGATCCTTCACATTTCCCAACCGGTGGACGGCGGGGTCGCCCGTGTCGTCGCCGATCTGGTGCGGGGCCAGCGCGAGGCCGGCCACCGGGTGCTGGTCGCCTGCCCCCGCGGTGGGCGGCTGGCCGAGGAGGCCGCCGCGGTGGGCGCGCTGGTCCAGGACTGGCCCGCCCGGCGCTCGCCCGGCCCGGGCACCCTCGCCGAGGCCTGGCGGCTGCGCCGGATCGTCCGGGCGGCCGCGCCCGACGTGGTCCACCTGCACAGCGCCAAGGCCGGGTTGGCCGGGCGGCTCGCGGTGCGCGGCACGGTGCCGACCGTCTTCCAGCCGCATGCCTGGTCCTTCGCCGCCGTCGACGGTGCGCTGGCCGCGGCCACCCTGCGCTGGGAGCGCTTCGCCACCCGCTGGTCGCACCGGCTGCTGTGCGTCAGTGTCCAGGAGCGGGCCGACGGTGTGGCGGCCGGGGTGCACGCCGACTGGGCGGTGGTGCCCAACGGCGTGGACGTGCGCCACTACGCGCCCGCCGACCGCCGTGCCGCCCGGATCGCGCTCGGCCTGGACCTGGACGCCCCGCTCGCGGTGTGCGTCGGGCGACTGTGCCGGCAGAAGGGCCAGGACGTGCTGCTGGCCGCCTGGCCGGAGGTGCTGCGCCGGGTGCCGCGGGCCCGGTTGGCGCTGGTCGGCGGCGGGCCGGAGGAGCAGCGGGTGGCGGAGCTGGTGCGGGAGACCGCCGAGCCCGCCCGGGTCCGGCTGGTCGGGGACGTGCCGGACCCGCGCCCGTGGCTGGCAGCGGCCGACCTGGTGGTGCTGCCCTCGCGCTGGGAGGGGATGGCGCTGGCCCCGCTGGAGGCGATGGCGGCCGCCCGTCCGGTGCTGCTGACCGACGTGCCCGGCGCCCGGGAGTGCCTGCCGCCGTCCGAGCTCGCGCGTGCGGTGGTCCCGCCCGAGGACGCGCGTTCCCTCGCCACCCGGATGGGGGAAGCGCTGTCGGATCCGATCGAATGCGAGCGGCGCGGCGCCCGGCTGCGCGACCACGTGGTCGGTCGGCATGACGTGCGCACCGTGGTCGAACAGGTGGAGGTCCTCTACCGCCACCTGCTGGGCGCCGGTCCGGCGGCGGGGCGACGCCGGACCCGTGTCCCGGAGCGGATCTGATCGTTTCACATGCCGTGAATGCCCGCCGTTTCCGGCGCTGTCGTATTCGCGCCCTCGACCGGACAGGGAGGCGAGGCGTCAAATCCCACATACTTATTAATGGGCGGCTGGAATGAATTGGCAAGTCAACTTCCGGCCTTTATGGCCCGGTTCTGTATTGTCGAATTTTGCCTGCTTCGTTCAGATTTCGCGCCGGGAATTCGCGGTTGAGCCCCTCGCGACCGACCCGTTCGTGACCGGTCCCTTCGCGATCGGCCCCGCCACCGGACATCCGAAAGCCGCCAGCGGCAGCAGGCGCTGTCAGGACCGCGCCCACCGGGCCGGGACGGCCGCCCCGCGCCAACCGGTGCCGGGGCACCGTCACCCCGGGCACACAGCAGGGGAGATCGTGCGCTGATGACCATTGACCACGACAGTGTGCCGCGATCGGGCGGCCCGCTGGCCGGCCCCCGCCGGCCCGGTACCGGGCTGCTCGACCGTCCGGCGGGAGTGGCACACCCCCGAGTGGTCCCGCCGCCGCGCCGCCCCCGCGGGACGGTCCGCGCCCGGTTGGCCCTGTCGCTCGCGCTGGTCCAGGCCGACATCATCGCGCTGTGCTCCGCCGGCGGCATCGCCAACCGCGCCGTCGACCCGGCCGCCCCGCTCGACCCGCTGCTCGGCGTCCCCGCGGTCCTGCCCCTGCTGCTCCTGCTCAACCTGGCCGGCGGCCTCTACCGCTCCCGGCTCACCCTCTCCGTCCTGGACGAACTGCCCGCGCTGGCCGCCCGGGCCGTGGTCGCCACCGCCTTCGCCGTCACCCTGTCCGGCTGCCTCGGCGACCGCTGGCCCGACTGCGGCCCGGCCGGCCTGGCCCGGCTCACCGTCCTGCTCGGCGCCCAGCTGCTGATCGCCGCCGTCGGCCGCGCCGTCCTCTACCACCTGGTCCGGCGGACCCGCCGCAGTCACCCCAGCCCCGTCCTCGTGCTCGGCGCCGGCCGCCTCGGCCACCGGGTCGCCGCCGCCCTCCGCGAGCACGGCGAGTACGGGATGCGCCCGGTCGGCTTCCTCGACGCCGACCCGCCGCTGCTGTCCCGCGACACCGACCTGCCCGTGCTCGGCGGCCGCGAGGCACTGGAGCGCGAGGTGCGCCGGCACGGCGTCCAGCACGTGATCGCCACCGCAGGCGCCGAGGACGAGGCCGAGACCGCCGCCGCCCTGCGCGAGGCCGCCCGGCTCGGCTGCCAGGTCTGGCTGGTGCCCGCGCTGCGCGAGTACGGCTCACTGCCCGCCACCCCGATCACCGGCGGCGACCACCTGTGGGGCTTCCCCTGCCTGCGGGTCGGCCGTCCGGCGAGGCGCCGCCCCGGCTGGGCCGCCAAGCGCGCCCTGGACCTCACCGCCGCCGCGGTCGGCCTGCTGCTGCTCGCCCCCGTCCTGGTGCTCTGCGCCCTCGCCGTCCGCTTCGACACCGGCCCCGGCGTGCTCTTCCGCCAGCAGCGCACCGGCCTGGACGGCCGGGTCTTCACCGTCCTCAAGTTCCGCACCCTGCGCCCGAGCAGCGCGCACGAGTCCGCCACCCGCTGGAACATCTCCCAGGACCACCGGATGGGCACCGTCGGCCGACTGCTGCGCAAGAGCTCCTTGGACGAGCTGCCCCAGCTGTGGAACGTCCTGCGCGGCGACATGAGCCTGGTCGGCCCGCGCCCCGAACGGCCGTACTTCGTCATGCGGTTCGGCCAGGCCTACCCCGAGTACGCCGACCGCCACCGGGTCCCGGTCGGCCTCACCGGTCTGGCCCAGGTCAACGGCCTGCGCGGGGACACCTCCATCGAGGACCGGGCCCGCTTCGACAACCGCTACATCGAGAGCTGGAGCTTCTGGCAGGACGTCAAGATCCTGTGCCGCACCGCAGCCCTGATGCTCCACCCGGACGGGAGCTGACCCAGCGTGGCCCTGACCCTCCCCGCCTTCCCCCGCCCGGCCTTACGGAAGACGCTGCCCGCGCTCGCGGAGCGCACCAGCCCGCTGACCGCGGCCACCGTCCTGCTGGTCTGCGTGCCCACCGGGGAGAAGGACGTCGCCGCCGCCGTCCACGTCACCGCCGCCGATCTCGCCTCGCTGGCGCTGGTCGCCCTCACCGCGCTCGACCTGCTGCGCGGGCGGCTGCCCGCGATCAGCCGCACCACCTGCGCGCTGTTCGGCGGGATCGTGGTCGCCGCGGCGGTCTCCACCATCGGCTCGATCGACCCGGCCGCCGGCGTCACCGGCTTCGTCCGGCTCACCCAGGTGTTCGTCCTGGTCCCCGCAGCCGTCCTCTGCTCGCTGCGCGACCGGACCGACCAGCGCCTGGTCCTCGGCTCCTTCGTGCTCGCCGCGCTGATCCAGGGTGTGGTCGGCGCGAAGCAGTACCTCACCCACACCGGCGCCTCCTACACCGGCCGGCCGATCCGGGCCGTCGGCACCTTCGGCGCACTCGACATCATGGCGATGTCCAGCGTGGTCAGCTACGGGCTGCTCGCCGCCCTCGCGCTGGCCCTCGGCGAGCGCGGGCCCGGCGGCAACGCCCGGCTGCGCCGCGCGATGTTCGCCGCCGCCGCCTTCCTCTCCTTCCCGCTGGCCGTCTCCTTCAGCCGCGGCAGCTGGATCGCCACCGGCCTTGCCGCGGCCGTGCTGCTGCTGCGCGCCGACGCCCGGCTGCTGGTGCGCAGCGCCGTCCTCGGCCTGGCCGCCGCGGTCGTCCTGGTCGGCGGCCTCGGCCTCGGCGGCTCCGGCGTCACCGAACGGCTCAGCTCGATCGGCTCCGTCTCCGCCGCCCCCGACCGGTCCGTCTCCGACCGGTACGACCTGTGGGCCACCGCCGGACGGATCTGGCAGGACCACCCCGTGCACGGCGCCGGACCGAAGGCCTTCCAGCAACTGCGCGACAGCCGCGCCCCGCTGCGGCTGTCCTCCGGCAGCGATGCCGCCGACGCCACCATCGGCTTCCAACGCGAACCGCTGCTCTCCCCGCACAACATGTACCTCCTGGTGCTCAGCGAACAGGGCCTGATCGGCATCACCGCCTACGCCGCACTCTTCCTCGCCCTGCTGCTCGGCTGCCACCGCCACCGCCACGGCCCCGGGCTCGCCGCACTCGCCCTGCTCACCTGGGTACTGGTCGACTTCCTGTACGCCGACATCGGCGGCACCACCACCGTGCTGACCTCCGTCGTCCTCGGCCTCGCCGCCCACGCGGCCGCACACCGGCCCGAGCGTCCCGCCACCGGGTCGGCGACCACCGGAGCGGCCCGGTGACCACCGACCAGCCGGCCGCCCTCGCCCCCTCCCTCCCGGCCCCCCGCAGCGCCCCCGGCCAGGACCCGGCCGCCGAGCACCACCCGGCCCCCCGGCGCGGCTTCGTCGCCAAGGCCTTCGGCATCACCGCCGTCCTCAGCGCCGCCGGCTCCGGCCTCGGCCTGCTGCGCGACCTCCTGCTGGCCCGCTACTTCGGCGCCAACCAGGGCACCGACGCCTTCCTGGTCGCCTGGACCGTCCCCGAGACCGCCGCACCGCTGCTGATCGAGGACGCCATGTCCTTCCTCATGGTGCCCGCCTTCGCCCTCGCCCTGGTGCTGCGCGAGGAGGACCCGGACGCCCCCGACCCGGTCCGCCAGCTGGTCCGTGCCACCCTGCCCTGGCTGCTGATCGCGCTCGGCGGCCTCGCCCTGGCCGTCGTCCTGGGCGCCCCGGAACTGGTCGGATTCCTCGCCCCCGGCCTCACCGACCCCGACCTGGCCGTCACCTGCACCCGGATCACCGCGATCACCGTGCTGCCCTTCGGCGTGGCCGGTTTCCTGGTCGCCGCGCTGCGCGCCCACCACCGCTTCACCGCCCCGGCCGGCATCTACGTCGCCCACAACCTCGGCATCCTCGCCGTCCTGCTGTGCTTCCACTCCTACCTGGGCGTGCGCTCCGCCGCCCTCGGCGTCGCGGTCGGCAGCCTGCTGATGGCCGGTCTGCTGGTGGGGCCCTTCCTGCGCAGGCTGCGCCAGGGCCCGCCCGGTGCCGGCCGAGGCCGCCGCTCGCGCCGGGCCCTGGTGCTGATGCCGCTCGCCCTGCTGCCGGTGGCCGCTTTCACGCTCACCCGCCAGTCCCAGGTCTTCGTCGAGCGCTACCTCGGCTCGGCGCTGCCGCCGGGCACCATCTCGCACCTCAACTACGCCGCCAAGGTCTCCCAGCTCGCCATGACGGCGGGCCTCCTGATCTGCACCGTCACCTTCCCGCTGGTCGCCCGGGCACTCGCCGCCGGGGACCTCACCGCCGCCCGCGACCGGGTGGAGCAGGACCTCGGCCAGGCCGCGGCCGTCGTCCTGCTCGGCACCGCCTTCCTGATGGCCTGCGCCCCCTCGGTGGTCTCGCTGCTGTTCGAACGCGGCGCCTTCGGCCCGCACGACACCGCCGCCACCGCCGACGTCATCCGGGTGTACAGCTTCGGCCTGCCCGCCCAGGCGCTCATCGGCGTGATGATCCGCCCGTACTTCTCGCTGCGTCCGGTGGTCCGCCGGGCCGACGACCCGGGCACCGAGGACGGCCGCCGCCGGCTGCTGGACTGGTACCCGGCCGCCGCGATGGTGCTCGGCCTCGGCGTCACCGTCACCACCGGCCTGCTCGCCACACCCGGCTTCGGCGCCCTGGGGCTGGCAGCCGGCAACGCGGCCGGCATCACCACCACTGCCGCACTGCTGCTGCACGGCCTGGTGCTCCGCGGCATCCCGCTGCGGCTGCGCCGGGTGCTCGGCGGCCACGGCCGGCTGGTGGCCGCCGCCGCCGGGGCCACGGTGCTCGGCACCGCCGTCGCCGGACTGGCCGCCGACCCCCTGCTCTCGACCCTCCTCGGAGGCCTCACCGTGGCGCTGGCCTTCGCGGCCCTCGGCACCGGGATCGGCGCCCGCGAGGTGCGCGGCCCGGTCCTCGCCGTCGCCCGGGCCCTGGGGCCCGTCCGGAACCCGCGAACCGTCGCCGAAGAAGGGAAGCGTCCCGATGGACGATGAACGGGGAACCGTCCGTTCGGCCCGGGCGGGCGTCAGCAGCACACCGCCGCACCGGGCACGACTGCCCAGGTGCCGCCGCCCGGTCGGCGAGCTGATGCGGGCCCGCGCCCTGGGCCGGGACGACCGACTGGTCGGCCTGACCTTCGACGACGGCTACGCGGACTTCGCCCGGTCCGCGGTGCCGATCCTCCAGACGTACGGCTTCGGCGCCACCGCGTACGTGGTCGCCGACCTGCTCGGCCGGGACAACGACTGGGACACCGAGGGCCCGCGCAGGAAGCTGCTCACCGTCCAGGAGGTCACCGAACTCGCCGCGGCCGGCTGGGAGATCTGCTCGCACGGCCTCGGCCACCAGGCGCTGCCCGGCCTGTCGGCCGAGGACCTCGCCGTCCAGACCCAGGAGAGCCGGCGCCTGCTGGAGGAGGCCGTCGGCGGCCCGGTCGCCGGCTTCTGCTACCCGTACGGCGCCGTCGACCTGCCCGCCGCCCTGGCCGTGCGCGACGCCGGGTACGACTACGCCTGCGCCATCGCGCACTCCCCGGTCACCGGCCGCTACGCACCGCCCCGCTGCTACGTCGGCGACCGCGACGGCGCCTGGCGGCTGCGCACCAACAAGAAGGGCCGGCCCCGGCTGCGCGACGCCGTCACCGAGCTGCGCCGGTCCCGCCGGGAGCGCCGGCCATGAGGGTGCTGCACATCGTCACCGGCCTCGCCTCCGGCGGCGCCGAGCGTCAACTCCAGCTGCTGCTGGGGCACCTGCCGGCGCACCAGCAGTGCGAGGTGCTCGCCCTGACCAACCCCGGCACGGTCGCCGCCGCGCTGCGCGCCGACGGCGTCACCGTCCACCACCTCGGCATGCGCGGCAACCGGGACCTCGGCGCGCTGCCCCGGCTGGTCCGGCTCGTCCGGGCCGGCCACTACGACCTGGTGCACACCCACCTCTACCGGGCACAGCTGTACGGCCGGCTGGCCGCCCGGCTGGCCGGGGTGCGCGCGGTGGTCTCCACCGAGCACTCGCTGCACGCCGGGGTGATCGAGGGCCGTCCGGCCACCCGGGGCGTCAAGGGCCTCTACCTGGCGGCCGAGCGGCTCGGCAGCACCACCGTCGCGGTCTCCCGCCAGGTCGCGCAGACACTGCGCTCCTGGGGCGTCCCGCCGGCCCGGATCGAGCTGATCCCGAACGGCATCGACACCTCCCGCTACCGCTTCCCGCCCGCCGAACGGGCCGCTGCCCGCCGCAGGCTGCGCGCCGAGCTCGGTCTGCCGTACGGGAGTTGGGTGGTCGGCGGGGTGGGCCGGCTGGTTCCCGGCAAGCGCTTCGAGGTGCTGGTCGAGGCGCTCGCCGACCTCGACCCGGCGACCCGGTTGGTGCTGGTCGGCGAGGGCCCGGAGCGTGCCGCGCTGGAGCGCCGGGCCGACGAACTCGGTGTGCGGGAGCGGCTGGTGCTCACCGGCGAGCGCGACGACGTGCCCGAACTGCTCGCCGCCCTGGACGTGTTGGCCGCCCCCTCCACCACGGAGACCTTCGGCCTCGGCGTCCTGGAGGGCCTCGCGGCGGGGCTGCCGGTACGGCACAGCGCCTGCCCGGCGCTCGACGAACTGCCGCCCAGCGCCGCCCCGCAGGCCCGCCGCATCCCCTCCGAGCCCGCCGCCTACGCCGCCGCGCTGCGCGACCTGCGGCCGCTCAGCGCGCACACCGCCGACCCGCTGCCGCACCCCCCGGCCGTCGGCCACTACGACATCGCCCGGGTCGCCTCAGACCTGGGTGCCCTCTACGACCGGCTGGCCCGCGACTGAACGCCCGCCACTGCCGGAACCGCCGTACCAGACCCAAGGAGCCATACCCATGACCACTCCGCGCCGAAGCGCCCGCCGCCTGGTCCGCCGCTGGTGGCCGGTGGTGCTCGCGGTTCCGCTGGGCGCCGCGGCCGGCGCCGGGTACGCCGTCGTCTCGCACCCGTCGTACTCCGCCAACGCCTATGTCCTCGTGGTCGCGCAGAGCCCCGGGGAGGCCGCGCTCGCGACCAACTTCGCCCAGGCGTACGGCCGGCTGGCCGGCCAGCCGCAGGTGCTCGCGGTGGCCGCCGCCGAGACCGGCCACACCCGGTCCGAGCTGGAGTCCCTGGTACACGGGACGACCTCCCCGGACGCCCCGATGATCGAGATCACCGGCACCGGGCAGCGCCCCCAGCAGGCCGCCCGGGCCGCCGACGCGGTGGCCCGCTCGTTGGTCGCCTTCGCCAACACCAGCAGCAAGGAGACCAACGTCCGGCTGGTGACGCTGTCCCCGGCCGCCGCGCCGGACAAGCCGACCACGCCGTCCGGGAAGCTGGACGTCGCGGTCGGCGGCGCGGCCGGGCTGCTGCTGGGCGCGCTGGTGATGACGACCCGTCGTCGGGGTGGCGCGGGGGCGCCGGAGGCGGCCGGGAGCCCCGAAACGCCGCAGGTCGCGCAGGCAACGGAGGGCGCGCAGGCGCCGCAGGCCGCGCAGGCAACGGAGGCCCCTTCCGCTCCCGTGTCGGTGGCGCTCCCGAGGACGCCGCGCCCGCGCAGCGAGGAGCCGGCCAAGGCCAGGACCGAGTCCAAGCCTGCCTCCGAGCCCAAGACCGAGGCCACCCCCCAAGCCGAGTCCGGGGCCGAGGCCGCGACCGAGGGGACGAAGGCCGAGGGGACGAAGGCTGAGGGGGCGAAGGTCGAGGGGGCGAAGGTCCAGGGCTCGAAGGCCAAGGGCGTGAAGGGGGAGGGTGCGAAGGCCGAAAAGAAGACCACCGGGAAGACCGACAAGAGCACCGGTGTCGAGCCCGCGGCGGCGAAGCAGCCCCCGGCCGAGGAGCAGCCCGCCGTCGCGGAACAGCCCGCCGCCCAGCCGAAGGCCCCGGCCGGGACGGGCCGATGAGCACCGACACCCGCAGAAGCGTCCTGCCCGCCCAGCCGACGGCGCCGGCCTGGACCACCGAGCTGCGCTGCGAGGACGGCGCCCTGGACGCCCTCGCCGAGGAGTGGGACGACCTGGCCGCCCGCTGCCGGACCGCCACCTTCTTCCAGGCCGCCGACTGGCAGCGCTCCTGGTGGCGTCACTACGGCCGCCCCGGCAGCCTGCTCGTGGTGCTGGTCCGCCGGGGCGCCCGGCTGGTCGGCGCGGGCGCCTTCGTGCGCCGCGGCGGACCGCTCGGCGGCCTGACCGGCCTCGGCGGCGGACTGGTCGACTACACCGACGTCCTGCTCGACGACGAGTGCGCCGACCGGGCCGCCGCCGAGTTCGCCGCCGCCCTCCCGCTCGCCCGCCCGTGGCAGTGGCTGGAGCTGCGCGAGGTGCACCCCGAGGCGGCGGTGCAGCGGGTGTACGAGCACTGGCGCGGCAGCCGCCGCCGTTACCAGGACTCGCTCTGCCAGTACCTGCCGGCCGTCCCGATGGACCAGCTGCTCAAGCGGGTGCCCGGCAAGACCGCCCAGCGCAGCCGGGTGAAGCTCCGCAAGATCGCCGAGGCCGGGGTGAAGGTCCGTTCGACCCCGGTGGCCGAGGTGCCGCAGGCGCTGGACGGGTTGCTGCGGCTGCACTTCCTGCAGTGGCAGGTGCGCGGCATCACTCCCGAGCACCGCACCGAGCGGTTCGCCCGGCACCTGACCGAGTCCACCGCCGGACTGGTCGCCGCCGGCAAGGCCGCCGTCCACCAGTTCCACCTGGACGGCCGGCTGGTCGCGGTGAACCTGCTGCTGCTCTGCCCGTCCTTCGGCGGGCTGTACATGTACGGCGCGCACCCGGAGCTGCGCGAGCGACTGGACATCGCCGGGCTGCTGTTCAGCGCGGCGCTGGACGAGACGGTCGGCGCGGGCGTCCCGGTGCTCGGCCTGCTGCGCGGCCAGGAGCCGTACAAGCAGCGCTGGCGGCCGGAGCGGCTGTCCAACCAGCGGCTGCTGCTCGGCCCGGCGGGGGCGGCACCGGCGGCCGCCGTCCGGGCCGGGGCGGTGTGCGCCCGGCAGGCGGCGGCGCACCAGCTGCGCACCCGCTTCCCCCGGCTCAAGGAGGCACTGCTGGCCCGCCGCCGCAGCTGACCGCTCAGTGCCGGGCGTGTGTCGCACCCGCCGGCCTGCCCGTCGGCTTACCGGTCGTCGGACGGGCCGACGGGCTCGCCGTCCCGCTGGGCGCGGCGGGTGAGGGCGGCGGGCTGGGCGGGCCCGGCACCGCAGGCACGTCCGGCGCCGCCGGGACGGCAGGTGCCGCCGGCGCCGGCGCCCCCTTCGAACCGGCCATCAGCTGTTTGAACGTCGCCGCCGAGCGGGGATTGCGGTCGCACTCGAAGAAGCCGTGCGGGCAGTAGTCGGTGACGGTCTGGTAGGCGGTGTCGTGGGTGCGGATCCAGTCGACCATCCGCTGCACGAACTCGGGGTTGTCGCCGTTGCGGAACAGCCCCCATTCCGGGTAGGAGACCGGCTTGCCGCGCTTGGCGGCGAACTCCACCTGGTCCTGCAGGCCGTACGGCTCGTGCACGTAGTCGTCGAAGGTGCCGCCGGCGGGCTGGTCGTAGTTGTCCATGCCGATGATGTCGACCACGTCGTCGCCCGGGTAGCACTTGGTCCACGGGACGGCATCCAGGCCCCGGCTGGGGGCGAAGTCGAAGCGGAAGCGCTGCCCGGGCACCGAGCGCATCACCCCGACGATCCGCCGCCAGTACGCCTTCCACGCGGACGGGTCGGGTTTGCAGCGGTGGGTGTAGGTGGTGCCGTTCATCTCCCAGCCGAGAGTGAGCACGGTGTCCGCGCCGCCCAGCGCGACCAGCCGGCGCGCGAGCGTGAGGAAGTGTCCGTCGAAGTCCCCGCGCGCCCCTTGGGCGAGCAGCTTGGCGACCGCGCCGTCCGGCACGTCCGCCTCGCTGGGCACCAGCATCGGCACGCCGAGCACCAGCAGCCGGGACGGATCGGCCCGCCGCCACTGCGACCACAGGCCGAGCACCATCGGCTCGCCCTCGACGTCGCTCCAGCCGTTGCCCGCCAGATAGGTGTGGCCGACCTGCATGTTCGCGTCGCCCAGCCACTGCGCGTACTGGCGGATCTGCGGGATGTGGTCGTCCCAGGACCCGACGAAGGCGCCGAACGGCGGCTCGTGACTCGGCCGCTGGACCGGCGGGCGGGGAGCCGCGCCGCGCGGCTCGACGGTGTCCGAGGAGAGGCTGTGCCGTTCGGTCTGGCTGAACGGCGTCCCGGCCGGGACGCTGGCCGTGGCCATCAGCAGCAGGGTGGCGGCGGCCAGCGTCAGGCGGCCGATTCGCATGGTGCTCTCCTCCGGATGTCGCGTGGGCGGGGCGCACGGTCTCGGCGTGGACGGACCGTGACGCCCCGCTCGCCGACAGTAGGCCCAAAGGGGGAAGGAAAAGCCGAATGTCACCCTAAAGTGGGCGTCGATCGAATGCCGTCCACCGCGGCGCCGGCCGCAACGACCGGCGACCGGTGGTCATGTATCAGCTCTGTAACGGTCCCGCCCGGCCCTTCCGGGCCACTCCGGCACGCCCGGTGGAGCGGCCGGAGCGCCGACGGCGCAGGTGGGCGGGTGGACGTACGGGGAGGGCACGCGCGGCCGGTCGGACGCCCGGCGCGACGGGCCTGTGGCGGAACCGGGCTGACTCGCGGGCCCGCCGAAAGGTACGCTCCGCCCGTGTCCTGGAAGCCTCTGCGTGTACTGACCCCCCGCTCGATCCTGCCTGCCTCGGCGGTGGTGCTGGTCCTTGCGGCCGGAGCGGCGGCGCACGCGAACAAGCCGGTGCCGTTCGGTGACCGGGTCGCGGGACCGGGTGGCGCGGGGGCGACGCCGGTGAACTCCGAGTCGCTCAGCTCGGCCGACCTCGACCTGCGGGTGGGGCCCGGCCTGGAGGCCTTCCACAAGCAGACCGGCGAGCAGGCCTGGTCCTACCGCCGCGAGGGCGCCGAGGCGCTCTACCTGGCGATGGCCGGCGACAACGCGATCGTGGTCTGGGACGACGGCATGGTCACCTCGGTGCGCCCCGGCGACCACGAGGTGCGCTGGCACCGCGCGGTGCCCGGCCTGGCCGACTGGCTGCACGGCGACGGCGAGCCCGGCGCCGACAAGCGGACCGACGCCGAGCGCAAGGCGCTCGCCAAGCAGCGGGCCGCGG
The DNA here is from genome assembly GCF_040683915.1 of Kitasatospora sp. NPDC093102. Classification (NCBI taxonomy): domain Bacteria; kingdom Bacillati; phylum Actinomycetota; class Actinomycetes; order Kitasatosporales; family Streptomycetaceae; genus Kitasatospora; species Kitasatospora sp. NPDC093102. The sequence goes on along the minus strand of NZ_JBFBFA010000038.1, from coordinate 45,208 downwards.
GCGCGCTGCACACCGTCCAGCGGGACGGCTCGCCCTGGCTGGCCCTGGTCACGCCGAACCTGACCATGGGCCTGCGCGACGCCGACGGCGACCTGCGCTACAACGACAAGCCCTCCGCCGGCTGCGCCTACGACCCGCTGCGCACCGTCCACACCGACTACGCCGTGCTCATCCCGCGCACCTGCACCAACAGCAGCGGGCAGGCCGTCTCCGGCGGAATCACCGGCTACCGGCTGGACAGCAACGGCTGGGCCATGAGCACCGGGCCGACCGCCACGGTCAAGGTGCTGGACCGCAGCCGGGTGGAGATCACCGACGGCCCGATCGTCCCGCCCAGGGTGTTCGACACCAAGGTGGCCGCACCCGAGACGGCCTGCGGCAGCGTGGACGCGCCGTTCGCGGCGGTCCGCCCGCAGGGCGGCTGTGCGGCGGACCCGTCACCGAACCCGGCCGCGGGCGACCCGGCGGCCCAGGAGAACCCCCCGGCCCCGGACGCCACGGCTGCCACCGGAGCCCCCGCGGAGGACCAGCCGGCCGCCCAGCCGCAGTAGGCGGGAGGGGCCGCGGGCGACGGCCCCGCTAGCTGGGCCGGCGGTGGGTGCGCCGCTGCTCGGTGTGTGCCGGCAGTCGCCGGGAGTCGGCGAATACCCCAGGGCGGTACCTCTCCGGGGGCGGCGCGGGGCCCGGTAGACTTGCCGCCATGGCTATCTTCTCCGGGCAATAGCGGGCGGCGGCGCCACGAGGGTCGCGCCGACCGCCGATGAAGCCCCCACACGCCAACCCGGCCCCGGGTCCGTCCCACCCGGCCGCCCGCTCACGTCCCAGGAGTAGTCCCCAGCCATGATTTCCACCAACGCCCTCGAACTGCGTGCCGGTGCCCGGATCCTGATCGAGTCCGCGAGCTTCAAGGTCGCCGCCGGCGACCGGATCGGTCTGGTCGGCCGCAACGGCGCCGGCAAGACCACCCTCACCAAGGTGCTGGCCGGCGAGGGTCTGCCGGCCGCCGGTACCGTCACCCGTTCGGGCGAGGTCGGCTACCTTCCGCAGGACCCGCGCACCGGTGACCTGGACGTCCTCGCCAAGGACCGCATCCTGTCCGCCCGCGGCCTCGACACCGTGCTGAAGAAGATGCGCGAGAACGAGGACCGGATGGCCAACGGCAAGGGCGCCACCCAGGACAACGCGATGAAGAAGTACGCCCGGCTGGAGACCGAGTTCCTCACCAAGGGCGGGTACGCCGCCGAGGCCGAGGCCGCCACCATCGCCGCCGCGCTGGGCCTGCCGGACCGCATCCTCGGCCAGCCGCTGCACACCCTCTCCGGTGGTCAGCGCCGCCGTGTCGAGCTGGCCCGGATCCTCTTCTCGGACTCCGACGTGCTGCTGCTCGACGAGCCCACCAACCACCTGGACGCGGACTCGATCGCCTGGCTGCGGGACTTCCTGAAGACCTACAAGGGCGGCTTCATCGTCATCTCGCACGACGTCGACCTGGTCGAGACGGTCGTCAACAAGGTCTTCTACCTGGACGCCAACCGCTCCTGCATCGACGTCTACAACATGGGCTGGAAGCAGTACCAGCAGCAGCGCGAGGACGACGAGAAGCGCCGCAAGCGCGAGCGGGCCAACGCCGAGAAGAAGGCCGCGACCCTCAACGCCCAGGCCGACAAGATGCGCGCCAAGGCGACCAAGACGGTGGCCGCGCAGAACATGGCCCGCCGGGCCGAGAAGCTGCTGTCCGGGCTGGAGCAGGTGCGCCAGAGCGACAAGGTCGCCAAGCTGCGCTTCCCCGAGCCCGCCCCCTGCGGCAAGACCCCGCTGACCGCGAGCGACCTGTCCAAGTCGTACGGCTCGCTGGAGATCTTCGCGGGCGTGGACCTGGCGATCGACCGCGGTTCGCGGGTCGTCGTCCTCGGTCTGAACGGTGCGGGCAAGACCACCCTGCTGCGGATGCTGGCCGGGGTGGAGCAGCCGGACACCGGCGAGGTGATCCCCGGCCACGGTCTGAAGATCGGCTACTACGCCCAGGAGCACGAGACCCTGGACCCGGACCGCAGCGTGCTGGAGAACATGCGCTCGGCCGCGCCGGACACCGACCTGGTGCAGATCCGCAAGATCCTGGGCTCCTTCCTGTTCTCCGGTGACGACGTCGACAAGCCGGCCGGGGTGCTCTCCGGTGGCGAGAAGACCCGTCTGGCGCTCGCCACCCTGGTGGTCTCCTCCGCCAACGTGCTGCTGCTCGACGAGCCCACCAACAACCTCGACCCGGCCAGCCGCGAGGAGATCCTGGGCGCGCTGCGCGAGTTCGCCGGGGCGGTCGTCCTGGTCACCCACGACGAGGGCGCGGTCGACGCGCTCCAGCCGGAGCGGATCATCCTGCTGCCGGACGGCGTGGAGGACCTCTGGAGCCCGGCCTACGCCGATCTGGTCTCCTTGGCCTGACCGGAAGTAGACGCGAGATCCGCTTTTCAGATGAGAATATCTAGTCCTTTCGGCGTGTCCGGGAATGAAGTAGACCCGGATTCCGTTTAAGGACTTTCCGTCGGCCCGCCACTCGACCGTGGTCGGGCCGACGCTGCTGATCAGCAGTTTCACGGCGAACGGCGGCATCGACCCAGGGGGCGTGCACTCTGTGTGAGCGCCCTGATGCGCTCGGATCACCACCGACGGACCGCGCATTTCCGACATCGACCTTGTCGAATGGGTGGCCAGGACGCGGTGGATGGGTGATCATGGGAATCTGACCGAGCAACGCTACGAGGAGGCACGGGTGGCCGAGACTCTGAAAAAGGGCAGCCGGGTGACCGGTGCCGCGCGTGAGAAGCTCGCGGCCGATCTCAAGAAGAAGTACGACTCCGGGGCGAGCATTCGCGCTCTCGCGGAGGAGACCGGTCGTTCGTACGGCTTCGTGCACCGGATGCTGAGCGAGTCCGGAGTGATCCTCCGGGGCCGCGGCGGTGCCACGCGGGGCAAGAACAAGGCGACTGCCGGGGCCGGTTCCTGACGGTTCGTCAGCCATTGGCTGGATGACGCGGCGGCAGGGCGCCGACCGGGGAGACGACGGCTGGCCACCAGTCGGGCGTCCGCCCTCGGGTCGTGCGGACCGGCCGCCGATCGTCATGTCCGGGATGCCGCCCGCTCCCCGTTCCTCGGCTCCGTTCGTTTTCCTTTCGCTCCTCGATTTCGGCCCTCGGTTCCCCTCTTCGCCGAGCGTCCTGGGTCACGTCGATCTTTCGGGACCGTGGGCACTGCCCTCGCGCGTCGAGTTTTGTTACTCTCCGGTAGCCAAGTCTCTTGCCACCGGAGGTCCCCGCATGACCGCTCCCGCCACCGACCCGCAGGCCCCGAGCTGGGAGCGGGACGGCGTCCGCCTGGAGATCGAAGGCGAACTCGCCGTCATCACCCTGTGTCAGCCGAAGCGGCGCAACGCCCAGTCGCCCGCCCTCTGGCGCGCCCTCACCGACGCGGGCCGCGAGCTGCCCGGCAGCGTTCGGGTGGTGCTGCTGCGTGCGGAGGGGGTCTCGTTCTCCGCCGGGCTGGACCGGGCCATGTTCACCCCCGAGGGCATCCCCGGTGAGCCCACCTTCCTCCAGCTCGCCGCCTCCAGCGACCGGGAGCTGGACGAGGCCATCGCCTCGTACCAGGAGGCGTTCACCTGGTGGCGCCGCCCGGACCTGGTCTCCGTCGCGGCGGTCCAGGGCCACGCCGTCGGCGCGGGCTTCCAGCTGGCCCTCGGCTGTGACCTGCGAGTGGTCGCCGAGGACGTCCGGTTCGCGATGAAGGAGACCTCGCTGGGCCTCGTCCCGGACCTGGCCGGCACCAAGCCGCTCACCGACCTCGTCGGCTACGCGCGAGCCCTGGAGATCTGCGCGACCGGCCGCTGGGTGGGCGCCGAGGAGGCCGCCGCGATCGGGCTGGCCAACCTGGTGGTGCCGGGCGAGGAGCTGGACGCCGCCGCCCGCGAGCTCGCGGCGGCGCTGCTGGCCGCCCCGCGCGGCGCGGTGATCGAGACCAAGGCCCTGCTGCAGGGGGCCGCCGGGCGCTCCTTCGACGAGCAGCGTTCGGCCGAACGGGCGGCGCAGGCCCGCCGGCTGCGGGAGCTCGCCGGGATCGGCGACTGACTGCACGGCAACGACGCAGGGCCCGACCCCGAGGGATCTCCCCGGGGTCGGGCCCTGCCTGCGTCTTGTGCGGGGCGGGGCGAGGTGGGGCGTCGACGCTCGGCGGGCGGGGATCGTGGCGAAATGCCAGAGTTAGGGGGGTTTGCGATATAGCTGGAGCCGCACGACGGGAGAAACACCCATGCCTGACACTCCGACGCCCGCGACCATGCACAAGCACACCGGCAGCACCCCGCCCGCCGGTCCGCCGCCGGGTGCCGGCGGTGTCAAGCCGGTCGGGGAGCGCGGCCACACCGCGCTGGCCGTCGGCGTGGTGGAGAAGATCGCCGGGATGGCGGCCCGCGAGGTCGTCGGGATCCACGCGCTCGGCTCCGGGCTCGCCCGTACCTTCGGCGCGATGCGGGACCGGGTGCCCGGCGGCAAGTCCAGCGTCGGGCGGGGCATCAAGGCGGAGGTCGGCGAGAAGCAGACCGCGATCGACATCGCCCTGGTGGTCGAGTACGGCGTGGTCATTCCCGAACTCGCCCGCCAGGTGCGGGAGAACATCATCAACGCGGTCGAACGGATGACCGGCCTGGAAGTCGTCGAGGTCAACATCGCGGTCAACGACGTCCATCTCCCGGACGAAGTGGAGTTCGAGGAGGAAGAGGAGCCGGTGGCGGCGTCCGGGCAACGGCCGAAGCTCAAGTAACGGGGCCGGGTGCGGGCGGGGCAGCGGCGGGCCGGGGTCGGCCGGAGTCCGTCCGAGGACCAGTCGAGGCAGCGGGAGACTAGGGAGTAGCGGATGAACCTGGCCATCATCGGCCTGGTGGTTGGCATGGCCCTCGGCTTCGCCGGGTACTTCGGTGGGTTCGCGGCCTTCCTGCTGGTGGCCGTGCTCGGGCTGGTCGGCTTCGTGATCGGTCGTCTGCTGGAGAGTGACATCGATCTGGGCGACCTCGGTGACCTGCTCCGCGGCCGCGACCGGCGCCGCTGATGGCGGGCCCCGCGTCGGTTCCGGCTGCCGTTTCCGGTTCGGGTTCCGTACCGGGGCGTCGGGGGCGGCTCAGGGTCGCCGACCGGGTGTACGCCCGGATCGCGGCCCGGGCCACCCGGGAGGTGCTGTCCGAGGCCTGGCCCGCCGGACGGGCGAAGGGGGCGCCGCCGCATGTCTCGGTGACCGTACCGGGGAGCACGGTGAAGGTCCGGGTGGCGCTCGAGCTGCCGTTCCCTGCGGACATCGCGGCGCTGGCCGGGGCGGTGCGGCAGCGGATCAGGGAACGGGTGGCGGGGCTGACCGGGGTCAGGGTGTCGGAAGTGGTCGTCGTGGTCGAGAAGTTGGTGACGGGGGGCGCCTCGTGAACGCGGAGGCTTCCGGGGCGGAGGTTCCCGGGACCGAAGGTGTGCGGACGCCGGCGTCGGGGGTTCGGCCGGGGAAGGTGAGGCGGCTGCGGGCGCCTCGTACGGCTGTGGCGGCGTTGGTGGCGACAGGGGTACTGGTGGTGGCGGGGGCGCTGCTGTACGACGTGGTCGCCGTGCGGTTGGGGCAGCCGGCGCGACAGTGGCGGGCGCAGATCGCGGACGAGCTGGCGACACGGCACCTCGACGACTTGGCGGTGCTGGTGGGGGCCGGAGTGGCGACCCTGCTCGGCGGGTGGCTGCTGTGGCTGGCCGTCGCGCCCGGGCTGCGGCGGTGGCTCGTGCTGCGGCCGTACGGCGGGACGACCGCGGCCATCGACCGGGCCGGGGTCGGGCACCTGCTGGCGGACCGGGCGGCGGGGTTGGACGGGATCGACCACCTGCGGATCCGGGTCGGGCGGCGGCGGGTCCGGGTCTCGCTGGTGGGGGTGGCGGATCCGGCGTTGGTGCAGCGGCAGTTGCGGGACGAGCTGGGACGGGTGGGATTGGGACGGCCGATGCGGCTGGACGTGCGGGCGGCGCGGGGGGCTGCGGGTGTGGTGGGGGAGGACTCGGGTGGGGGTGCCGGTACTGGGACGGGGGCCGGGGCGGCCGGCGGTGAGGGGGCGGCGGGGTGAGGAGAACGGTCGTCAACCGGGTGATGCTGGGGACGCTGGGGGCGGTCCTGCTGGTGGTCGGGGTGCTGGTGCTGGCAGGCGGGCTCGACCTGTACCGGCGGCTGGGCGTACATCCGCCGGAGTGGTGGCCGCTCACCTCGCCCGACCAGCCGGTGGTGAGCGCGAGTTCGCGGGTGCGGTGGGTGGCGGCGGCGTGGTGGTGGCCCACGGTGATCGGTGGGTTGACCGTGCTGGTCGCGGGGACGGCGTGGTGGCTGGTGGCGCAGCTGAGGCGCAGTGGGCTGTCGAGCATCGTGGTGCCGACACCGGGGGTGAGCGGGCTTCGACTGCGGGTCGGTGCGCAGGCGCTGGAGGAGGCGCTGGAGAACCGGACGGTGGTGCTGCCGGAGGTCGAGCGGGCCGGGGTGCGGCTGGTGCGGGCGCCGAGACATCCGCGGTTGCGCGGGGCGGTGCGGTTGCGGCCGGGCGGGGATCCGGCCGCGCTGGTGGAGCACTTCGAGGACGGGCCTCGTTCGGATGCGTGCGGGAGCCTGCGGCTGGCGGAGTTGCCGGCCGATCTGCGGATCCGCGTTCTGCAGGGCGCCCCCGCCGAGCCGCGGCACGGGCGGGGTCGGCGGGGGCGGAGGCGGAGGCAGCCGAGAGTGGAATAGTCGGGACCGATTGGTCAGGGCCGAGTAATCGAGAGTGGAGCGGAAGTAGGGGCAGGAGTCAAGAGGGGCGGGGCGGTGGTCAGAGGGTGCGGAGGGCGCCGCCGTCGACGGGGACCATGACGCCGGTCAGGTAGGAGGCGGCGGGGGAGAGCAGGAAGGCGGCGACCTTGCCGAACTCCTCGGGGGTGCCGTAGCGGCGGAGCGGGATGGTGGCGTTGGCCTGGGCACGGGCGGCGTCGGGGTCGGGGGCGAGGCCGTCGAGCTCGCGGACCCGGTCGGTGTCGATCCTTCCCGGGAGCAGGCCGAGCACGCGGATGCCCCGGGGCCCGAGTTCGTCGGCGAGGGCCTTGGCGGCCATGGCGAGACCCGGGCGCAGACCGTTGGAGATGCCCAGGCCGGGGATCGGCTGGCGGACCGAGCTGGAGAGCACGAAGCCGATCGCACCGCCGTCGGGGAGTGCGGCGGCAGTGGCGCGGGCGAGCCGGAGGGCACCGAGGAAGACGGACTCGAAGGCGCCGCGCCAGGCGTCCTCGGGGGTGGTCTCGACGGGGCCCGCCTGGGGGCCGCCGACGCTGATCAGGATGCCGTCGAGGCGGCCGAAGTGCTGTCGGGCCTCGGCGATGAGGCGCTCGGGGGTGTCGGGGGAGGCGTTGTCGGCGACGAGGCCCCGGGCGGTGCCGAAGGTCTCGAGTTCGGCGACGGCGGTGTCGACGGCTTGCCGGGTGCGGCCGCTGATGAGCACGCGGGCGCCGTCGGCGGCGAGTTCGCGGGCGCTGGCGAGGCCGAGGCCCCGGGTGGCGCCGGTGACGATGTAGGCCTTGTCTTTCAGTCCGAGATCCATGGGGACATAGTGCCCGGTGAGGGGTGGGCTGTGAGGGTCGGGGCTCCCGGGAGGGTGGGGGAACGGGTGGGTTTCTGCGCGGGCGCGCGGGCTTCGCCCTGCGCGCCCGCCGGGTGGGGCGGGTCGGGGCTGGCGTTGACGTCGGGGGGAAGGTTTACGGTCGTTGCCGGAAGCGTGGGAGGAGTGGTTCGGCGTGCGGATCGGGGAGTTGGCGGAGCGGGCAGGGACGACCACGCGGGCGTTGCGGTACTACGAGCAGTTGGGGCTGTTGCCGGCCCGGCGGGCGGGCAACGGGTACCGGGCGTACGACGAGGGGGATCTGCGGTTGCTGCGGGAGATCCGGATGTTGCAGGACTTCGGGTTCGGGCTGGAGGAGACCAGGCCGTTCGTGGAGTGCCTGCGGGCGGGGCACCCGGAGGGGGACTCGTGTCCGGCCTCTCTGGAGGTGTACCGCCGGAAGTTGGGGGAGCTGGACGAGTGCATCGCCCGGCTCCAGGACGTGCGGGCGCAGGTGGCGGGGCAGTTCGATCGGGCGGTGAGGGCCCGGGACGAGTTGGCCGCCGTTCAGGAACCGCCTCTTTGTGAACTGGTGAAGGAGTAGACGGTGGTGGAGATCACGGGTGTGCCGGCAGTGACGGACGAGACGTTCGCCGCGGAGGTGCTGGCGGCCGAAGGGCCGGTGCTGGTGGACTTCACGGCGGACTGGTGCCCGCCGTGCCGGATGATGGCGCCGGTGCTGGCGGACATCGCGCGGGAGGAGGCGCACCGGCTGCGGGTGGTGAGCGTGGACGTGGACCACAACCCGCGGACGCAGGCGGCGTACGGGGTGCTGTCGATGCCGACGCTGATGGTGTTCCGGGATGGGCAGCCGGTGCGGTCGGTGGTGGGGGCGCGGGCGAAGGCGCGGTTGCTGAGGGAACTGGACGACGTTCTCTAGGCCTGGACGACGTTCTCTAGGCCTGGACGACGTTCGCTAGGCGGGGACGGCGTTCGCTAGGCGGGGACGGCGTCGAGCGGGACCTCGGCTTCGGCGGCCTGCTTGGCGCGGTCCTTGGCCTCGCGCCGGGCGAGGACCCAGACACCGACCGGGATCATCGCGGTGAACAGCCACCACTGGATGGCGTAGGCCATGTGCGGGCCGATGTCGGAGTGGTTGGGCTCGGGGATCAGCTGGGGCTGGTCGGCCGGGGCCGGGGTGGTGCCGGTGAGTTCGAGGTAGCCGCCGAGGAGGGGGGCGCCGGTCTGCTTGGCCTGCTCGTCGGTGTTGATCAGGTTGAACTGGCGGTCGGGCAGGCCGGTGCGGTCCTTGATGCCGCTGGCGCCGTAGGTTTCCTCGGAGCGCAGGCGGCCGGCGAGGGAGACCTCGCCGGTGGGGGCGGCCGGGACGGGCGGGTACTCGGTGGCTCCGGTGCCGGAGGCGACCCAGCCGCGGTTGACCAGGACGGTGCCCTTGCCGTCGGCGAGCTGGAAGGGGGTCACGACGAAGTAGCCGATGGTCCCGTTGGAGTCGGTCCGCTTGCGGACCACGAATTCGTGTGCCGGGTCGTACTGTCCGGTGGCGGTCACCGCGCGCCAGGTGAGGTCCTCGGGGACCGCGAAGCCGGGGGTCGGCGACAGGGTGTCGAAGGGGACCGGCGCGGCCGTGAGGGCCTGGCCGATCAGCTCGTTCCGGGCCACCCGTGCCTCGTGGCGGTGCAGCTGCCAGAAGCCCAGCTTGATCGTCGCGGGGATCAGCAGCAGCGCGACCAGCATGGTGATCAGCCACTGTCGGGTCAGCAGAAAACGGTACACATGGGAACGGTACGCCGACCTCACAACCGGCTCACGCACCGGGGTGCGGGGCGACCTCGCGCAACAACTGGAGGAAAGCGTCCTCGCCGACCACCGGGGTGCCGACGTCGCGGGCCTTGCGGGCCTTGCCGCTCCAGCTGTCCGGTTCGTTGGTGACCAGCAGGCTGGTGAGGCGGCTCACCGAGGTGGCGATGTGCAGGCCGGCCTCGACCGCGCGGTCCTCCAGGACCTCGCGGTCGGTGGCGGTGTCGCCGGTGATGGCCACCCGCATGCCTTGGACCAGCGGCTTGCCGTCCTCCCAGCGCCCCGGGTTGGGGTACGGGCAGGGCGGGCGCTTCTTGGCCTGGCGGTACGTGGCGCCGGACCAGGTGCTGCGGCCGGGCGTGGCGGGCTCCTCCTCGCCGAGGTCGGTGACCGCGACGCAGTTCTGGAGCGGCAGCGGCACGCCGCCGTCGCGGGCGAGGTGCAGGCTCGGGCGGAAGGCCTCGGCGAGCACCCGGGCGTCGTCAAGGGCGTTGTGGGCGTGGCGTTGCTGCACGCCGAAGTGGGCGGCGAGCGAGGACAGCTTGCCGTTGGGCAGCGGCAGGCGCAGGTCGCGGGAGAGGACCATGGTGCACAGCCGCTGTTCGACCGGGGCGCGCAGGCCGGCCCGGGAGAACTCGCGGGAGATCATGTTCCAGTCGAAGAGCGCGTTGTGCGCGACCAGGACGCGGTTCTCCAGACGCGCGGCGAACTCGTCGGCGATCTGGGGGAAGGCCGGGGCGGTGGCGAGCAGTTCGGCGGTGAGGCCGTGGATCCAGACCGGGCCCGGATCCCGCTCCGGGTTGACCAGGGTGTACCAGTGGTCGACGACGTCGCCGTCCGCGTCCAGCTGGTAGACACCAGCCGAGATGACGCGGTCCGAGCGGCCGAGACCGGTCGTCTCGACGTCGACGACCGCGAAGCCCCCGGTGGGGGCGGCGGAGCGCTGCGCGGGGACCGGTGCGGTCCGCGGCGCTCCGTACGTCTCGGGCTGGATCGGTTGCATGGTCCAACAGGATAAGGGGCCGGGCGGGGGGCTCCGGCCGGAATGTTCCGACCGACCGGCCGGAATAGAGTGGTCGGCGGGGGTGTCGTACATCTGGTCGAGATCGTTCAGCTAAGGAACAGCGCATGCGTGCCACCGTGATTCACGGCCCCAACGACATCCGGATCGAAGAAGTACCGGACCCGGTGATCCAGCACCCGACAGACGTGGTGCTCCGCGTGGTGAACGCCTGCATCTGCGGCAGCGATCTGTGGGCCTACCGCGGGGTGGCGCAGCGGGTGGCCGGACAGCGGATCGGGCACGAGTTCCTGGGCGTGGTCGAGGAGGTCGGCGCCGAGGTGCGCGGCTTCGCCAAGGGCGACCTGGTGGTCGCGCCGTTCGTCTGGTCGGACGGGACGTGTGACTTCTGTCTCGGGGGCCTCCAGACCTCCTGCCCGCACGGAGGGTTCTGGGGGCAGGTCGGTTCGGACGGCGGCCAGGGCGAGGCGGTGCGGGTGCCGTTCGCGGACGGGACGCTGGTGAAGCTGCCGAAGGAGGCGGCGGGCGACGAGAAGCTGCTGCCCGGGCTGCTGGCGCTGTCCGACGTGATGTCGACCGGGCATCACGCGGCGGTCTCGGCGCGGGTGCGGCCCGGCGCGACGGTCGCGGTGGTCGGCGACGGCGCGGTGGGCCTGTGCGGCGTACTGGCGGCGCACCGGCTGGGCGCGGGCCGGATCATCGCACTGGGCCGGCACGAGGCCCGTACCCAGCTGGCCCGTCGCTTCGGTGCGACGGACGTGGTGGCGGAGCGCGGCGAGGCCGCGGTCGAGGCGGTGAAGGAGCTGACCGGCGGTCAGGGCGCACACGCGGTGCTGGAGGCGGTCGGCACCGAGGACTCGATGCGGACGGCCATCTCGATCGCCCGGGACGGTGGCGCGGTGGGCTACGTCGGGGTGCCGCACGGCGGCAGCGCGGGCGTCGACATCGGTCAGATGTTCGGCCGAAACGTTTCGTTGAACGGCGGCGTCGCCCCGGCCCGGGCGTACATCCCCGAACTGCTGCCGGACGTGCTCTCGGGCGCCATCGAGCCGGGTCTGGTCTTCGACCGCACCGTCGACCTGGACGGCGTTCCGGACGGCTACCGCGCGATGGACGACCGCTCCGCCCTGAAGGTGCGGATCGCGTTCTGAGGCGTCGGCCTCCTGGCACCGGCCCGTGCCGCCCCGAGTGGGGTGCGGCACGGGCCGGTGCCGTTCTCCCGGCAGGGGATCAGCGGGAGGCGGGGTCCGGAGCGATGACGGAAACCAGGTGGATGTTCTGGTACTTGTCGGCGTAGGCCAGGCCGCCGCCGAAGCGGTCGGCGCTCCACTTGTAGTCGAAGGCGTAGTCGGAGGGGAGGTGAGCCTTGAGGGACTTGGTCACCGGGACGCCCGTGTGGAAGTCGACCACGCTGCTCACGCCCTCGTCACCTGGGGTGTACACGAGGAAGCCCTTGCCCATGCCCTGGGCGCGCGCCGGAACCTCGATGGGCGAGCTCGCGCCGTCGGGGCGCAGCAACCCGGCCGATCCGGTGTCACCGTCGAACCAGCAGTTCCAGTAGAGCCATCCGCCGGCGGACTTCAGCTGGGTGATCTTGCAGTCCCTGCCGGTCTGCAGCGTCCGGGACTGCTGGGTGGCCAGGTCCAGGACGACGACCTCTCCGGTCTTCGCGCCGGGGGTGATGAGCCGTCCGTCGTCGATCGTGCCGATGTTGCCGGAAGCCGTCGCCACGGTCGCGCCCGGGGTGGAGCCGTCGAGGTCCACCACGGCCAGCGAGCTCTGCGGCCAGTACGACGTGTCCAGCAGGACGTACCGGCCGGACGCTCCGACGACCTCCGTGGGGCGGACGGCCTTGTCGAGGGCGATCTCCTGGTACTGGTCACCCCGGCGCACGGACAGGTTGTTGCCGTAGCCGCTGTTGAGGTGGACGACCCGGCCGTCGCCGGTCCCGGCCATGTCCGTGCAGATGGTGGGGCCGCCACCGCAGGAGAGGTGGGGGTTTTGGTATCCCTCCCGGCCCAGGGGCGTCCGGGCCGAGACGGCCGGAGTGTCGCCGAGCGTGCCCCGGCGGCCGTAGAAGCCCTCGCCGAGGTAGTTGCCGCCCTCGGCGCTGATCAGGGTGCCGGCGGACAGGTTGAGGCTGTCCACGTGGTAGGCGTCCGGGGCCACCCTGTACTTGGTCGCGACGGTGGTGGGCGCTGCGCCGCCCGTGGCCGTGACCTTGCGGACGGTCCAGTCGGCGGCGGTGTCGCCGCCCTCCACGATCGCGGCGCCGTCGGGGGCCTGGGCGATGGTCTCGGAGGCGTGGGACAGCAGCACGACGGGATCGCCGCCCCCGACCGGGGTGGCCACCAGCTCCCGCTGGACCGGGACGTCCGAGTCCTGCTGGTCGTAGCCGCTACGCCCGACGGTCAGCACCCAGTCGCCGGACAGGCCGATCGCGCGGGGCTGGGCGTAGTAGTCGACCGGGACGGTCCGGTCGGGCGCGTTCAGGTCGGCCCGGGACAGGACGTGGATCCTGCAGTCGCCGCCGAGCCAGGCGAGCTGCGCGGTGTCCACGGCCGTGAGCGGGTTGTCGCAGCCCCCGGTGTTCCGAGGGGAGGGGAGCAGGGGCGAGACGCGGACTGCCCCGGTGTGGGTGTCGGCCAGGGCGATCCGGTAGCCGTCGTTGAAGTACAGACCGAACGCCGCCTCGCGCGCGTCCCCGCCCAGCGGCGCGGTGGAGCCCGGGTGCAGGCCGGCGTCCGCCCAGCTGGTGACGGGCACGACGGTGGTGCCTCCGTTGCCGTCGGGCCGCAGGAAGTTCAGCGGCCCGGGGTACGTGGCGGATCCTTCGGTGAGCACGGCGTCACCGTAGACGCCCCGGATCCACGCGGTCTCCGGGCCGTTCACGGTGGCCGTCGCCCCGGTGGACATGTCCTGGAGCTTCCACGTCGTGCCGGCCCGGCGCGGATCCGCGTCGACGGTGAAGTCCGAACCCGCGCCGCGCAGACCGGGATCGGGCCGGGTCTCGTCGTAGTGGCCGACCACCGTGGTGGCTCCGGTGTCGTACGCGGTCCAGGCGAAGGCGTCGTCCTGGGTGGTGTGGAAGAACCCCGCGGCGCCGGCGGCGAGCAGCGTCTCGCTCCGGGGCTGGGGCAGCGGCTCGCCCGGGACCACGACCTCCGGCAGGGCGGTCGGGTCGGCGCCGGCCGGGGTGGCCGAGGCGCCGGGGAGCGGGCCGGCGAGGGCGAGCGCGGAGGCCAGGAACGGCAGCGCGAGGAGTCGGGTGGTGGCCGATCTGCGGGTCATGGCGTGCGGAATTCCCCCTGACATGGCGTGCCCATCTCATCGAACGCGTCCGAAAATTGACGAATGGCCAGAGTTGTGAAGAGGCCGCGTCGATAATGGGACTTTATGAAGATCAAGTGAGTGGCTGGAGGTTACCACCGCGCACCGGTGAAGCCGACGGGATTTGATCGAGGGTGGCCCGTTCGCTGAAATCGGCTGCTTTTCGGCCAATCGGATGGTGCGAAGGGGTGAACGGTCGACTGGTCGCGGTCAACCCCTTCCGGGGTGGGCAGGACGCTCCTAGCATTGCGCGGCACACACCAGACATGTGACGCCCCTCACGTTCGATCGTTCCCGCCCCCGTGTGACAAATACGCCGAAGGAGTGAGGAGACAGCGTGGATTCGCCGCCGCTCACCACCGCCGCCACGGAAGTCCGACTCATCGACGACAGCGAGGAGTTCCGTACCCTGCGGCGCTCGTTCCGCAGTTTCGCCTTCCCGGTCACCATCGGTTTCGTGCTCTGGTACCTGCTCTACGTCCTGCTCTCCTGTTATGCCCCGGGGCTGATGCGCACCAGGGTCCTCGGGCACGTCAACGTGGCCCTGGTGCTCGGGCTGCTGCAGTTCGCGACCACCTTCGCCATCGCCGCCTGGTACGCCCGCTACGCGGACCGGCGGATCGATCCGTCCGCCGCGGCGATCCGCGAGGCCCACGGCGCCGTCGTCCACGCACCCCGGGAGCCCGCCGAATGACCCCGCTCGCCAGCTCCGCCACCGAGCACCGCGGCCTGACCATGGCCCTGTTCGGCGTCTTCGTCCTGGCCACTCTCGGCATCACCGTGTGGGCCGGACGGCAGACCAGGAGCGCCTCCGACTTCTATGCCGGCGGCCGTGGCTTCACCGGGTTCCAGAACGGCCTGGCGATCTCCGGCGACTACATGTCCGCCGCCTCCTTCCTCGGCATCGCCGGGACCATCGCGCTCAGCGGCTACGACGGCTTCCTCTACTCGATCGGCTTCCTGGTCGCCTGGCTGGTCGCGCTGCTGCTGATCGCCGAACCACTGCGCAACTCCGGCCGGTTCACGATGGCGGACGTGCTCGCGTTCCGGATGCGCCAGCGCCCGGTGCGCACCGCGGCGGGCGTCTCCACCATCGTGGTGTCGATCTTCTACCTGCTCGCCCAGATGGTCGGCGCCGGCACCCTGGTGGCCCTGCTGCTGGGGGCCGAGGGGAACGCCGCCAAACGCTGGACCATCGTCGGGGTCGGCGCACTGATGATCATCTATGTGGTGATAGGAGGGATGAAGGGCACCACCTGGGTGCAGATCGTCAAGGCGGTGCTGCTGATC
Source organism: Kitasatospora sp. NPDC093102 (assembly GCF_040683915.1). NCBI lineage: Bacteria > Bacillati > Actinomycetota > Actinomycetes > Kitasatosporales > Streptomycetaceae > Kitasatospora > Kitasatospora sp. NPDC093102. Next base: position 30,128 of record NZ_JBFBFA010000038.1, on the reverse strand, counting down.
GCCGGCGCCGCGCTGATGACCGTCCTGGTGCTGGCCAAGTACCACTTCAACCCCTCCGAACTGCTCGGCGCGGCGGCGAGCGCGAGCGGCAAGGGCGAGGCCTTCCTCCAACCAGGACAGAAGTACGGCAGCAGCACCGCCAAGCTGGACTTCATCAGCCTGGGCATCGCGCTGGTGCTCGGCACCGCCGGCCTGCCGCACATCCTGGTCCGCTTCTACACCGTTCCCACCGCCAAGGCGGCCCGGAAGTCGGTGCTCTGGGCGATCGGCATCATCGGCGTCTTCTACCTGATGACCCTGGCGCTCGGCTTCGGCGCGGCCGCACTGGTCGGCTCCAAGGCGATCAAGGCGGCGAACGCGGCGGGCAACACCGCGGCCCCGCAGCTGGCCGAGGCGCTCGGCGGAGGCGTCGGGACCACCGGTGGCGCGATCCTGCTCGCGGTGATCTCGGCGGTCGCCTTCGCCACCATTCTGGCCGTGGTCGCCGGGCTCGCTCTCGCCTCCTCGGCCTCCTTCGCGCACGACCTCTACGCCAACGTGATCCGGCGCGGGAAGGCGAGCGAGAAGGAGGAGGTGCTGTCGGCGAAGTGGGCAGCGGTCGCGATCGGGGCGGTGGCGATCGTGCTCAGCCTCTTCGCGGACAAGCTCAACACCGCCGCCCTGGTCGCCCTGGCCTTCGCGGTCGCGGCCTCCGCCAACCTGCCCACCCTGCTCTACTCGCTGTTCTGGAAGCGCTTCACCACCGCCGGCGCGGTCAGTTCGGTCTACGCCGGCCTGATCACCTCGGTGGCGCTGGTGGTCTTCTCCCCGGTGGTCTCCGGTGCGAAGACCTCGCTCTTCCCGCACTCCGACTTCCACTGGTTCCCGCTGGAGAACCCCGGTCTGGTCTCCATCCCGGTCGGCTTCCTGGCCGGCTGGCTCGGCACGCTGCTGTCCAGGGAACGCGCCGACCCGGCGAAGTACGCTGAACTCGAGGTTCGCTCGCTGACCGGGCTGGGCGCCCATTGATCACCCCGCGATGACTATGCTGGCCCGGCCCGCCGTGACGGTGGCCGGGCCGGCCGCATCTCGGGGAAGGACGTACGTGCTGCTCGACACCTTCGGACGACAGGCCGTCGACCTGCGGGTCTCCCTCACGGACCGGTGCAACCTGCGCTGCACCTACTGCATGCCGGAGGAGGGCCTGCAGTGGCTGGCCAAGCCCGACCTGCTGACCGACGAGGAGATCGTCCGGCTGGTCACCATCGCCGTGCGCGACCTGGGCGTGCGCGAGGTCCGCTTCACGGGCGGCGAGCCGCTGCTGCGCCCCGGACTGGTCGCCGTCGTCGCCGCCTGTTCGGAGCTGGAGCCGCGCCCGGAGCTCTCGCTGACCACCAATGGCATCGGGCTGGCCCGCACCGCGACGGCACTGCGCGAGGCCGGTCTCGACCGGGTCAACGTCTCGCTGGACACTCTCGACCCCGAGGTGTTCCACACCCTCACCCGCCGCCACCGCCACCAGGACGTGCTGGACGGGCTGGCCGCCGCCGAGGCCGCCGGGCTGGCGCCGGTGAAGCTGAACGCGGTGCTGATGCGCGGGGTCAACGACCACGAGGCGGCCGACCTGCTGGCCTGGTGCCTGGAGAAGGGCTACGAGCTGCGCTTCATCGAGCAGATGCCGCTGGACGCCCAGCACGGCTGGGACCGCGCGTCGATGGTCACCGCGACGGAGATCCTGGACCTGCTCCAGGCCCGCTTCACGCTGACCCCCGAGCCGACCGCGCGTAGGGGCGCGGCACCCGCCGAGCGCTGGCTGGTGGACGGCGGCCCCGGTCGGGTGGGCGTGATCGCCTCGGTCACCCGCCCGTTCTGCCGGGCCTGCGACCGCACCCGGCTGACCGCCGACGGCCAGGTGCGCAACTGTCTGTTCGCGACCGGCGAGACCGACCTGCGCACCGCGCTGCGCTCGGGAGCGGACGACGCCGAACTGGCCGGGCTGTGGCGGGCGGCGATGTGGGGCAAGAAGGCCGGGGCCGGGATCGACAACCCGGAGTTCCTCCAGCCCGAGCGGCCGATGTCCGCGATCGGCGGCTAGGCCGGTTCCCTCCGAGGCCGATCGGGGCTAGGCCGGTTCGCCGGAGCCCTCGGCGGCCTCGGGGGTCCAGTCGGCGAAGGCGACGACCTCCTTGAGGAAGCCGCGAACCCCGAGGAACTGGGACAGGTGCTCGCGGTGCTCGTCACAGGCGAGCCAGGTCTTGCGGCGGTCCGGAGTGTGCAACTTGGGGTTGTTCCACACCAGCACCCAGCCGGCGTCCGCCCGGCAGCCCTTGGCGGAGCAGATCGGCGTCTGCGCGGTGTCCATCGGGCCGTCCTCAACGATTGGCGGGTACGTCTGCACCGCCAGTCTGTCACGCCCGCTCGGGCCGGCCGGATCCGGGCATGACGACGCCGGGCAGCCACGGGGGGAGCCGCCCGGCGTCGGTCCGTCGCTCCGACGGGGGATGCGGAGCGCGTACGCAGTATGTCACGCCGAGACCATCGGATGGGGAGGTCTTGCATGATTAATCTGAGCTTCTTTTGAGCTTTCGCTGAGCCGAACGAGGGCGAACCGGCGCCAAACGGACGGTCAGTCCACGTCCTGTGAAGGATCGGTGGGAACGGCCTTTGCCTCTCCTGTACCGGCTTTCGCACCCGCCCCACCCGTCCCACCGGGGCCGATCATCACCGGGGTGTCGAGCGGAATGTCGAAGGTGCTCGGCAGACCCGGGGCCCGCTCCCGGCCCGCGTTGGCGATCAGCACCGCGAAGTAGGGCAGCAGCACGGCGCCCGCCAGCGCGGCCAACGCCAGCACCCGCTGGACGTCCCACAGCACCACGGCGAGCAGCACACAGGCCGTGCGGACCAGCATCGAGATGACGTAGCGGCGCTGGCGCCCCCGGACGTCCTCGGTGAGGCTGCTGCGCGCTCCCGTGATCCGGAAGACCTGTCCGCCGCCGGCGCTCTTGCCCATGTGTCCTACCGCCCTCGTCACGCACCCGCGCGCCTGGCCGCGCGGCATCCTCACGGTACGCCCGGACGCGGGCGGCGACGAGACCGGGTGGGCCGGACCCACTCGGTCGGGTACGCGAAGGGCCTGTCCGGCGGAGCGGACAGGCCCTTCGGCGGCGGGCGCCGGCGCGGTGGTGCGTGCCGGCGGGCTACGAGCGCCGGGAGAGGTACTGCGGGGGAACGGCGTCGGTGAGCCAGACGCCGTTCTCGCTGAGCCGGAACTCGTGGCCGGCCGCCGTCATCGCCGCGGCGTTCACGGTCAGCACCACCGGACGGCCGTGCCGGGCACCGACCCTGGTCGCCGTCTCGGTGTCCGCCGAGAGGTGGACGTCCTGACGGGCCATCGGGCGCAGGCCCTCGCGGAAGATCGCCGCCAGGTGCCGGTCGGCGGTGCCGTGGTAGAGCACGGGCGGCGGCACGGCGGCGGCCAGACCGAGGTCGACCGCCACCGTGTGGCCCTGGTTGGCGCGGATCGAGAGACCGTCCGGTGAGTAGCCGAAGCGGCGCTTGTTGTTGGTCGCCACGACGTGGTCCAGCTCGGCCCGGGTGAGCGGCCGGCCCCGGGCGGCGAGCGCGGCGAGCAGCTCGTCGACCCGGACCCAGCCGGCCCCGTCCAGCGTGACTCCCACCAGCCCGGGTTCGTGCCGCAGGATGCGCGACAGCATCTTGCTCGACCTGACCAGGCGCTTCTCGTCCATCATGTCTCTCGTATCCCCCGTTGGTCAGTGGCTAAGAGGCCTGGCTGACCGAACTCATGTTGAAGTCCGTGACACGCACGGGTGGCATCGCGGTGCGGGTGACGTTGTCGCTCCACTCGCGGGGCAGGCAGCGTTCGGTGCGGCCCACCTCGGTGATCCGGTTCAGCAGGTCCACCGGGGACTCGTTGAACCGGAAGTTGTTGACCTCGCCGACGACCTCGCCGTTCTCCACCAGGTAGACGCCGTCCCGGGTGAGTCCGGTGAGCAGCAGCGTCGCCGGGTCGACCTCGCGGATGTACCAGAGGCAGGTGAGCAGCAGGCCGCGTTCGGTGCGGGCGATCATCTCGTCCAGGGTCGGCGCCGACTCCTGGTCCGCCGTCTCCAGCACGAGGTTGTCGATCGCCGGGCGCAGCGGCAGGCCGGTGAGGGCGGCCGAGTGACGGCTGGTGATCAGATCGTTCAGCACGCCCTCGCGGATCCACTCGGTGGCGGCGATCGGCTGGCCGTTGTCGAAGACCGAGTAGTCCCCGCCGGTGGAGTGGGTGAGCACGAACGGCACGGCCTCCAGGCCGGGCTCGTGCGGGTCGGAGCGCAGCGTCAGCGGCAGGCCGCTGAGCTTGTCGCCGAGCCGGGTGCCTCCGCCGGGCTTGGAGAAGACCGTCCGGCCCTCCTGGGCGTCCCGGCCGCCGGAGGACCAGTTGAGGACGGTCAGTAGGTCGGCGACGGCCGAGGGCGGCAGCAGCGCCTCGTACCGTCCGGCCGGCAGGTCCACCTTGCGGGCGCCCCAGCCGAGCCGCCTGGTCAGCTCGGTGTGCAGGGCGGCGACGTCGATGTCGGCGAAGTCCCGGGTGGCGGCGCCCACCCAGGCCGAGCCGGACAGGTCGGCGGTCTTGGCGTTGATCTCGACCATGCCGGTGGGCTGGTCGTGGCGCAGCCGCAGGCCGGTGGAGCTGCCCAGGTAGCTGGAGGTCATCTCGTGCCGGGCGAAGCCGTAGAGCAGTTCGCCCTGGGCGGCGGCGCGGGCGAAGGCCTCGCCGAGGGCCGGGCCGAAGGCGTCGAACACCTCGATGGAGGTCACCGCGGGCGGCTCGGTGAAGTCCGGCGAGGAGGGCTGGCCGGCGATCAACGGCTGGGCGTCCTCGGCCGGTCCGGCCGCGCGGGCGGCCTCCTCGGCGGCCCGCACCAGGTCCTCCACCTCCTCCGCGGTGACGGCTTCGCGGGAGACCACGCCGGAGGCGGTGCCCTCGGCGCCGGCCACGGTGGCGATCACGGTGAGGCGGCGGCCGCGGGTGACGCCGTTGGTGGTCAGCGCGTTGCCGGCCCAGCGCAGGTTGGCGGTGGACTCCTCGTCGGCGATCACCACACAGCCGTCGGCGCGGGAGAGGCCGAGCGCCAGCTCGACGAGTTCGTGGGGCTGCTTCGCGGTCATCAGTGACCCGCCTCCTGCTGGGTGTTGAGCACGTTGACGTTGCGGAACAGCGCCGACGGGCAGCCGTGGCTGACCGCCGCGATCTGACCGGGCTGCGCCTTGCCGCAGTTGAAGGCGCCGCCGAGGCGGTAGGTCTGCGGGCCGCCGACCGCCGCCATCGAGCCCCAGAAGTCGGTGGTGGTGGCCTGGTAGGCGAAGTCCTTGACCTGGCCGGCGAGTTCGCCGTCCTTGATGGCGTAGGCGCGTTGCCCCGTGAACTGGAAGTTGTACCTCTGCATGTCGATCGACCAGGAGCGGTCGCCGACGATGTAGAGGCCGTTCTCGACCTGGGCGAACAGGCCCTCGGTGTCCGGGCCGTCGGCGGCCGGCTGCAGCGAGACGTTGGCCATCCGCTGCACCGGGACGTGCGCGGGGGAGTCGGCGAAGGCGCAGCCGTTGGAGCGCTCGAAACCCTTCAACTCGGCCATGCTGCGGTCGAGCTGGTAGCCGACCAGGATGCCGTCCTTGACCAGGTCCCAGGACTGGGTGGCCACGCCCTCGTCGTCGTAGCCGATGGTGGACAGGCCGTGCTCGGCGGTGCGGTCGCCGGTGACGTGCATCAGCTCGGAGCCGTACTTGAGCGAGCCGAGCTGGTCGAAGGTGGCGAAGGAGGTGCCGGCGTAGGCGGCCTCGTAGCCGAGCGCGCGGTCCAGCTCGGTGGCGTGGCCGATCGACTCGTGGATGGTAAGCCAGAGGTTGGTCGGGTCGATGACCAGGTCGTAGCGGCCCGCCTCGACGCTCGGGGCCTTCATCTTCTCGGCCAGCAGGACGGGCAGCTCGGCGAGTTCGGCGTCCCAGTCCCAGCCGGTGCCGGTGAGGTACTCGTAGCCGCGGCCGACCGGCGGGGCCAGGGTCTGCATCGAGTCGAAGGCGCCCGTGCGCTCGTCGACCGAGGTGGCCTCCAGGTCGGAGTACACCCGGATCCGCTGCTGGGTGGTCACCGTGCCGGCGGTGTCCGCGTAGAACTTGTTCTCCTGGACGGTCCGCAGGGCCGCCTGGACGTGGGAGACGCCCTCGGCGGCCAGCAGCCGGGAGCTGCGCTCGGCGAGCAGCGCGGTCTTCTCGGCGTCCGGCACCTCGAAGGGGTTGACCTCGTACGCGGAGACCCAGGTGACGTCCCGGTACACCGGTTCGTCGGCCAGCTCGACCCGCTGGGTGGAGCCGGCCGCCCGGCTGATCCCGCCGGAGAGCCGGGCCACCGCGACGGCCTGCTCGGCGACCCGGGCCGCCGCGTCGGGGGTGAGGTCGACACCGGCGGCGAAGCCCCAGGCACCGTCCAGCAGCACCCGGACGGCGAAACCGAGCTGCACGCTGTCGGAGGTGCCGGCCGGACGCGCGTCGCGAAGCCGCCAGGAGGCGCTGCGGATCCGCTCCAGGCGGAAGTCGGCATGGCTCGCGCCCAGCTTGCGGGCCCGGGTGAGCGCGGCGTCGGCGAGGGGGCGCAGCGGCAGGGCGAGGAACAGCGGGTCGACGGCGCGCCCGTGCGGGGCGCCGGAGCGATCGGCCGGAGGGATCGGAGGCAATCGGGCTCCCAGGTCGCGGAGGGTGGCGGTGCGGCGCCACAGGGGCGCCCACACCGCATCATTTCCCGTCCACCGGGTTTCCGGCCAGCGCATTTCGACCGGTGCGCTGCGGTTTCGGCCAGTACGGTTCGGGCGCTGTTTCCCGTTGCCGATTCCGCTTCCCGCTTCCCGCTTCCCGGTTCCCGTTTCCCGGGCGTGCCGGTACGGGCCGTCAGCCGACGGTCTCCCACCAGCCGTCCAGCTCCGGCGGGTTGTCGACGTCGACCCGCTCGCCGGGGCGCGGGACGGCCAGCGGGACGGCCTGCCCCTTGGCCGCCTTCACCAGCCGCTCGATCGGTTCGGCCCACGGGTGCAGGCCCAGGTTGAAGGTGCACCAGTGGACGGGCACCAGCAGGCCGGCGGTCAGGTCCTTGTGCGCGAGGACGGCGTCTTCGGGGGTCATGTGGATGTCCGCCCAGGCCGCGTCGTAGGCGCCGATCTGGACCAGAGCGGCGTCGAACGGGCCGTGCTGCTCGCCGATCCGGGCGTAGCCCTCGAAGTAGCCGGAGTCGCCGGTGTAGAAGACCTTGCGGCTCGGGCCGGCGATCACCCAGGAACCCCACAGCGTGGTGTTGCGGGTCAGCCCACGGCCGGAGAAGTGGTGCGCCGCGGTGAGGGTGAGCACCAGGTCACCCAGGGTGCAGGTCTCGTCCCAGTCCAGCTCGATGATCCGGTGCTCGGGGACGCCCCAGCGGCGCAGATGGGCGCCGATGCCGAGCGGCACTGCGAAGGGCGCGGACTGGCTGCGCACCAGACGCTTGACCGTCACCATGTCCAGGTGGTCGTAGTGGTCGTGCGAGATCAGCACCGCGTCGACCTGCGGCAGCTCCTCCAGCCCGACCGGCACCGGGTGCAACCGCTTGGGGCCGACGTGCGCGGCGGGGGAGCAGCGGTCGCTCCAGACCGGGTCGAGCAGCACCCGGAAGCCCTCGATCTCCACCAGCGCGGAGGCGTGGCCGTACCAGGTGACCTTCACGCCCTCGGCGGCCGGTCCGGACGGGGTCTCGGGGCGGACGGTCGGCACCGGGCGGGCGGGGACGCGGCCGGCCCGTTCGAACAGCATCCGGCGGGCGGTGGCGCCGTCGAAACCGGGGGCGCCGGCGGTGCGGGCGAGCGCGGAGGGCGCGTTGTGGAAGACGCCGTCGCGGTACTGCGGGGAGTTGCGTACCCGCTCCTCGCGCTCGCCGTCCGGCCGTCGCCCGAACGCCGCAGGCAGGTCGCGCAGCGACCAGGCGGCCGTGCCCAGGCCGGCCGCCAGCGCGGTGAGGGCCAGCAGTCGTCCGCCTCGGTGGGTGCTCCCGGGCCGTGCCTTGGTCATCCGCTCTGCCTTCGTCGCTCGCCGGGATGGTCGGGAATCGGTACGGCAGGTCCCGGGCCGGCCCGCACCACGGGGGCAACGGGTGTGCCCGCCCGTGTTGTTCCCGTACAGTCGCCCCGATCCGGGCAACGCCCGGGCCTGGGCGATGTCCGCCGCCGGGACGGAACGGGCGGGTACGGATTGTCGGATTGCGACAGATCCGCCGGGGAGGCGCTGTGGGAGCCCGATGCGCCGCCGCCGCCGACCGCCCGATAGCGTCACACTGCGTACGCATTCCGACGTATGCGCTCACACACGGAGAGAGGTGGATCGTTGAGCCGCTCGGTTCTCGTCACCGGAGGAAACCGGGGCATCGGCCTCGCGATCGCCCAGGCCTTCGCCGAAGCGGGCGACAAGGTGGCCATCACCAGCCGCTCGGGCGAGGTGCCGGAGGCGCTGGCCAAGTACGACGTCCTTGCGGTCCGCTGCGACATCACGGACTCCGTACAGGTCGACGCCGCCTTCACCGAGATCGAGCAGAAGCACGGCGCGGTCGAGGTTCTGGTCGCCAACGCGGGCATCACCAACGACACCCTGCTGCTGCGCATGTCCGAGGAGGACTTCACCTCCGTCGTGGACACCAACCTGACCGGCACCTTCCGGGTGGTCAAGCGCGCCTCCAAGCTGATGATGCGTGCCAAGAAGGGCCGCGTCGTGCTGATCTCGTCCGTGGTGGGCCTGTCCGGCTCCCCGGGCCAGGCCAACTACGCCGCCTCCAAGGCCGGCCTGGTCGGCTTCGCCCGGTCGCTGGCGCGCGAGCTCGGCCCGCGCAACATCACCGTCAACGTGGTCGCCCCCGGCTTCGTCGACACCGACATGACCGCCGTGCTCAGTGACGAGCGCCGCGCGGAGATCGTCGCGGGCGTGCCGCTGGGCCGCTACGCGGCGCCCGCCGAGGTCGCCTCCACCGTGCGGTTCCTCGCTTCCGACGAGGCCGCGTACATCACTGGAGCCGTCATTCCCGTCGACGGCGGATTGGGCATGGGTCACTGATCATGAGCGGAATCCTCGAAGGCAAGCGGATCCTGATCACCGGTGTGCTGATGGAGTCCTCCATCGCCTTCCACACCGCCAAGCTCGCGCAGGAGCAGGGTGCGGAGATCATCCTCACCGCCTTCCCGCGTCCGAGCCTGACCGAGCGGATCGCCAAGAAACTGCCGCACCCGGTCAAGGTGCTGGAGCTGGACGTCTCCGACGCGGAGCAGCTGGCCGGCATCGCCGACCAGGTCCGCGAGCACCTGCCGACCCTGGACGGCATCGTCCACTCGATCGGCTTCGCTCCGCAGGACGCTCTGGGCGGCAGCTTCCTGGACACCCCGTGGGAGTCCGTGGCCACCGCGATGCACGTCTCGGCGTACTCGCTGAAGTCGCTGACCACGGCGCTGCTGCCGCTGATGCAGGACGGCGGTTCGGTGGTCGGTCTGACCTTCGACGCCCAGTTCGCCTGGCCGCAGTACGACTGGATGGGCCCGGCCAAGGCTGCCCTGGAGTCGACCAACCGCTACCTGGCGCGCTACCTGGGCGAGCGGGACATCCGCTGCAACCTGATCTCGGCCGGTCCGATCGGCTCGATGGCCGCCAAGTCCATCCCGGGCTTCGGCGAGCTGGCCGACACCTGGAACCACCGCTCCCCGCTGAAGTGGGACCTGAGCGACCCGGAGCCGGCCGGCCGCGGCATCGTCGCGCTGCTGTCGGACTGGTTCCCGAAGACCACCGGCGAGATCATCCACGTCGACGGCGGTCTGCACGCCATCGGCGCCTGACGCTCCGCCCGTACGCCGCTGCCCGGCCCTCCCTCGTGGGGGTGCCGGGCAGCGGCGTTTCGTTCTCGTTTCGGCCGGGGTCCAGGGCGGGCCTGGGCTCCTGGTCGGGATTCCTGGTCGGTAGTCCTGGCCGGGGCCGGGGCCGGGGTCGGCGCCGGGCACGTCGGGCTTGAGGGCGGGTCTGGTGCCGGCGCGAGGGCGGTCAGGCCTCCGCGGTGGCGCAGGCGCCGATGGCGCGGCCCGCCTCGACCGAGGCGCGCTGGGCGTCACCGGCCCGGATGGCCTCCAGGATGCCGTGGTGGCCGATGTAGCGCTCGGCGATCAGCTCGGGGCCGACGTCGTGCCGCAGGTGCTCACGGGTGACCTCGCCGAGGTCGGCGTAGACGGCGAGCAGGACGTCGTTGTGGGCGGCTGCCACCACGGCCTGGTGGAAGGCGGCGTCGGCCTGGATGAAGTCCTCGGCCTCGCCGGAGTGCCAGGCGGCCTCCCGGCGGGCCAGTGCGCCGTCCAGCAGCTCCAGGTCGCGGGCGGTCCGGCGGTGGGCGGCGAGGCCCGCTGCCGAGGTCTCCAGCGCCGCCCGCAGCTCGGCGATCTGGGCCTGTTCGGCGTCGGCGAAGCGGCGGTGCATGACTCCGGCCAGCTCGCTGGTGGCCAGCACGTACGTGCCGGAGCCCTGTCTGATGTCGAGCAGCCCGTTGTGGGCGAGGGCGCGGACGGCCTCGCGGACGGTGTTGCGAGCGACGCCGAGCTGTTCGACCAGGGCGGCCTCGGTGGGGATGCGCGAGCCGACCGGCCACTCCCCGGAAGTGATCTGGGCACGCAGCTGTGCGATCACCTGGTCGGACAGCGGGGTGCGCCTCGGCGAGGACAGCGCCACGGGGGACTCCTTGCGACTACGGCTCGGGTGGGGCCTGGGTGGGAGGTGGCCGGTGGATGAACGGTCGGCACATCATGCCAATTACAAGGTGCGTCAATTCATCCCATCATTCTATGATGTCGCTCATGCCCGCAGCAGACACCACCGCCTCCAACCCGACCGAGACCCGGCGGCCGCCGACCGAGCGGCCCGCAGCCTCAGGCTCCGCCAAGTACCTGGGCTGGCTGTTCGCCGTCGCGATCGCCGCCGCAGCCTTCAACCTGCGCCCCGTGGTCACCAGCCTCGGGCCGCTGCTCGACCAGGTCCGTGCCGACCTGGGAATGAACCCGACCCTCGCCGGGCTGCTCACCGCCGTCCCGTCGCTGTGCTTCGCGCTGTTCGGCTTCGCCGCCCCGGCCGCGGCCCGCCGGATCGGCCCCATCGCGGTGGTCACGGCCGGCATGGGCGCGATCGCCGCGGGCGTGCTGGCCCGCTCCTTCGCGGGTGGCACCGCGGTCTTCCTGCTGCTGACCGCGCTCGCGCTGGCCGGCGTCGCAGTCTCCAACGTGCTGCTCCCGGTCGTGATCAAGCGCTACTTCCCGGAGAAGGTCGGTCCGATGATCGGCCTGTACTCCATGGCACTGTCCGCCGGCACCGCGCTGGCCGCCGCCGTCACCGTGCCGCTGACCAGCGCGTTCGGCGGCGACTGGCGATACGGCCTGGGTGTCTGGGCGGCGCTCGGCGCGCTCGCGCTGCTGCTCTGGCTGCCGGTGCTGATCGCCAAGCGCGAGCGCGGCGAGCGGGCGGGCGGCAACGCCGTCCCGGCCAAGCTGCCGATCACCCGCAGCCGTACGGCCTGGGCGCTGGCCGGCTTCTTCGGCCTCCAGGCCAGCGGTGCGTACATGGTGATGGGCTGGCTGCCGAAGATCTTCCAGGACGCCGGCGTCGACAAGGGCACCTCCGGCGTGCTGCTCGCGGTCACCATGGTGATCGGCGTGCCGGTCTCCTACGTCCTGCCCAACCTCGCCGCCCGCCGCGGTGACCAGCGGCCGTTCGTGGTCGTGCTGGCCTCGTGCGGCATCGCCGGCTACGCCGGGCTGGCGCTCGCCCCGGCCGGCGCGCCGTGGGTCTGGGCGGTCCTGGTGGGCCTGTCCAACTGCGCCTTCCCGCTGGTGCTGACGATGATCGGACTGCGCGCCCGGACGGCCGGCGGCGTCGCACAGCTGTCCGCCTTCGCCCAGGGGATCGGCTACCTGATCTCCGTTCCCGGTCTGCTCCTGATCGGCCGGATCTACGACGTCACCGGCCAGTGGTACTGGCCGCTGGGCTTCCTGGCCCTGCTGCTGGTGCCGCAGATGCTGTTCGGCCTGCGCGCGGCGCTGGCCCGGTACATCGAGGACGAGGCGGTGCACCCGGGGGAGCAGGCCAGGGCGTGACGCCCGACGGGGGCGTGTGACGCCGGGGGCCGGCCGCGGCGGTGAAGGGCGAGGACCGACGGGGAAGGTCAAGGCCTGGCCAAGGCGGTGGGGCCAGCGGACGGCGGGCGTGTTCGGGATGGGAGAATTCCGGACATGCCCGTTCTCGATCCCGATCCCACCGACGGCCGCAAGCAGCTCGGCCGCATCGCCCTCGCCTTCGGCGCCATCGTGGTGCTGGTGGCGGTCATCGCCACCGTCGCGGCCACGATGGGCTGAGGGATTCCCGTACGCCACCCGGTGCCCTGGTGAACGGGGCATCGTGAGACTCCTCGTCCCTCGGAGTGGTGGCATCCGGGAGCGTCGCGCCGCCGGGCCGCTTTTCTGCCAAGCTTGCTGGGTATGAGCGCCGACACGCCCCGCAGGATCATCGTTCTCCGCCATGCCAAGGCCGACTGGCCGAACGGCGTGGACGACCACGAGCGGCCGTTGGCCGACCGGGGCCGACACCAGGCTCCGGACGCCGGCCGCTGGCTGGTCGACTCCGGCATCAACCCCGACTACGTGCTCTGCTCCACCGCGCTGCGCACCCGCGAGACCTGGAAGCTGGCGGCGCACGAGCTGCCCAAGCGGTCCCGCAAGACGGTGTACGAGGACCGGGTCTACGAGGCCAGCCCCGGCGAGATCATCGCCGTGCTCCAGGAGACTCCGGAGGAGTTCTCGGACCTGGTTCTGGTCGGCCACAACCCGGGTGTGCTGGGTCTGACCCAGGTGCTGGCCGGGGACGCGGGCGACCGGGACGCGCTGGAGCGGCTGCGGCTCGGGGGCTTCCCGACGGCGGCGATCGCCGTGCTCAGCTTCAGCGGCTCCTGGAAGGGCGTCGAGCCGGGCGTGGCCGAGCTGGTCTCGTACTACACGCCGCAGGACTGATCCCGGGAACGTACGTGAGGGGCGCGCGGATTTGATCCGCGCGCCCCTCGTGTGCGTCCGAAGGCCCTCCTCGGGCGGGCCTCACTCCATCGGCCGTGGCCGGGCCGGCCCTTACTCGGGCGGGGTGCCGTGCAGCGCGTCGGCCGCCTCGACCTCCTCGCGGGTGATGCCCAGCAGGTACAGCACGGTGTCCAAGAACGGCACGTTCACCGCGGTGTCGGCGGCCTCGCGCACCACCGGCTTGGCGTTGAACGCCACCCCGAGGCCGGCCGCGTTCAGCATGTCCAGGTCGTTGGCGCCGTCGCCGATCGCCACCGTCTGCTCCAGCGGCACCTTCGCCTGCTCGGCGAAGCGGGCCAGCCAGCGGGCCTTGCCCGCCCGGTCCACGATCTCGCCGACCACCCGGCCGGTGAACCTGCCGTCCACCACCTCCAGGGTGTTCGCGGCCGCGAAGTCCAGCCCCAGCTGCTCCACCAGGTGGTCGGTGACCTGGGTGAAGCCGCCGGACACCACCGCGACCTGGTAGCCGAGGCGCTGGAGGGTACGGATCAGGGTGCGTGCGCCCGGCGTGAAGCGGACCTCGGCGCGGACCTTCTCCGTCACCGAGGCGTCCAGCCCGGCCAGCAGCGCCACCCGGGCCCGCAGCGACTCGGCGAAGTCCAGCTCGCCGCGCATCGCCGCCGCCGTCACCTCGGCGACCTTCTCCTCGCAGCCCGCGTGGGCGGCGAACAGCTCGATCACCTCGTCCTGGATGAGCGTGGAGTCGACGTCCATGACCACCAGGCGCTTGGCCCGGCGCTCCAATCCGGCCGCGACCACCGCGACGTCCACCCGTTGGGTGGCCGCCTCCTGGGCCAGCGCGGCCCGCAGCTCGTCGGTGGCGACACCGGAGACGGCCAGCTCGACCGCCGTCACCGGGTACTTGGCGAGCCTGAAGACACGGTCGATGTTGCCGCCGGAGGCGGTGATCCGGGAGGTGAGCGCGGAGACGGCAGCGGCCGTCAGCGGGTTGCCGAGCACCGTGACGTGCGAGCGGCCCTCACGGCGCGGCCGGTTGTCACCGATACCGGAGAGGATCTCGGCCTGGAGCTTCTGCTCGTCGGCCCAGCGGTGGACGGTGGCCCGCAGCCCACCCTCGGCGCCGGGTGCGGGGGGCGGGGTGACCAGGGCGCACAGCGTGATGCGGCCACGGGTGACGACCTGCTCGATGTCGATGACGTCGACGCCGAAGCCGGCCAGCGTCGTGAAGAGGCCGGCGGTGATGCCGGGGCGGTCCTTGCCGAACACCTTGACGAGCAGGGTGCGCTCGTCCGCGGTCCGGTGCTGGGCGGCGGGGAGGGGCTCAGCGGCCAGGGGCGATGCGTTCATGGTGCCTCCCACGCTACCCGGCGCCCGACGGCCCGGGGGCACCCGTCCCACCTCGCGGGACGCCATGGGTCAGGCTCGGTAGCAGCCTGGTCACAGTCACCCAGGCCGACTTTCATCGGCGGTCGGCGGGCTGGAATGATTCCCCCCGTCAATCACAGGAACATCGCACCCCTGGCCGGGGGCCACAATTCGGGGGAACCGAGAGAGCGGGGCAGGCGCGCAGTGCCGCAACTCGTCATTGAGATCAACGGACAGCAGCGGACTCTGGAGCCGGGGCGGTCCTACACCATCGGGCGCAACCCGCAGTCCGACTTCTCGTTCGAGGACGCCAGGGTGTCCTGGCAGCACGGGACCATCAGCTTCAACGGCAGCGGTTGGCAACTGGACGACCACGGCAGCACCAACGGAACGTACGTGGCCGGCGCCCGCACCATGCAGGCCCAGCTGTTCCCCGGTGCCGTGGTCAACCTGGGCAACCCGGAGAACGGCCCCCGGCTCGGCTTCTCCGCACCCGCGCACGCCGCTGCTCCGCAGGCCGCCCCGATGCACGAGGCCACCACCAGCCGTGGTCCGGTGCCCACGCCCCAGCAGCCCGCTCCGCAGCAGGGCTGGCCGCAGCACGACCCGTACCAGCAGCCGCAGCAGCAGGCCTGGTCGGGTCAGCCGCAGGCCCAGCCGCCGTTCCCGCAGCAGCAGTACGCGCCGCCGCAGGCCCAGCCGGCCCCGCAGCCGCAGCCCCAGCACGGTGGCTTCCCGCAGCAGCAGGGCTTCCAGGGCCCGCCGCAGCAGGGTGGCGACGGGCCGCAGCCGACCATCATCCGCAACCTGACGTCGGCGATGCGCACCGTCCGGATCGGTCGTGCGCTCGACAACGACATCGTGGTGTCCGACCTCCAGGTCTCCCGTCACCACGCCGAGCTGCGTCAGCTCCCGGACGGCCGCTATGAGATCGTCGACCTCGGCAGCCACAACGGCATCTTCCTCAACGGTCAGCGGGTGCAGCGTCAGCTGATGGGCCCGCAGGACCGGCTGACCGTCGGTCACTCCGGCTTCGTCCTGGTCGGCGACCAGCTCCAGGAGTTCGTCGACACCGGCGCGGTCTCCTTCTCCGCCCGCCACCTGACCGTCGAGGTCGAGCACAAGGGCGGCAAGAAGATCCTGCTCAACGACGTCAGCTTCGGCGTCCCGGAGAAGTCCCTGGTCGCGGTCATCGGCCCGTCCGGCTCCGGCAAGTCCACGCTGCTGCGCGCCCTCACCGGGTACCGTCCGGCCGACCGCGGCGAGGTCCTGTACGACGGCCGCAACCTCTACAAGCAGTTCGCCGAGCTCCGCTCGCGCATCGGCCTGGTGCCGCAGTCCGAGATCCTGCACCGCGAGCTCACCGTCCGAAAGGGCCTCAAGTACGCGGCCCGGCTGCGCTTCCCCGGCGACACCGAGGCGCGCGAGCGCGAGGCCCGGATCGACGAGGTGCTGTACGAGCTGCGCCTGGACAAGCGCGCCGACAACAAGATCACCGCGCTCTCCGGCGGCCAGCAGAAGCGTGTCTCGGTCGCCCTGGAGCTGCTGACAAAGCCCTCGCTGATCTTCCTGGACGAGCCCACCTCGGGCCTCGACCCGGGTATGGACCGTGAGGTCATGCAGATGCTGCGAGGTCTCGCCGACGACGGCCGCACCATCCTGGTCGTCACCCACTCGGTGGCCGAACTCGCACTGTGCGACCGGCTGCTCGTAATGGCGCCGGGCGGTTCGGTGGCCTACTTCGGCCCGCCGGACGAGGCGCTGCACTTCTTCGGGTACGAGACCTGGGCGGACGTCTTCCAGGCCTTCGAGAACTACCCGGACCACGACTGGGCCGGTCGCTACAGGGGCTCGGTGCACTACCAGCAGTACTCCGCACCCACCGTGGAGGCGGGCGAGGTGCAGCACGTCCAGGTCGCCCAGGAGGCCGTCAAGCCGCCGAAGCCGCAGAGCTGGGGCTCGCAGCTGTGGACCCTGATGCGCCGCTACATGTCGGTGCTCGCCTCGGACCGGGGCTTCCTGGCGCTGTCGGTGCTGCTGCCCGCGGTCATCGGCGCGGTCAGCGTGCTGATCCCCAACGAACCGGGGCTCGCTTCCAACCCGAAGACGCAGCTCCACCTCAACAGCGGGGCCGCCACGATCATTCTGATCCTGGCGATCGGCGCCTGCTTCTCCGGAGCGGCCAACTCGGTCCGAGAGTTGATCAAGGAACGGGCGATCTACGAGCGAGAACGAGCCACCGGGCTCTCCCGCTCGGCGTACATGATGTCCAAGATCATCGTGCTGGGCTTCTTCAGCGTGATCCAGGGCGCCATCATCTCCGCCGTCGGCTTCCTGCCGCGCAAGCTCCCCGAGCACGGCCTGATCGTCAAGAACCTGCCGATCATCGAGATGACCATCGGCATGATCCTGCTGAGCTTCGCTGCGATGATGTTCGGTCTGATGATCTCCGCGCTGGTGAAGACCGCCGAGAAGACCATGCCGCTACTGGTCATGTTCGCCATCGTCCAGGTCGTCTTCACCGGCTGCCTCTTCCAGATCTTCAGCAAGCCCGGTCTGGAGCAGGCCGCCTGGCTGATGCCGGCCCGCTGGGGCACCGGCGTCGTGTCCACCACGCTCGACCTGTCCATGCTCATGGGACCTTGGAACAAGGACTTCCAGAACCCCAACTACGACCCGCTCTGGAAGCACAGTGTCGCCCAGTGGGCGATCGACGCGGGCGTGCTGATCGCCATCTCGATCGTCATCGGCGTCCTCGTGACCCGGCTCCAGCGCCGGCACGAGCCCGAGGTCATGCAGAAGGGCTGACCCCTTCTCCGGCAGCAGGCCGAGAGGCGGCTCTCCCACTGGGGAGGGCCGCCCCTCGGCGTTCCGGGCGGTCTCCCGAGGCCCCGGACGGGCCCTGCGGCCTAGGTCCCCGGGCCTGGGCCCGGGGCGGCTGTGGGCGGACGCGGCGGTCGTCATGGCGGCGGTAGTTTGGCGGTATGCCCAGCACCACCGGAGACCACCGTGCCCACCGGGGCCTGCTGTCCGCCTGCGAACCGTGTCTGTCCGGGATCGAGGCCGTCAGCCAGGCGCTGCTCGCCATGAGCCGGCATTTGGAGGTCCGCGAGGTGCTGCGCCGCATCACCGCCTCCGCCCGGGGCCTGCTCGGCGCCGAGTACGCGGCCCTGGGCGTGCCCGACGACCACGGAGGCTTCGCCCAGTTCGTGGTCGACGGTGTCACCGACGAGCAGTGGCGAGCGATCGGCCCGCTGCCCCGGCAGCACGGCGTGCTCGCCGCGATGCTGCACGAGACCGGCCCCACCCGGCTCGTGGACGTCCGCAAAGCACCAGCCTTCGAAGGGTGGCCCGCGGCCCACCCCGACATGGACGCCTTTCTGGGCATGCCGATCCTGGACACCGAAGCGGCCGAGGACGAGCCCCAGGTGATGGGCGTCATCTTCCTCGCCAACAAACGCGGCGGGGGCCTCTTCACCGACCACGACGAGGAACTGCTGCGGATCCTCGCCGCACACGCCGCCCTCGCCCTTTCCAACGCCCGGCTGTACGAGCGCAGCCGCGAGCTCACACTGGCCGGCGAGCGTGCCCGGATCGCCCATGATCTGCACGACGCCGTCTCGCAGAAGCTCTTCTCGCTCCGGCTCACCGCCAAGGCGGCCGCCAAGCTCGTCGACCGCGACCCGGCCCGGGCACGCGCCGAGCTTGCCGAGGTCGCCCGGCTGGCCGCCGAGGCCGCCGACGAACTGCGCGCCGTCGTCGTGGAACTGCGTCCCGCCGCCCTGGAGGAGGACGGGCTGAGCGCCACCCTCGCCTCCCAGGTACAGGTCCTCGACCGGGCGCACACCGCCGATGTCGTCTTCGCCGCCGACGGCGTCCGGGCGCTGCCACCCGCCCAGGAGGCTGCGCTGCTGAGAGTCGCCCAGGAAGCGCTGCACAACGCACTGCGCCACTCCGGTGCCCGCCGGGTCACTGTCACCCTGGCCGGGACGCCTGCGCGCGGTGCGGTGCTGCGCGTGCACGACGACGGGCGCGGCTTCGATCCAGAGTCTGTCCGTCGGGCTGGCCGCCACCTCGGCCTGGCCTCGATGCGCGACCGTGCGGCCGCCGTCGGCGGCACGCTCACCCTGGAGTCGGCCCCCGGCCGGGGGACGCTCGTCGAGATGGAGGTCCCCGGTGCCTGAGAGCACACCGTCGATCCGTGTCCTGCTGGTCGACGACCACCAGGTGGTTCGACGCGGGCTGCGCACCTTCCTGGAAGTGCAGGACGACATCGAGGTGGTCGGGGAGGCCGCCGATGGGGCGGAGGGCGTCGAGCGGGCCCGTGAACTCGACCCCGACGTCGTCCTGATGGATCTCAAGATGCCCGGCGTCGACGGCATCGAGGCGCTGCGCACGCTCAAGGGGGAGGGCAGCCGCGCCCGGATCCTGATCGTCACCAGCTTCACCGAGCACCGCACGATGGTTCCCGCGCTGCGGGCCGGTGCGGCCGGGTACGTCTACAAGGATGTGGACCCGGAGGCGCTGGCCGGGGCGATCCGTTCGGTGCACGCCGGCCACGTTCTGCTCCAGCCCGAACTGGCCGAGGCTCTCCTTTCCGACGATGGCCCGCGCGCTCCACAGGGCCGCGGTGGCACGCTCACAGAGCGCGAGCGCGAAGTGCTCGGTCACATCGCCGATGGCCGCTCCAACCGGGAGATCGCCCGTAGCCTGCACCTCTCGGAGAAGACGGTGAAGACCCATGTGTCCAACATCCTCATGAAGCTGGACCTGGCCGACCGCACCCAGGCAGCACTCTGGGCCGTTCGCCACGGCGAGACCCGCGAGGGGTAGTGCGCTGGGGGCGTGGGGAGTTGGTGCGGACGCCGTGCGGATCGGCAGGTTTTCGGCCAGGACAGGCGTCAAACGGGGGTCCCGCATGTGCCGTTCGGCAGGGATGGTCGGAATTGGGGTGATGTGTAGTCAGTCGGCTGTGCCAGGCTGATCGCCGACACCGATCCCGAGGGAGGGGCGGATGAACGCGATGCGCAGTGAGTGCGGGCCTGTCGTACCGGCCCATGAGCTTGAGTTGACGTGCCGCATGTTCGATGAGCCTCCGATGTCCGGGTCTGGGTCGCAACCGATTGCCGAGGGCGAAAATCGAGGACGGGAGCTGGGTGGGCGCTTGTCCGGGGGCCAGGAGGTGAGAGTAGATATCCGCGCAGCCGAGGCCATCGAGCGTAGAGCGAGCTTGGTTCGGGAGACAGTCCGAGACCGGGAGGCCTACGGGCCTGAGTTGCTGAGGCGCCGGCTCCGGATGCGGCGCTGGCAGTTCAACCTGGCACGGGAACGTGAACTGATCCCAGAGCCGGACCTCGACAACGGCACCTGGTCGGCCCTCGTCGAGGTGCAGCTGAAGGCCCGTGCCGAGGAAATCATCCTCGCGCTGGGCGCTGTGCCGCCGGTGGGGGCGGCCAAAGCGGCCACGGTTCTGCGCCACACCACCGGTCTGTTGGTGATCGCCGAGGACGTCAGGCGGCTTGCCGCCGCAGGGGAGCTGCGCCCCTGCGGCGGATACCGAGGCTGGCCGACATACAGCCGGGAGGCCTTGGCGGCCGTCCCGCATGCCGCGGTGGAGCAGGTCGTCATGAAACGTATGCACAAGGCCGCGGCCACGGCACGGGCTGCGGTCGAGGCGCTGGAGCGGCGGCTTGCGGAGAGCTACTCGGAGGAGGAGGCAGCCGAAGTCCTGAGGCGGTCCCGGTGTCGGCTGGCAGCCGCTACGGCGCCGGGAGGCCCGACCGCCGGGCCCGACAGCAGGTACGAGCATGCCGAGGTAATCGCGCTCACCGTAGACCCCGGGAGCCGGCATCTCTCAGCGGTCGTCTCGCTCGTCGACGAGGGCGTTGTATGCGGCCACCTGGGCACGTCGGGCCGTGCGCCGCAGCGGGGCCAGGACGGACTGGCGGGCCGCCATCTCAGAGGCGCTGACGGCAGCGCCGTGGCTGCCGGAGGCGATGGTGAGCAAGGCGGACACCTGGCGGGCCGACTCCAGCACACGGACAGCCCGGGGCGGGTAGCCGGGGGCGAGCAGCTCGCTGTGCCCTCGACGGCGATAGACATCGAGGGCGCGCAGGGCCTCAGGCCCTGTGCCGGCCACGTCGAGGCGGGTGAGCATGAGGGTCGCCTCCCGCAGCCCGTCCGCCAGCTCACGTTCCGCCTCGTGCAGCGAGGGTACGTCCGCCGGCGGTGTGTCGCTGACCTCGGAACAGCGCCACAGCACGGTTGCCGAGCGGTCGCCGGCCGGGCCGTACACCTCCACCTCCGGCACCAGCCCGAGCGGTGCGCCCACGGCCAGGACGGCCTCACCCGCGCTCATGGCCTGCTCGTTGAAGGCCCTCGGGCCGGTCAATCCGAGCGGATGCCCGGCTGAGGGCAGAGCGAGACGCAGGCCCTTCACGCCGAGCACCCGCAGCCGCCCCAGCGCCCAGGTCAGCCCGTGCTGCTCGCCAGGCGCGTCACCGGGCAGCCCGGTAACCCGGTGGATCTCGTCCGCACCCAGGACAGCTTCAGCGGCGTCGTCCGGTGATACCAGACCCGCCAGCAGGGCGTTGCCCCAGGCGGTGAGCCGCCCCGAACGGGGCTCTTCGTACGGATTGTCGGCAGGAGTCGCGAGCATCCGGCCAGCCTACGGAATCGGCGGTCATCCGCGTGGCGTAGGTTTGCCCATGCGTGTGCGGCGCACCCACCCGTGCCCACCGGCTGCCGGAGTAGGCCCGCCGCCCGCACCGACGGCCGAGAATCTTGTTTTTGGGGAAGGCATAGGCATGAGCGACGTGCTGGAGCTGGTGGACGTATCCGTGGTCCGGGAGGGGCGTGCGCTGGTCGACCAGGTCTCGTGGTCCATCTCCGAGGGCGAGCGTTGGGTCATCCTGGGCCCGAACGGCGCCGGCAAGACCACGCTGTTGCAGATCGCCTCCTCGTACCTGTTCCCGACCTCGGGCAAGGTCACGGTGCTGGGTGAGAAGCTCGGCGAGATCGACGTCTTCGAGCTGCGTTCCCGGATCGGCCTGGCCGGCGCCGCCATGTTCGACAAGCTGCCGGCCGAGCAGACCGTGCTGCAGACCGTGCTCACCGCGGCCTACGGTATGACGGTCAGCTGGCAGGAGACCTACGAGCAGTCCGACGAGGGCCGCGCCCTCGCCCTGCTCGACCGCCTCGGCATGGCCAACCTCACCGGTCGCAAGTTCGGCACCCTCTCCGAGGGCGAGCGCAAGCGCACCCTGATCGCCCGCGCCCTGATGACCGACCCCGAGCTGCTGCTGCTCGACGAGCCCGCGGCCGGCCTCGACCTCGGCGGCCGCGAGGACCTGGTCCGCCGGCTCGGCGCGCTGGCCCAGGACGAGTTCGCCCCGGCCATGGCGATGGTCACCCACCACGTCGAGGAGATCGCCCCCGGCTTCACCCACGTCCTGATGATCCGCCAGGGCAAGGTGCTCACCGCGGGCCCGATCGACACCGAGCTGACCGCCCGTAACCTCTCCAAGTGCTTCGGCCTGCCGCTCACGCTGGAGCGCCACGGGGACCGCTGGTCGGCCCAGGGACTGCCGCTGGGCTGAGCCCCCGTCCGCCCCGTCGCGGCGCTCTACTCCTCCATCACTCGGAAGGCCGTCGGGACCGGTCGCACGCGCGACCGGTTTCCGCCCCTCGACCTGCGGGAACTGTCCCCCGAAGGCCCTTCGCTCCCTAGGATGGACGTGTGGACAGCTGGATCTGGTGGTTCCTGGCCGCCGCGGCCCTCGGCATACCGCTGGTGCTCACCGCGGTGCCGGAGTTCGCCATGTTCGCGATCGGCGCGCTGGTGGCCGCAGTGGTGGCCGCGCTGGGCGGGGGAGCGATCCCCCAGACCCTGACCTTCATCGCGGTCTCGGTCGGGCTGCTGGTCTTCGTCCGCCCCATCGCCCGCCGGCAGCTGCAGAAGGGCCCGCAGGTCAAGATGGGCATCGAGGCGCTCCAGGGCGCCACCGCGGTCGTCGCGGAAACCGTCGACGGGGAGGGCGGCCGGATCAAGCTGAACGGCGAGATCTGGTCGGCTCGCGCGCTCAACCCGGACAGTGTGTACCAGCCGGGCCAGAAGGTCGACGTCGTCGAAATCCAGGGCGCGACCGCCCTGGTCGTCTAGGGGAGAGTCCGTGGAACCCGTCCTTATCGTTTTGGTCGTCCTGGTCGTGGTGGCCTTCATCGCGCTGATCAAGACGATCCAGGTCATCCCGCAGGCCAGCGCCGCGATCGTGGAGCGCTTCGGCCGCTACACCCGGACGCTCAACGCAGGGCTGAACATCGTCGTCCCGTTCATCGACCGGGTCCGCAACCGGATCGACCTGCGCGAGCAGGTCGTGCCGTTCCCCCCGCAGCCGGTGATCACCCAGGACAACCTGGTCGTCAACATCGACACCGTCATCTACTACCAGGTGACCGACCCCCGCGCCGCGACGTACGAGGTCGCCAGCTACATCCAGGCGATCGAGCAGCTGACCGTCACCACGCTGCGCAACATCATCGGCTCGATGGACCTGGAGTCCACCCTGACCTCGCGCGAGGTCATCAACGCCGGCCTGCGCGGCGTCCTGGACGAGGCCACCGGCAAGTGGGGCATCCGGGTCAACCGCGTCGAGCTGAAGGCGATCGAGCCGCCGACCTCCATCCAGGACTCGATGGAGAAGCAGATGCGCGCCGACCGGGACAAGCGCGCCGCGATCCTCACCGCCGAAGGCCAGCGCCAGGCCCAGATCCTCAAGGCCGAGGGTGAGAAGCAGGCCGAGGTGCTCAAGGCCGAGGGTGAGGCGCAGGCCGCGGTCCTGCGCGCGGACGGTGAGGCGGCCGCGATCCGAACGGTCTTCGAAGCCATCCACGACGGCGACGCCGACCAGAAGCTGCTCGCCTACCAGTACCTCCAGACCCTGCCCGAACTGGCCAAGGGCGACTCCAACAAGCTCTGGATCATCCCCAGCGAGGTAGGCGACGCGCTCAAGGGCCTCGGCGGCGCCTTCACCGGTCTGACCGGCAACGGCGGGGTGAACGGCGGCGCGGTCGCGGCGCCCAGCGTTCCGCAGGCGGCCCCCGCGGCCACCCAGGTGCCGCTGGACCCGGCGTCCGGCCCGCGGCCGGTGGACACCGAGAAGGGCGCCGCCCGTCCCCGGGTGGACCCGGCGCGGGAGTACCCGAAGATCGACCCGGAGTGATCGGTCGAATCGTGCTTCGCCGTGGGCCCGCTGCCAAGAGGTGGCGGGCCCACGGCCTTTCGCGGTACCGAATCGCGCGTACCGGGCGTTGTGGCGTGCGTCCCGAATAGTGGGCGGGTCTGGTCGGCCCGCAAGGCCGTCCGGCATGATCCCCTCGGACAGGACCGAGAGGAGAGGTGACCCATGACGCTCTGGGAGTCGATCGCCGTCCTGGTGGCCGGCATCGGCGCCGGGATGATCAATGTGATCGTCGGTTCCGGCACCCTGATCACCTTCCCGGTCCTGCTCGCCGTGGGTATTCCGCCGGTCACCGCCAACGTCTCCAACTCCTTCGGTCTGGTCCCCGGCTCGCTCAGCGGCGTGATCGGGTACCGCCGCGAACTGGTCGGCCAAGGCCGCCGCGTGCTGCGCATGGGCATCGCTTCACTGCTCGGCGGGCTGGTCGGCGCGCTGCTGTTGATCAAGCTGCCGAGCGGGGCCTTCGACGCGATCGTCCCGGCGCTGATCCTGCTCGCGCTCGTCCTGGTGGTGATCCAGCCCCGGGTGGCCAGGGCCGTCGCCGCCCGTCGCCGCCCCGGCGGCGATCCGGACGGCAGCCCGGTGCTGCTGGTCGGGGTGTTCCTGACCGGCATCTACGGCGGTTACTTCGGCGCCGCGCAGGGCGTGCTGCTGATGGCGCTGATGGGCATGCTGCTCCAGGACGACCTCCAGCGAATCAATGCGGTGAAGAACGCCCTGGCGATGATCGTCAACGCAGTCGCCGCGCTCTTCTTCCTCTTCACGTCGACCGTGAACTGGGCCGCCGCCGGTCTGATCGCGGCGGGCTCGCTGGTCGGAGGACTGCTCGGCGCCAAGGTCGGCCGCCGCCTCCCGCCGACCGTGCTGCGCGGTGTCATCGTGGTGGTCGGTCTCGTGGCCGTCACCAAGCTGTTGCTGAGTTGAACGAACGTCAGACCGTGTGCAGGTCGAAGGAGTGCGCCATGGCCCTGGAGATGCGTGAGAGCTGCGAGCGCTGCGCGGTGTCGCTGAGCGCAGACGGCCGCGCCTCGATATGTTCCTACGAGTGCACCTTCTGCCCGGACTGCACCGAGGCTATGGCCGCCGCCTGCCCCAACTGCGACGGCGAGCTCGTGGCCCGTCCGCGTCGGAAGGCCGCCTGACACCGGAACCCCGGACATTCCGGAAGCCCGGCACCCCCGACCCACCAGGAGCGCGGCGATGACCAGCAGGGCACGGCTGAACGAGGACGAGATCACGGCGGCCCTGGCGGCGCTGCCCCAGTGGACGCGAGCGGGCGACAGCATCGCCCGCAGCGCCGACGCCCCGGACTTCCCGGCGGCGATCCGGGTGGTCGTCGCCGTCTCCGAGCAGGCCGAGGCGCTCGACCACCACCCGGACATCGACATCCGCTGGCGCACCCTGCGCTTCGTCCTGTCCACCCACAGCGCCGGCGGCCTCACCGGGCTGGACTTCACCCTCGCCGCCCGGATCGACGGGGCCCTGCGTGCCGAGTCGGCAGCCTGACGCGGCGCCACCGAGAATCCCGGGACCGTACGACCGAGGGCCCGGGCCACGTCACCGGGCGGGCGTGAGATGCTGACTGGCGCATCGGCAGGCAGGTGGCTCGGGAGGGACGGAACGGATGGCGCAGGAGCCTTTCGGAGACGCCCACTCCCAGCAGCCGTGGTTGCCCCCGGGCCACTCGGACTGGCAGAACGGCGGGTACGGCGGGTACTCCGAGCAGCAGCAGACGCCGCAGCAGCCGTCGCAGTGGCAGCCGCAGCCGGACTACGCCTCGGCCGAGTACGGGCAGCAGCAGCCGCAGTTCGGCCAGGGTGCTCACGGGCACACCGGCTATGACCAGAGCGGGTACCACCAGAGCGGGTACGGCCCGGCCGGCTATGGCGAGGGCGGCTACGTCCAGGGCCAGTACGGCGGACAGGAGCAGTACCAGCCGTATCCGCAGTACCCGGATCACGCGCAGCAGCATCAGGCGTACGCGACGTACGCCACCACGCAGCAGCCCGCCGAGGAGGGGCTGTACGTCCCGGCGGGGGCGGAGTTCTCGGCGGACGGCTACGTACACGTCGAGGAGACCGAGCCGACGCCCGCGCTCGTCCCCGAGAAGCCCGCGGAGACTTCTCCGGAGCAGGCTCCCGGGCCGCAGGCCGGGACCGCCGCGCCGTCGCGGGCCGCCGCCCGTCGGAGTGCCGGCGGCGGTTCCGGTGTTGGGGCGGGCTCCGGCTCCTCGCTCTCGGCCAGGGCCCGGAAGGCCGCCGACGCGGTGCTGACAGGGGAACACGTGCCCAGCCGCAAGGCCCTGCTGGTGCGGACCGGCGCCGGGGTGGTCGCGCTGGGAGTGCTGGTGGCGGCCGGGCTGATGGTCGGCACCGAGGGCGGTGGCAGTGCGGCGGCGAGCAGCGGCGGTGAGCCGGGCTTCGCGGTGGCGCACACCCGGGCGTGGGCCGCGCAGCCCGTCGCGGCCGGTTCCTCCGCGGGCGACGACACGCTGATCGGCAGCTGGCTGCTGGCCGACGTGGTGGTCCGGGCCGATGGCTCCGGAGTGCATGCGTACGACCGGGCGGGTGGCAAGCCGACCTGGTCGGTGGAACCGCCGGCCGCCGGGGCCGTTCCGTGCGGGCTGTCGGCGGGGGTGAACCAGGCGGGCCTGGGCGCGGCGCTGTTCCGTCCGCAGCCCGATCCGAAGAGCCCCTGCACGCTGGTGGCCGCGGTGGACAGCAAGACCGGCAAGACCGCGTGGACCAAAGCCCTCTCGGACACCAAGGGCGGCTACTCGGCCCGGGTCGGCGTTACCGAGGACAAGGTGGTCGCCGTCGGCGACGACCGGGCGCTGGCCTGGGAGTCGGCCGACGGGAAGGACGTCTGGCAGTACACCGGGCAGGGCAAGTTCTGCACCCTGTCCGGCGGTGTCAGCGGCAAGACCGTGCTCGTCGCCTCCTCCTGCGCCGACTCGACCCCCGCCGACCAGGCCGTGGCGCTGAACATCGCGGACGGCAAGGTCGGCTGGTGGCGGGGCCTGAACAACCAGCCGAAGACGGTGACCGTGCTGTCCGCCGAGCCGTCCGTGGTCCTCACCACCGGGGAGAAGCCCGAGGACGACCGGGTGTTCGCCTGGGGCACGGGCGGCGACCCGGCGGCCGAGATCCCGGTGGCCGTCGACGGCGGTCGGCTGGACGTCGTCCACGGTGTGTTTTCGGCTACTCCCGGCGTGTACTTCGAGGGCCGCACGATGGTCACCACCCTGGCCCCGCCGAACGGCGGCGGGCCGGTGGCCGCCGTCGGCTACGACCTGGACACCGGCAAGCAGCGCTGGAAGGTGCCGACCGCCGCCAAGGGCGCCGTCCGGGCGGTCGGCATCGACGGCGGGTCGCTGGTGCTGGCCGCCGACGAACGCCGCGACCAGCCCGCCCGACTCAGCCGGTTCCCGCTGGCGGGCGGTCAGGAGGCGACCGGCGGCAACTTCCCGCCCGGTACCGGCTCGCTGCTGATCTCCGGACGGGTGCTGATCGGCGGCGGGCAGGTGGTCGTGGTACCCGAGCACTCGACCAACTACGGCACGGCGGCGGGGTACAAGGCGAAGGACTGAGGCCTTCTGCCCTGGTCCACGCCCGTGCCGTCCCCACCCGCCGTCGTCCTGACGCTGAGAGTTTCCTCAGGTTGAGAGCGTCCTCGATCCCGGGAACCGCATCACGCCGCGGAGACGGGCCGGCCCGGTACGGTCGGCAGCCAGTCGGCGAGGTCCCGGACCTCCGAGCTGCGCAGACCGAGCGCCAGCATCAGGCTGGCCTGCGGCGTGGGCACGAACGGGCGGCGCAGTAGCTTCATCCCGGCCTGCTCCGGCGTACGGTCCGCCTTGCGCTGGTTGTCCTCCGCGCACGCGGCCACGGTGTTCATCCAGCTGTCGGCACCACCGCGCGACCTGGGCTGGAGGTGGTCCACCGTAGTGGCCCGCCGGCCGCAGTACGCGCACAGGTGCTGGTCCCGGGCCAGTACGCCCCGCCGCGACCACGGAGCCTGTTGTCGGAATGGCACCCGTACGTACCGTTGCAGTCTGATCACCCGCGGCACCGGGACGGCCACACCCGTCCCCCGGATCGAGCGCAGCGGATGTGCCTGCTCCACCACCGCCTTGTCCTGGAGCACCAGGACGACGGCGCGCTGGAGCGACACCGTTGTCAGGGGCTCGTAGCTCGCGTTCAGAACCAGCGTGTTGCGCACTCGGCACACCCTTCCCGCGGGCGTGCCACGGCGGCACGACCGTCTCCACACACGTCACTGCCGCCGCACGGCGGTGGAACCACTCTGAATGGGCCCGCAGCCGTCGAACAACGGAATTTCCGGTATCGGGGAGGGGCCCGCGAGGGCGGGCCGCCGGACCCGGTGGGGTGCCTCGGGGAAAACTCGCTGGCCGGAACCGCGTAGGCTCTAACAGGCTGGAGTCGTACCGACCCGGGGCCCGACCGAATCGGGCCGGCACCGGGCGGACGCCCGATCGAAGGAGAAGCGTGACCGTGACGGACATCGTCGACGAGCTGCGGTGGCGAGGGTTGATCGCCCTGTCCACTGACGAGGACGCACTGCGCAAGGCGTTCGCGGACGGCCCGGTCACGTTCTATTGCGGCTTCGACCCGACGGCCCCCAGCCTGCACCTCGGCAACCTGGTGCAGATCCTCACCATGCGCCGCATCCAGCAGGCGGGAAACCTCCCGCTCGGCCTGGTCGGTGGTGCCACGGGCCTGATCGGCGACCCGAAGCCCACTGCCGAGCGGGTGCTCAACGATCCCGAGACGGTGGCCGGTTGGGTCGAGCGCCTGCGGGGCCAGATCTCGCGCTTCCTCGACTTCGAGGGCCCGTACGCGGCGCGGATGGTCAACAACCTGGACTGGACGTCCGGGATGTCGGCGATCAGCCTGCTGCGTGACGTGGGAAAGTACTTCCGGGTCAACAACATGATCGCCAAGGAGGCCGTCGCCCGACGGCTCAACTCCGACGCGGGCATCAGCTACACCGAGTTCAGCTACCAGATCCTCCAGGGCATGGACTACCTGGAGCTGAACCGCCGCTACGGCTGCGCCCTGCAGACCGGTGGCAGCGACCAGTGGGGCAACCTGACCGCCGGCACGGACCTGATCCGCAAGGCCGACGGCAAGTCCGTCCACGCGCTGGCCACTCCGCTGATCGTCAAGGCCGACGGCACCAAGTTCGGCAAGACCGAATCCGGCACGGTCTGGCTCGACCCCGAGCTGACCACCCCGTACGCCTTCTACCAGTTCTGGCTGAACGCGGACGACCGGGACGTCCCCAACTTCCTGCGGATCTTCAGCTTCCGCTCGAAGGAGGAGATCGAGGAACTGGAGCGCGAGACCACCGAGCGCCCCGCCGCCCGCCTCGCCCAGCGTGCCCTCGCCGAGGAGCTCACCACCCTGGTGCACGGCGTGGAGCAGTACGAGCGCGCGGTCGCTGCGTCCAAGGCGCTGTTCGGTCAGGGCGACCTCGCCGACCTCGAGCCCGCGACCCTGGCCGCCGCCCTGGCCGAGGTCCCGAAGGCGGAGGTGTCCGAACTCCAGACGGTGGTCGACCTGCTGGTCGCCGTCGGCCTGTCGCCGAGCCGCTCGGCCGCCCGCCGGACGATCAAGGAGGGCGGTGCCTACCTCAACAACGTCAAGGTGACGGACGAGGAGGCGGTGCCGACCGAGGCCGACCTGCTGCACGGCCGCTGGCTCGTGTTGCGGCGGGGCAAGCGGAACCTGGCGGCGGCGAAGCTGGTTGCCGCCGGCTGATGGGTCTACGGACCGGTCGGCCCTAGGCCAGGCTGAAAGTACACCCGCTCTGAGCTGCGGCTTTGAGTCCCGAGGGCCGGATCTGGACAGATCCGGCCCTCGACGTTTGACGATGTCGGCCAGGTGGCCTAGTGTTGAACGAGTCGCTGGAGCGGCAGCCTCACTCAGCGCGACCCACTCTCACTCTGGTCCCCATGAAAATGGGCACTTCGGCGTTCCCGCCAATCAGGTGAGTGTGAATTTCGAGTAACACTCGGAATGCGCTAATGTGGTGGATGTCGCGAAAAGCGGGCCCGACCAGTTCGGGAAGTTGGATGAATGAAACTCCGGAAAACGGAGCAGAAAACATCTGATAAGCTGGAAACACGAAAGAACGAAGCCCGGAGGGTCCGCTGGAAGGCGGTCCGAAGGAAGTGTCCGTTCCTTGAGAACTCAACAGCGTGCCAAAAGTCAACGCCAGATATGTTGACATCCCCGGCCTCAGATTTTCTGGGGTTGGAGATTCCTTTTGAAATAACACTAGCGAGGACGCAGTGCGCGGGGCCGCCTTATTCCGGTGGTTGCCGTGCCGCTCAACGCGGGTGTCGACCGGCGCTTTTAATTAAGCACTGCCGGGTAAACATTCACGGAGAGTTTGATCCTGG
>NZ_JBFBFA010000037.1:0-77023 GCF_040683915.1 Kitasatospora sp. NPDC093102 | reverse complement strand
CAGTACCTCATCAGGACCTCCTCCGACCCCGTCAGGGCCCGCCGAGGCGAGCAGCGCCTTACCACCATCGTGCCCCGACTTTTCCGCAGACCCTCAAACCTTTCGGAGCCGCACGATGGGACGCCTCGCACAGACCGACGGCCTCACCGAGATCCAGCGGGACATCCTCGCCACCGTGCGGGATTTCGTCGACAAGGAGATCATTCCGGTCGCGACCGAGCTGGAGCACAAGGACGAGTACCCGACCGCCATCGTCGAGGGCATGAAGCAGCTCGGCCTGTTCGGTCTGACCATCCCCGAGGAGTACGGCGGCCTCGGGGAGTCGCTGCTCACCTACGCCCTGGTGGTCGAGGAGATCGCCCGCGGCTGGATGTCCGTCTCCGGCATCGTGAACACCCACTTCATCGTGGCCCACATGATCAACGCCCACGGCACCCAGGAGCAGAAGGACTACTTCCTGCCGAAGATGGCGGCCGGCGAGATCCGCGGTGCCTTCTCGATGTCCGAGCCGGGCCTCGGCTCCGACGTTTCGGCCATCTCCACCAAGGGCGTCAGGGACGGAGAGTTCTACGTCCTCAACGGCCAGAAGATGTGGCTCACCAACGGCGGCACCTCCACCCTGGTCGCGGTCCTCTGCAAGACCGACGAGGGCGGCAGCACCCCGTACAAGAACATGACCACCTTCCTGATCGAGAAGGAGGCCGGTTTCGGCCCGAACCCCAAGGTTCCGGGCCTGACCGTGCCCGGCAAGATCGAGAAGATGGGCTACAAGGGCGTCGACACCACCGAGCTGGTCCTCCAGGACGTCCGCATCCCGGCCGACCGCATCCTCGGCGGCGTCCCGGGCCGCGGCTTCTACCAGATGATGGACGGCGTCGAGGTCGGCCGCGTCAACGTCGCCGCCCGCGGCTGCGGCGTCGCCCGCCGCGCCTTCGAGCTCGGCATCTCCTACGCCCAGCAGCGCTCCACCTTCGGCAAGAAGATCGCCGAGCACCAGGCGATCCAGTTCAAGCTCGCCGAGATGGCCACCAAGGTCGAGGCCGCCCACCAGATGATGGTCATGGCCGCCCGCAAGAAGGACAGCGGCGAGCGCAACGACCTCGAGGCCGGCATGGCCAAGTACCTCGCCTCCGAGTACTGCAAGGAGGTGGTCGAGGACGCCTTCCGCATCCACGGCGGCTACGGCTTCTCCAAGGAGTACGAGATCGAGCGCCTCTACCGCGAGGCCCCGATGCTGCTCATCGGTGAAGGTACTGCGGAGATCCAGAAGATGATCGTCGGGCGCCGGCTCCTGGAGGAGTACCGGATCGCCGACTGATCCCGGGCCGCCTGCCGACGGACCACGCCGCCGGGCGGCCCCCTCGAACCGCCGGTCGACGGGCGTGCGGGCCCGTCCCGGCGGAGTGCCGTGCCCCGTCATGGGCCCGGCCTGGTCCGCCTGGGTCCGGCACGGCCCTCCGGAAGCGGCCGCAGGGCGTACAGCTGCAACGACGCGCCCTGCGGCCGCTTCCGCACACCCGCTTCCGGCCGCTACGGCCGTTTCGCCCGCCGGGTTCTGTCGGCGTACCTGTTGAGACATGAGTCACCAGCCCCGTCCGGTCCCTTGGGAACCGGACCGGGTCGAGCTACGGTCGTAGGGGTGGACGCGCATACGCGCCGCCACCGGACACGTGAACGAGCAGGCGGGTTGCCCACCCACCGTGTGCTCCCGATAGCATCCACCGGGACAGCAAGCCGTCCCTCTATTACCGATCCCGCGGTGGCCCCCGTCCAGCGGCCATGATCCCCCGCGACAAAGGTCTTCGATGCCCATCAGCCCGTCCCCTCACACCTCCGTCACGGACCGCGATGCCCTCGCAGCCCCGACGGCCGGTCGGCGACCCCGCGTGACCATCGCGCGCGGAGCCACCCCCTGGTTCGTCCCCACCCTCGCCACGGCCGCCGTGACCACCGCCCTCACCCGGCGCAGCGGCAAGTGGGCCCTGGCGGCGGTACCCGCCTGTGCGCTCAGCGCGGGCATGCTGTGGTTCTTCCGCGACCCCGAGCGTGAGATCGGCACGGGCAGAGTGATCTCCCCCGCCGACGGCGTGGTGCAGAGCATCGACGCCTGGCCGGACGGCCGCACCCGGGTCGCGATCTTCATGAGCCCGCTGAACGTCCACGTCAACCGCGCGCCCCTGCCGGGCACGGTGACGTCGGTCGAGCACGTCGCGGGCGGCTTCGTCCCCGCGTTCAACAAGGACAGCGACCAGAACGAGCGGGTCGTCTGGCATTTCGACACCGAGCTCGGCGACATCGAGATGGTCCAGATCGCGGGGGCCGTGGCCCGCCGCATCGTGCCGTACGTGGACGCCGGAACCAAGGTCGAGCAGGGCGACCGGATCGGTCTGATCCGGTTCGGGTCCCGGGTCGACACCTACCTGCCGGCCGGCGTCGAGGTCGGCGTCGAGGTCGGCCAGAAGACCACAGCCGGGGTGACGCGCCTTGACCGTGACTGATCCTGAGACAATCGTCGGCCTGGACGACGAGGAGACGGCCCTGCGCCGCCGCCGCTGGGCGCGCGACCGCGAGCTGCGCGCCCCGCGCTCTCCCCAGCACCTGTCCACCGCCGACTTCCTGACCCTGGGGAACGCCGTCTGCGGCTTCCTGGCGATCTACTCGATCACCACCGGGGTCCTGGTCCCGCACATCACCAACCCGGACGCCGCTCCCGACCGGCACAGCGCCGCCACCGCGGTCACGCTGCTGCTGATCGGCTCGATGTGCGACCTCTTCGACGGCCTGGTGGCGCGCAAGCTGCGCTCCTCCGCCCTCGGAGCGGAACTGGACAACCTGGCGGACCTGATCAGCTTCGGTATCGCGCCGGCCTACTTCGTCGCGGTCTGGGGCATGGTCTCCCAGGGCTCCAACAGCAAGCTGTCGGCGCTCATCGCCATCACGGTGCTGCTCGCGGTGGTGCTGCGGCTGGCCCGCTTCTCGGCCGTCAAGATGCGGCCCGGGGTGTTCCAGGGCATGCCCTGCCCGATGGGTGCGATGACGGTGATCGCCATCGTGCTGCTGGACCCGCCGTTCCTGCCCGGTCTGCTCGCCATCTTCGGTGCCGCGTACCTGATGGTCAGCCGGATCGAGTACCCGAAGCCGCAGGGGCTGCTGGCCACCGCCACGCTCTGCTGGGTCGTCGTGGCCATCGGCTGCCTGGCCGCCTGGGCCACCGGACTGCCCGGCGGCGACACCCTGATGCACGTCGGCGCGTTCGCCCAGATCACGCTCGCCGCGATGGCGCCGCTGCTGGTCATCCGCCGCAAGGTGGGGCAGAAGGTCGGCGACGTCCGTGCCCGGCGGGCGGAGTCGCGGCTCGGCTGAGTCCCGCAATTGTCATAAGAGTCAGGGCCCGGAACCTGTTGGTTCCGGGCCCTTCCTCATGTGTCACAGCAGTCGAGCACCTCGGGTGCGGGCTCAGGGACCGCCGATGCGGACGCCCACGCGGACGCCGGATCCGCCGTCGCTGCGGACTCCGAACTCTTCCGCAATTGTCATAAAAGTCAGGCGCCACCGGTGTGCACGCTGAACGCCGAACGGCGCGCCGCCCGGGCCACGCCCGGGTCCGGGTGCACACCCGAGACCGCCGTCAGCACCGAGGCCGCCCGCGGGTGCCCGGACTGCCGGGCCCGGGCGAACAGCCGGACCGGGTCGCCCGCCGAGGCGCCCTCGACGTGGCCCACCAGCAGCTCGGTCTCGCCGTGGTCGAGCACCGCGGCCGCGGTGTCCACCCAGAGCCAGGCCGCGTCCTCCGCGCCCAGCACGTCCGCCGGGGAGACGCCCTCGTCCGCGCGCTCCGCCAGCCACAGCAATGCGTAGGGGCGCAGCACCGGCTCGTCCACCGCCGCGCGCACCGCCTGCTCGGCCGGACCGCCGGCCACCCGCAGCGCCTCGAAGGCCAGCCCGCGCACCAGTGCGTCGTCGCCCTGCGCGGCCTCCAGCAGCTCGCCCACCGCCCGGTCCGCCGGCCGGGCCGCGACCCAGGCCCGGAACTCGGCGCGGGCCGGGCCCGGCGAGTAGTCCGCACAGGCGTTCAGCAGCTCGAAGGCGCTCTGCTCGATGTGCCCGGCCGCGGTCTGTGCGACCGTGCAGATCTCCTCCAGCTTCGCCCGCACCGCCCAGTGGCCGAGCGGCGACAGCTCCGCGGCATCGTTCCTGCGCACCAGGGCGCCGACGGCCGCCAGGCCGTCCAGCATCCAGTCCAGGACAGCGGCCACGTCCGAGGGCGCGGCCGGGGTGTCGATCTGCGGCGCGCGGCAGGTGCCGCGGACAGCGGAAACGGCCGAGGCCGCGTGCGGCACCGGCGACAGGCCCGGTCCGCCGAGGCCGGCGCCGACCCGGCGCTCGTCCAGGCCACGGCGCAGCAGTTCCAGCAGCTCGCTCTCGGCGACCGGGCCGTCCACCAGGTGCAGGAAGGAGAGCAGCTGCGGGGCCTGGTCCACGGCCTGCCCGGCCAGTACGGCGAACACGCCGCGCAGCGCGGCGGGCGGCACCGGGGCGAGCAGGGTCCAGGCGTCGAACAGCGCCGACCAGCCGCGAACCACGGCCTCGTCGTCGTGCTCCCAGGCGTGCAGCCGCCAGCCGGGGCCGGCTCCGCCGTCACGGGCCTCCACCAGGCCCACCAGCAGCGCCTGCCCCCACGCCTTGGCGGCGGCGCCGACCGTCATGGCCAGTGCCCGGCCCGCCGCGCGGGCGTCCTCCGGGAGCAGCTCACCGCGCTTGTCGACCTCGGCCAGCTCGCCGGCCCAGCGGGCGACCCGCACGGCGTCCACCAGCATCCGTCGGGCCAGCGGCGCCAGCTCGGCGGGTGCCGGGAAGCCCTCCGGCACGGGAACCCGACCCCGCCCGGGAGCCGGAGCGGGCCCTCGTCGCCGGGGTACTCCGTTACGGGGGACACCCGCCCCGCCCGGCCTGCCACCGGTGGGCCGGTGGGCCGTTCCGGGGAGACGGGTCACCGTCGCACCGGTACCGATCGTCGGTGGGAGCGGGGCATCACGGTCGCGCGGGTTCCGAGACGTCACGTCGAGCAGTCTTCCCCTTGTACCGGCCTTCTGTCACATCCGGTTGTCCGTACGACCGGGCGACCGGCGGCGGCACCTCCGCAAGATCGGGCAACAGCGGCAAACCGCCTGGCTGGAAACGTGTGACCCGGCCATGCCACTGGCGCCACCCCGGTCGCCGAGAATGCTCGACCGATCACCGTGCGTACGGGTGGGGGGTAAGGGGTCGGTCCAATTGTCGCCCCTGACGGCAGGGGGCTTTTCGCGCGGGGAATCCGCTCCGCCGACTTCCCGCGGGACTGTCCAGCCCGAATCCGGACGGATGGCGGACGGGGTGGCGGGGTCATGCTGCACGAGAAGTCGGACCGGCCGACTTTTCGCGCATGCCCGGCGAAAAGGCAGAAACGTTCATTCGTGGACGGCGGAATCCTCGCCGGAAAACCCGGTGGGGCTCAGCCGAAACCGCTCGCACGGCCAGGGGGGGCTACAGCAGCGGCGTGAGCCAGCGGCGGAGGAGCTCGGTGTAGTGGTCGGGGGCGGTGTTCCAGAGGGTGGCGTGGTCGGCGCCGGGGAACGTCTGGAGGCTGACCACGTCGGGGCGGGCGGCAGCCAGCTTCTCCGCGCTGCCGAAGGGGGCTATCCGGTCCTCGGGGCTGTGCAGCAGGAGAGTGGGCACGCGCAGGTCGGTGCCCTCGGCGATGCGGCCGAAGTCGGCGAGGTCGACGCCGGTGCGGCCCTCGGCGGCGAGGGCGCCGAGTTCGGCGGCGACGCCCTGGAAGCCGGCCCGGGCGGCGTCCCGGCGGGCGGAGGCCGGGAGGTCGAGCACGGGCGAGTCGAGGATCAGCCCGCGGATGGCGTGCGACCAGGCGGAGCGGGCCGCCGTCCGGAGGACCGTGGTCGCCCCGAGGGACCAGCCGTAGAGGATCACCGCGCCCGCACCGCTGTCGAACGCCAGCCCTACCGCCGACTCGATGTCTCGCCACTCGGTCTCGCCGAAATGGGTCAGCCCGTCGGGGGAGGCGGGGGCGCCCTGGTCGCCGCGGTAGGTGACGGCGAGGGCGGGCAGGCCGAGCCGGTCGAGGACGGGGAGCACCGGGAGGGTCTGCTGGCGGTCGGCTTCGGGGCCGTGCACCAGGATCACCCAGGTGCCGCGTTTGCCGTCGAGCTGCCAGGCGGGCAGCGCACCGAGCTCGCCCTCGGCGATGGTGTCGGCGAAGGCGAGGCCGAACGCCTCGGTGGGGTCGCCGAGGTGGACCCGGGGAGTGAGGCGGACCTCGGTACCGGCGGTGAGGGTGCCCCGGTCGGCACGGACCAGGCGGCGGGTGACGCCCCGTTCGTCGCTGCGCAGGACCTCCTCGACGACCGCGTGCCCACCGTCCGCCCACTCGACCGCCCAGCGGCCGGGGCGCAGGCTCTCGGGGCTGCGGGTGAAGGTGACCCGGCCGGGGGCGAGGCTGTGGACCAGGATCGGACCGGACTCCTGGACGGCGGTCGCCGGACGGACCATCTGCTCGGAGGCCCGACGGCCGATCACCAGCACGGCGGCCCCGACCGCTGCGGCCGCCACGACGGCGGCGGTTCCCCATCGCATTTCGCTCCCCGCTCTGTTGGTCACGGACCGGACGGTGTTCGAGCACCAGTCCACCGGCGCCCCGCCCGCCCGGCCACCGGGCTAGGCCGTCCGGGTGACCCCAGCGGCGACCCGACGGTGCCGGGGAGAGGCCGGCAGCGGGCGGTGAAGGAGTCGACGATGGGGCGACGGGGGGCCTTCCGCGGAGCATGCCACCGGAAGGCCGCCGTGGAGCGCGATACGGCACCGGCCGCCGAACGCGCGAAGCGGCACCGGGCCGATGCCGCGCTGGGCGATCCCACAGGGTGTCAGTCGGCGGCGCCCGCGTGTGACCAACCCCTCCGCGACCTCGGTTGACTCCCGGTTCGGGCCCGTGATGGGATCCTGGGGCCAAACGGAGGCATGGAGAGGAAGCCGGTGGAAGTCCGGCGCGGTCCCGCCACTGTCACCGGGGAGCACGCTCGGAACATCGCCACGGCGGGCCGTCGACGGCCGCTGGAAGGCTCCGGGAGTGCGTTCGACCCGGAAGCCAGGAGACTCTCGCCCCCGTCACGTCGATCCAGGGCGCGGACCCTGAGTGAGGACACGCACGCGATGCAGGCTGCCCCGCCCCGCCGGACTCCGAGCTGCCTTCCGCCGTGCCACCGATGACCCCGCCGGCACCTTCTCCGTCTCCGCGCACGCTGACCTGCGCCGCCGCGTTCGCGCTCGGCGCCGTCGCGGGCTACGCCGCCGACGCCCGCTTCGCCGACCCCCGCCGGGGCCACCCGGTCGCCGTCTTCGGCACCGCCGCGACCCGGCTGGAGCGGAGGCTGTGGCGCGACGACCGCGGTGCCGGGGCCGGGTACACGGCGCTGTGCGTGGGCGCGGTGGCGGCGGGCGCGCTCGCCCTGGACCGTACGGTGGGCCGGCGCCCGCTGGGCCGGGCTGCGCTGGCGGCGGCCGCGACCTGGACGGTGCTCGGCGGCACCTCGCTGACCCGGGAGGCGCGCACCATCGGCCGTTCGCTGACCGCGGGCGACCTCGCGGCCGCCCGCGAGCGGCTGCCGCACCTGTGCGGGCGGGATCCGAGCGCGCTGGACGGGCAGCAGATCGCCCGGGCGGTGGTCGAGTCGGTGGCCGAGAACACGGCCGACGCCGTGGTGAACGCGCTGACCTGGGGCGCCCTGGCCGGCACCCCCGGCCTGCTGGCCTTCCGTGCCGTGAACACCCTGGACGCCATGGTGGGCCACCGCTCGCCGCGCTACGCCCGGTTCGGCTGGGCCTCGGCCCGGCTGGACGACCTGGCGGGCTGGCCGGGAGCCCGGCTGACGGCGCTGCTGACGGTGGCCGCCGCACCCGAGCCCCGGACGGCCTGGCGGGTCTGGCGGCGCGACGGCTCCGCGCACCCGAGCCCGAACGCGGGCCAGGCGGAGTCGGCGTTCGCCGGCGCGGTCGGCGTGCGGCTGGGCGGGACGCTGCAGTACGGCGAGCGGATCGAGCACCGGCCGGTCCTGGGCGCAGAGCTGCGGCCGGTGACGGTGGACGACATCGAGCGGGCCTGCGCGCTCTCCCGGCGGGTGGGCGCACTGGCGCTGGGTACGACGGTCGCGGGGCACGTCCTGCTGCGGGCGTTCCTGGGGAAGAGGGGAAGGGCATGACGAACGCGCTGCTGGTCGCGGGGACGACCTCGGACGCGGGCAAGAGCGTGGTGACGGCCGGGATCTGCCGTTGGCTCGCCCGCCAGGGCGTGCGGGTCGCGCCGTTCAAGGCGCAGAACATGTCGCTCAACTCCTTCGTCACCGCCGACGGCGCCGAGATCGGCCGCGCCCAGGCGATGCAGGCGCAGGCCGCCCGGGTGGAGCCGGAGGCGGCGATGAACCCGGTGCTGCTGAAGCCGGGCGCGGACGGCCGGAGCCAGGTGGTGCTGCTCGGCCGGCCGGTGGCCGAGGTGGGCGCACTGGACTACCGCGAGCGCAAGCCCGTTCTGCTGGAGCGCGCCCTGGAGTGCCTGGCCGACCTGCGCCGCCGCTACGACGTGGTGGTCTGCGAGGGCGCAGGCTCGCCCGCCGAGATCAACCTGCGCGACCGCGACATCGCCAACATGGGCCTGGCCACGGCCGCCGCCCTGCCGGTGGTGGTGGTCGGGGACATCGACCGCGGCGGGGTCTTCGCGGCGATGTACGGGACGCTGGCGCTGCTGTCGGCGGAGGACCAGCGGCACGTGGCGGGCTGGTTCGTCAACAAGTTCCGCGGCGACGCGCGGCTGCTGGCACCCGGGCTGGAGATGCTGCACCGGCTGACCGGCCGTCCGGTGCTGGGCACACTGCCGATGCTGCCCGGGCTCTGGCTGGACGCGGAGGACTCGCTGGACCTGTCCACGGTGGTGGACCGGGCGGACGGGCCCGGGCCGCTCGGCGCGGACGTGCTGCGGGTGGCCGTGGTGCGCTTCCCGCGGCTGTCCAACTTCACCGACGTGGACGCGCTCGCGCAGGAGCCGGGCGTGCTGGTGCGCTGGGCGACCAGGCCGGAGGAACTGGCCGACGCCGACCTGGTGGTGCTGCCCGGTACCCGGGCCACCGTCGCCGACCTCGCCTGGCTGCGCGAGCGCGGCCTGGAGCCGGCCCTGAAGGCGCGGGCGGCGGCCGGGCTGCCGGTCCTCGGGGTCTGCGGCGGCTACCAGATGCTGGCGCACTCGATCGTGGACGAGGTCGAGTCCAAGTCGGGTGCCGTCGAGGGCCTCGGCCTGTTGCCGACGCGCGTGCGGTTCGGCATCGAGAAGGTGCTGGCACGGCCGGTCGGCGAGGCCTACGGGCAGCGGGTGGAGGGTTACGAGATCCACCACGGGGTGGTGGCGGTCGAAGGCGGCGATGCGTTCGTCTCCGATGACCGGGGGCGGAGTCTGGACGGCTGCCGGGTGGGCTCGGTCTGGGGCACGACCTGGCACGGCGTGCTGGAGAACGACGGGTTCCGCCGCGAACTCCTGCGTGAGGTCGCCGAGTTGTCCGGCCGGGCGTTCGTCCCGGCACCGGACACCTCCTTCGCCGCGGCGCGCGAGGCCCGGCTGGACCGGCTGGGCGACCTGATCGAGGAGCACGCGGACACCGACGCGCTGTGGAAGCTGATCGAGGGCGGAGTGCCGGCGGCCGGATCGCTGCCGTTCGTCCCGCCCGGGGCCCCTGGGAGTGACGCATGAGCCGGGTACGACAGCAGAGCCGGACGGGACCGCAGGACCAGGCAGGGCCACAGGGCCGGACACGACAGGAGTGGGGTACGGCATGAGTGACGTCCGCTATCCGTTCACCGCGATCGTCGGCATGGCCGACCTGCGGCTGGGACTGCTGCTGAACGCGGTCTCCCCGGCCGTGGGCGGCGTGCTGGTGCGCGGCGAGAAGGGCACCGCGAAGTCGACCATGGTGCGCGCGCTGGCCGGCCTGCTGCCGGCCATCGCCGCCGTGGACGACTGCCGCTTCGCCTGCGACCCGGCCACACCCGACCCGCAGTGCCCGGACGGGCCGCACGTCTCCCCGTCCGCCTCCGAACGGCCTTCCCAGCTGGTCGAGTTGCCGGTCGGCGTGGCCGAGGACCGGATCGTCGGCTCGCTCGACCTGGAGCGGGCGCTGGCCGAGGGCGTCAAGGCGTACGAGCCCGGGCTGCTCGCCAGGGCACACCGCGGCGTGCTCTACATCGACGAGGTGAACCTGCTCCAGGACCACGTGGTGGACCTGCTGCTGGACGCCGCCGCGATGGGCCGCTCCTACGTCGAGCGGGAGGGCGTGTCGGTGCGGCACGCGGCCCGGTTCCTGCTGGTCGGCACGATGAACCCGGAGGAGGGCGAGCTGCGTCCGCAACTGCTCGACCGGTTCGGTCTGACCGTCGAGATCGCCGCCACCCGGGACCCGGCCGAGCGCGCCGAGGTGGTCCGCCGCCGCCTCGCGTACGACGCGGACCCGGCCGGCTTCGCCGCGCGATTCGCCCAGGAGGAGCGGGCACTCGCCGAACACATCATCACGGCCCGGGAGTTGCTGCCCAAGGTCGAGCTGACAGATGTGGCACTGCGTCAGATCACCGCCGTGTGCGCCGCGTTCGAGGTGGACGGGCTGCGCGCGGACATCGTGATGGCCCGCACCGCCGTCGCGCTGGCCGCCTGGGACGGGCGCACCGAGGTGCTGGAGGAGGACGTCCGCAAGGCCGCCCAGCTGGCGCTGCCGCACCGGCGCCGCCGCAACCCCTTCGACGCGCCGGGGCTGGACGAGGAGCAGCTGGACCGGACGCTGGAGGAGCACGCCCAGCAGGAGGACCCGGAGCCCGAGGGCGACGGACCCGGCCCGGACGGCGACGGTGGACCGGAGGGCGGCCCGGACGGGGGGCCGGAAGACGGCGGTCCGGACGGACGCGGCCCCGATGGCGGTGGCCCCGACGGCGGTGGCGCGCCCGAACCGTCGGACGGCGGCCCCGAGGTGTCCGCCACCGAGAGTGCCGGGGAGCCCGCCCAGTCGCCCGTGCCGGCCCAACACCCCTCCCCCGCGCGGGAGTCGGCGCCGGTCGCGGCCGGGGACCCGTACCGGACCCGGCTGTTCACCGTGCGGGGCACCGGGCACGGTGCCCAGGGCCGCCGCTCCCCCGCCGAGACGACCGGCGGGCACACCATCCGCGCCCGCCGCCCGCAGGGCGCGCTCGGCCGGCTGCACCTGACCGCGACCCTCCAGGCCGCCGCGCCGCACCAGGCCGCGCGCGGGCGCAGCGGCCGGGCACTGGTGCTGCACAAGGACGACTTCCGCGAACAGGTCCGCCAGGGACGGGAGTCCAACCTGGTGCTGTTCGTGGTGGACGCCTCCGGCTCGATGGCCGCCCGGCAGCGGATGACCGCCGTCAAGGGCGCGGTGCTGTCGCTGCTGATGGACTCCTACCAGCGCCGCGACAAGATCGGCATGATCACCTTCCGGGGCGCGGGCGCCGAGCTGGCGCTGCCGCCCACCTCCTCGGTGGAGGTCGGCGCGGCCCGGCTGGAGTCGCTGCCCACCGGCGGGCGGACCCCGCTGGCCGCCGGCCTGCTGCGCGCGCACGAGGTGCTGCGGGTGGAACGGCTGCGCGACCCGAACCGGCGCCCGCTGCTGGTCGTGGTGACCGACGGCCGGGCCACCGGCGGGCGGGACGCGCTCGCCCGGTCGCACCGCGCGGCCGCCCTGTTCGCGACGCAGGGCACGGCGAGCGTGGTGCTGGACTGCGAGTCCGGCCCGGTCCGCCTGGGCCTGGCCCGTACGCTGGCCGGGCTGCTCGGCGGCACCGCCGTCAGCCTGGACGAGCTGCGCGCCGAGGGCGTGGCCTCGCTCGTCCGCGAGAACCGTCCCACGACCGTCCGCGAGAACCGTGCGACCACCATGCGAAAGGCGGCCTGACCCATGCCCAAGGGTGTCCCCGAGAGCGTTCCCGACGACGGCCTGACGACCCGCCAGCGCCGTACGCTGCCGATCACCGCCGTGCACACCGGCCCGGGCAAGGGGAAGTCCACGGCCGCGTTCGGCATGGCGCTGCGGGCCTGGAACCAGGGCTGGCCGGTCGGGGTGTTCCAGTTCGTGAAGTCCGCCAAGTGGAAGGTCGGCGAGGAGAACGCGCTGCGCGTGCTCGGCGCCTCCGGCGAGGGCGGCACCGTCGACTGGCACAAGATGGGCTCCGGCTGGTCCTGGATCCAGCGCTCCGCCGAGCAGGAGATGTCCAGCGAGGAGGCGGCCAAGGAGGGCTGGGAGCAGGTCAAGCGGGACCTCGCGGCCGAGACCTACCGCTTCTACGTGCTGGACGAGTTCACCTACCCGATGCACTGGGGGTGGGTCGACCCGGACGAGGTGGTGGCCGTGCTCAAGGACCGCCCGGGCAGCCAGCACGTCGTCATCACCGGCCGGTACGCGCCCGAGGCGCTGACCGGATTCGCCGACCTGGTCACCGAGATGACCAAGGTCAAGCACCCCATGGACGCCGGCCGCAAGGGCCAGCGCGGTATCGAGTGGTGAGCCTGCGCACGTGAACATCCCCCGCCTCGTCGTCGCCGCGCCCTCCTCGGGCGCCGGCAAGACCACCGTCGCCACCGGCCTGATCGCGGCGCTCGCCGCCCGCGGGCTGGCGGTGTCGCCGCACAAGGTCGGCCCGGACTACATCGACCCGGGCTACCATGCGCTCGCCGCCGGACGCCCGGGCCGCAACCTGGACGCCTTCCTGTGCGGTCCGGAGCGGATCGCGCCGCTGTTCCTGCACGGCGCGGCGGGGGCGGACGTCGCGGTGGTCGAGGGCGTCATGGGTCTGTTCGACGGGGCTTCCGGGCGCGGGGAGCTGGCGTCCACGGCGCACGTCGCCAAGCTGCTGCGGGCGCCGGTGGTGCTGGTGGTGGACGGCTCCTCGCAGTCCCGCTCGGTGGCCGCGCTGGTGCACGGCTTCGCCTCCTGGGACCCGCAGGTACGGCTCGCCGGGGTGATCCTCAACCGGGTCGCCTCCGACCGGCACGAGCAACTCCTGCGCGAGGCACTGGAGGAGGGCTCCGGCGTGCCGGTGCTGGGCGCGCTGCGCCGCTCCGCGGCGGTCGCCACACCGTCCCGCCACCTCGGGCTGATCCCGGCGGTGGAGCGCTCGACGGAGGCTCTCAAGGCGGTCGCCGACATGGGTGAACTGGTGGCGTCCTCGGTCGACTTGGACGCCCTGCTCGAACTCGCCCGGACGGCACCGGCGTTGGATGCCGAGCCGTGGGACCCGTCGGCCGAGGTCACCCCCGTGGCCGGCCGGCCGCGGATCGCGGTGGCGGGCGGCGCGGCCTTCTCGTTCTCGTACGCCGAGAACGCCGAACTGCTCGGCGCTGCGGGCGCGGAGGTGGTCCCGTTCGACCCGCTGCACGCCTCGGCACTGCCCGAGGGCGCGGCCGGCCTGGTGATCGGCGGCGGCTTCCCGGAGCTGTACGTCCGCGAGCTGAGCGGCAACGCCCCGCTGCGTGCCGCCATCGCCGGGTTCGCCGCCGCGGGCGGGCCGATCGCCGCCGAGTGCGCCGGGCTGCTCTACCTGGGCCGGGAGCTGGACGGCCTGCCGATGTGCGGCGTGCTGGCCACCGACGCCCGGATGACCGAACGGCTCACCCTCGGCTACCGGGAGGCGGTCGCCCTGCACGACTCCCCGCTGGCCCCGGCCGGCACCAGGCTGCGCGGCCACGAGTTCCACCGCACGGTCTGCGACCCCGGCGCGAGCGAACTCCCCGCCTGGGGCTGGCACCTCCCGACCGGTCCCCGCACCGAGGGCTTCGCGGGCGGCAACGTGCACGCCTCCTACCTGCACCTGCACTGGGCGGGCGCGCCGACGCTGGCGTCCTCCTTCGCGGCCGCGGCGGCGACCTTCGCGGCGGGGGCGGCGGGGGCGGCGTAGTTCACGGCTCCGGCCTCGGCGCTCCCGGCTCCCGGCCTTGCGGGTCTCGGCCCCGGCTCCGGCCTCGGCGGCGGCCCTCCGGGGAAAACACCGGGACGCCGCGGGGTGCCCGGTCCTAAGCTCCGCACATGCATGTGATCGTCCTCAACGGCGGGTCCAGTTCCGGCAAGTCGAGCATCGCCCGGCGCCTTCAGGAACTGCTGGCGGAGCCGTGGCTGCACATCGGGGCCGACATCATGGTCGACGCGCTGCCGCCGTCGCTGCGCGGTGGCGGCGAAGGGATCGGCGGGCTGGAGGACGGTGACGGCACCGTCGAGGTCGGTCCGGTCTTCGCCGCGCTGGACGCCGCCTGGACGATCGGGGTGGCGGCGATGGCCCGGGCCGGGGCCCGGATCGTGGTGGACGAGGTGTTCCTCGGCGGCGCGGCTTCGCAGGCCCGGTGGCGGGCGGCGCTGGAGGGCCTGGACGT
Source organism: Kitasatospora sp. NPDC093102 (assembly GCF_040683915.1). Lineage (NCBI taxonomy): Bacteria > Bacillati > Actinomycetota > Actinomycetes > Kitasatosporales > Streptomycetaceae > Kitasatospora > Kitasatospora sp. NPDC093102. The sequence goes on along the minus strand of NZ_JBFBFA010000037.1, from coordinate 62,568 downwards.
GCTCTGGGTCGGGGTGCGCTGCGATCCGGCGGTGGCCGCGGAGCGGGAGGCCGCGCGCGGCGACCGGGTGGCCGGGATGGCCGCCGCACAGGCGGTGACGGTGCACCAGGGGGTCGCGTACGACCTGGTGGTGGACAGCTCGCGGGCGTCCGCGGCGGACTGCGCCCGGGCCGTGGCCGCGCGGGTGCCGGTCGGCGGCTCGTCGGGCGCGCAGTCGGCCGTCCGGACGGGCGCGCAGCCGGCCGTCCAGACGGGCGTCCAAGCGGGCATCCAGACCGACGTGCAGGCCGAAGCGGCCCCGTAGGCCCGCGGGCTACTCGCGGTCGAGCAGCGCGGCGAGGTAGCACGCCACCTCGTCGCGCAGTTCCTCGGGCGCCGGGATGTGCCAGTGCCCGCTGCCCGCCGTCGCGTTGAACAACACTCCGTCGCACCAGCGGATCAGCCGGCGGGCGTCGGCCGTCGGGTCGGCCGAGCCGCACTGCGTGAGCAGCACGGCGGCGATGTCGGCGAAGCGCCCGCCCAAACGGTCGTAGACGGCGCGCAGTTCGGGCCGCCGGGTGGCCTCCAGTGCGAGTTCCAGACGGGCCAGGGTGAGTCGGCGGCCGCTGGTGAGCGCCTGGTGCAGCAGGTCGGCGCCGACCCGGACGAGGAGGTCGCGCGCGGAGGCGGGGCCGGGCGGCGCCGCGGCGGGGTGCTCCACGGTGAGGACCGGGTAGTCCTCGGTCTCCCGCTCGACGATCCGGGTGAGCGCCAGTTCGAGCAGGGCGGCCCTGGTCCGGGCGAGGTTGGAGGTCGAACCGGCGGGCAGGCCTGCCTCCTCGTCCACGGCGCGGTGGGTCAGCCCTCGCAGGCCGCGCTCGGCGATCAGGGTGATGGCGGCGTCGGCGATCAGAGTCGGGCGCGGGGGCGTCATGGGTCCGATCATGGCCTCTCTCCTCGGGCGATCCCAATTCACTACAGCAGTAGTGCCAGCTGACTACATCTGTAGTACGGTGCTGACAGGCGCACACTACGGATGTAGTGAACGGAGAGGAGCCCTCCCATGGGCAGCCCGCAGGGCAGGCAGCAAGCGATCGTCATCGGCGGCGGCATCGGCGGGCTCACCGCCGCCCTCGCCCTCCATCGGCAGGGCATCCCGGTACGCGTCCACGAGCGCGCCGACTCCCTCGAACCCGTCGGCGCCGGGCTCGCTCTGGCCCCCAACGCCCTGCGCTCCCTCGACCGGCTCGGCGTCGGCGAGCGCCTGCGCGCCCTCGCCACCCCGCACCCCGCCGTCGGCCTGCGCCACCCCTCCGGCCGCTGGATCGCCCGCACCAGCACCTCGGCCTTCGAGGCCTACTTCGGCGACACCATCGCCGCCGTCGCCCGCGCCGACGTCATCGACGCCCTGGTCGACGCGCTCCCGGAGGGCACCGTCCGCACCGGCTCGCCCGCCACCCTCGTCACCCCCGGCAGCGCCACCGAGCCCGCCGTCGTCCGCACCGCCGACGGGGAGCAGACGGCCGGCCTGGTCGTCGCCGCCGACGGCATCCGCTCCGCGACCCGGGGCCTGCTCTTCCCCCGGCATCCCGGCCCCCGCTACAGCGGCTTCACCACCTGGCGCACCGTCGTCACCCCCGACCGCCGCCCGGCCGCCGCCGGCGAGGTGTGGGGCCGCGGGCGGCTCGCCGGAATCGTCCCGCTCGCCGACGGCCGGGTCTACGTCTACGGCGCGGCCCTCGCCCCGGCCGGCGAGCGCGCCGCCGACGGGGACGAGCGGGCCGAACTCCTGCGCCTGTACGGCGACTGGTGCGCCCCCGTACCGCAGCTGTTCGCGCTGGCCGAGCCCGAGCGCGTCCTGCGCCACGACGTGTGGGACCTCGCCGACCCGCTGCCCGCTCACCACCACGGCCGGGTCGCCCTTCTCGGCGACGCCGCCCACGCGATGTGCCCCTTCCAGGGCCAGGGCGCCTGCCAGGCCATCGAGGACGCCCTCGTCCTCGCCTCCCCGGTCACCCCCGACACCGACCCGGCCGCCGCCCTGCCCGCCTACACCGCCGCCCGGCTCCCCCGCACCACCGCCGTCGTCGCCGGCTCGCGCCGCATCGGCAACCTCGTCGCCCTCCGCTCCCCCGCCGCCACCGGCCTGCGCACCGCCGCACTCACCCTCGCCGGCCTCCTCCCCGCCCGCGCCCTGCTGAGCCGCTCGGCCCCGACGTTCAACTGGCAGCCGCCGGCCCTGGGCGGGGCGGGGTGAGGGACCCTGCCGTCCCTCGAGCGGGTGCACCACGGCGGTCCTGGCGCCGGGGCTTGGAGCTCTTCGACAGCTCGGAGAACGACACGGTGAGGGTCGGCATGACTCGACGACAGTTCGGAACACCTTCCGAACGTCAATCGCCGTTCGGCCACCGGGCCGCCGGTGTCGGTGGGGGTTGCGATGATGCGCGCCATGAGTGACGCCGGCCGTCGGGCCATCGCCGAGTACTGGGACGCGGCCGCTGCGGCCTTCGACGAGGAGCCCGACCACGGGTTGCGGGAGGAACCGGTGCGGGCGGCGTGGCTGCGGCGGGTGCGGGGCTGGGTGCCTGGCGGGGCGGCGGATGTGCTGGACGTCGGGTGCGGCACCGGGTCGCTGTCGCTGCTGCTCGCGGCGGACGGGCACCGGGTGACGGGGGTGGACCTGGCGCCGCGGATGGTCGGGCGGGCCAGGGCGAAGCTGGTCGCGGCGGGCCTGACGGCGCGGTTCCTGGTGGGAGACGCGAGCGCACCGCCGGTCGGGGACGGGAGCTTCGACGTGCTGCTGTCGCGCCACCTGCTCTGGACGCTCCCCGAGCCCGAGCGGGCGCTGCGCGCCTGGGTGCGGCTGCTGCGGCCCGGCGGCCGGCTGGTCCTGGTCGAGGGCCGCTGGCGCGAGGCCGGGCAGGCCGCCGCCTCACCGTACGCGACCGGGGCCGGGCGGCTGCCGTGGGGCGGCGGGGTCGGGGCGGAGGAACTCGCGGCGGCCGTCCGTCCGCTGGTGTCCGAGCTGCGGGTCGAGCCGCTCGGCGGGGAGGCCGAGCTGTGGGGCGGCCCGGTGGACGACGAGCGGTACGCGCTGGTCGCGCGCCGTTGAGCGGTCTGCCGGGCGTCCGCGTCAGGCGCGCCTGCCGAAGGTGCCGTTGAGCGGGTCGGACCGGTGGCAGGCGGCGCAGCGCAGCCGGGTGTAGATCGTCACCGCCCCCATGAAGACGTCCTCACGCCCGTCGGCCGAGGACCGGGAGGAGGCCGGCTCCCCGCAGTCCAGGCAGACGCGGTGGGGGCGGGCGGCGATCGAGCAGGTGCGGCAGACCAGGTGGGTCGGGTGTTCCGCGTGCACGACGACGGGCTGCGGCCCGCCGTACAGCAGGTGGTCGCACCACGTGCAGGACTCGTTCTCCTGCGCCGCCAGCATCCGGGCCCGGGTCTCCTGCTGCCACTTCGCCGCTTGCTGTACCGGCACCTCGACCGGCGGCCCCCACCCGGCGGTGATGAGCCACTGGGCGCCCTCCGCGCCGGCGGCCCGCAGTTGGTCGTCGACGGCGATGTCCCTGGGGGTCTTCTCTTTCATCGGGGCCTCTCCCTCCGGTGGGCTTCCGCAGGGGATAACGCGGCCGGGACACCGCCGGACACGCGGCCCGCCGCGCCGCCCCGTCAGCGCAGCCGCAGGCGAAGGGCGCCCCCGGTGTCGAGGCCGAGCCCGGCGGCCCAGGCCGGCGCCTCGGCCATCGGGGTCTCGCGCTCGGCGAGGCGGGCGGCGGCGAGGCCCGCCGCCGCCCCGTCCTCCGCGGGCGTCGCCAGCTCCGGGGCCCGGAGCGTGCGATGACCCGCCAACGCGGTCAGATCGCCGCCCGCCAGGGTGCCCCGGAGGGACTCCACCGGCAGCTCGCGCAGCGGCGACAGGTCGGCCGTGACCGAGCGGTTGAGGTGCAGCCGCCGCAGCCGGTGCGCGGCCGCGAGGGGCGAGAGGTCCACGGGGCCCGGCGCGTCGTTGACGTGCAGCGCCTGGAGGCCGGGCGGGACGGTGTCCGGGATCGTGCCGATGATCTCCCGTCGGCCGGGCGCACCCGCGGGCACCGACAACGACCGCGGGCGCGGGGCCGGCCCCGGTTCCGGTTCCGGGGAGCCGGGCCGAGCCCGAGGGCGGCGGTCCCGGCTCAGAGGAGCGGCTCGGTGTCCCCGTGCGCGACGAGGAGCTTGCGCAGCAGGGCGTCGAGCTGCGTGCGCTCGTCCGCGTCGAGGGCCGAGAGGATGCGCTCCTCGTTGTGGACGTGACCGGCCAGGGCGCCGTCGATCAGCTCCTTGCCGGCCGGGGTGAGGCGGACCAGGACGGCCCGGCGGTCGGTCGGGCAGGGGTTGCGCTCGACCAGGCCCTTGGCGGACAGCCGGTCGACCCGGTTGGTGATGGCGCCCGAGGTGACCATCGCGGACTTGAGCAGCGCGCGGGCGTTGAGCTCGTACGGCTCGCCGGAGCGGCGCAGGGTGGCCAGCACGTCGAACTCGGAGGAGTCGAGGCCGCAGGCGGTGAAGTACTCGCGCAGGGCGTTGTCGACCCGGACGTTGAGCCGCCGCAGCCGACCGATCAGCGCCATGGGCCCGGCGTCCAGGTCGGGGCGGGCCCGGGCCCACTGCTCGACGATGTCGTCCACGGTGTCGCGCTGCTGCATGCCCGCCGCCCTCCCGGAGCCGCCTGTCCGAAGCCGCCTGTCCGAAGCCGTCCGTCCGAAGCCGTCCGCCCAACGCGGATATCTTAACATTCACATACTTGACGTTCTCCGATCCCCGGCGTAGAAAGTATCTCAACGTTCATATAATCAACGCTCAGGGGGACGTCATGGACCGCAAGCGCGCAGGGATCGCCGCCACCGCCGCACTCGCCCCGGCCGCGTGGGGCACCACCTACCTCGTCACCACCCAGCTGCTGCCCGAGGGCCGCCCGCTGCTGCTCGCCGCGCTCCGTGCGCTCCCGGCCGGGCTGCTCCTGCTGCTGATCGGCCGCCGACTTCCCAAGGGGCGCTGGTGGGGGCGCGCGGCCGTACTCGGGATGCTCAACATCGGGCTGTTCTTCCCGCTGATGTTCGTCGGCGCGTACCGCCTGCCCGGCGGCGTCGCCGCCACCATCGGGGCGATCCAGCCGCTGCTCGTCGCCGGGTTCTCGATCGGCGTGCTGCGGGTGCTGCCCGGACGGCGGGCGGTCATCGCCGGCCTGGTCGGGGTCGGCGGAGTGGCCCTGCTGGTGCTCAAGAGCGGCGCGCGACTGGACGGCATCGGGATCGCCGCGATGGTCGCCGGCGTCGCGCTGATGGCCATGGGCACCGTCCTCACCCGCCGCTGGGGCCGCCCCGAGGGCGCCACCCTGCTCGACCTCACCGCCTGGCAGCTCCTGGCCGGCTCGGTCTTCCTCGTCCCGCTCGCGGCCGTGGTCGAGGGCGCGCCGCCCGCCCTGAGCGCCGCCAACCTGGCCGGCTTCGCCTACCTCGGCCTGATCGGCACCGCCCTCGGCTACTTCCTCTGGTTCCGCGGCATCGAACACCTCGGCGCCGGCCCGGCCTCGTTCCTGGGACTGATCAACCCGGTCGTCGCCACCCTCGGCGGCCTCATCGTCCTCGGCCAGACCCTCACCCCCTGGCAGCTCCTCGGCCTCCTCCTCGCCCTCGCCGCCATGCTCGCCGGCCAGGCCCCCGCCCGTCGCACCCCGGCCCAGGCCCCGGCTCAGGCGCCCGCTCCCGCCGCCGCCCCGGCCCCCGTCTCCCACCCCGAACCGGCCGCCACGCGCTGACCAGCGCCCCCCCGGACACCTGCACCCCGCCGAGTCCGTCTCGGCGGGGCGCAGGTGTGCACGACGGTCGACCACGGGAGATCGGACGGACCACGGTGGCGGCGGAACCGAGCGGGGGCGCAGTCCCTCCGCACCGCCAGGAATCACGGCCGCGCCGACACCGACCGCAGCCGGCCACCGGCCGGCGGGTCAGCCGGTGGCGCGGATGTAGATGTCGGCGGCGCCGGGGAGGCCGCCGGGGATGGTGGCGACGTAGATGCGGCGGGCGGTGGGGGCGTGGGTGGGGAGGTCGGTGGGGCTCGGGCTGGGGATCCAGGTCGGTGTGGCGGTCCGGATCGGGGTGGGCTCGTCGGGGGTGGGCTCGTCCGGCGCGGCGGCGACGGCGGGGGCCGGGCCGACCGGGGCCGGGTCGGCGGCGGGGTCCGCGGGGTCGGCAGCGGGGTAGCCGGGTTCCGGTGTGGGGGTGGAGGGGAGGGTGGGGTCGGCCTCCACGGACGGGCTCTCGGTGGGGGTGGCGGCGACGGTGGGGGTGGCGCCCGGCAGCAGCGGGGACTCGGGGAGTTCCGGGGCCTCGGCCGGCTCGTCGCCGCCGAGGGCGGCGAGCAGGTCGGCCGGGAGGGGGGCGGCCGGGCCGGGCGAGGGGAGGTCGTAGGCGCTGAGGAAGTCGCCGAGGCCGGGGGCCCTGCCGCCGCCGAGGCGGTAGTGCAGGTAGGCGATCGGGGCGCCGTCGGAGGTGTGGGTGTAGACGGCGCCGACCGGGACGTAGAAGCGGCCGACCCCGGGATGCTGGGAGGGGTGGAGGCCGGCCAGGCGTTCGGCCCGGTCACGGTCGGTCTCGCGGCCGCTGCGGCCGGCGGTGAGCGCGTTGACACCGCGCACCATCAGGGCCGCGGCGACGGACACGCAGAGCACCAGCCCGACGGCGACGGTGCGTCGCAGGACCGGGCGACCGTGCAGGGCGGGCCAGGAGTCGGCCACCATGCGCTCGGGTGGGATGCCGTCCACGGTTGTCTTGCTCCCCCGTTCGATCAGAACGCTCGATCAGGACGTCTGATCAGGACATGCGTTCGGGACGCCTGATCGGGACGTCACACTCTGCTCGACGTGGGACCGTAGCCGAGAGTTCCTCAGCCCAGGTAGGCGGGGGCCACCGCGGCCCTGGTGACCGGCTGCGCACTGCCCGAACCGTCCGCCGGGACGGTCCACAGGTCGGCGCCGTAGTCGCCGGGCAGGGCGTAGAGCAGGGTGCCGTCGCCGGACCAGAGCGCCTGGTCGTCGATGTTGCGCTGCTCGGCGGTGGCGGTCTCCGTCATGGTGGCGAGGTCGAGCACGTACAGCCGCCACGGGGCGTCGGCGGGCAGGCCGGGGACGCGCTTCTTGTACGCGACGCGGGTGCCGTCCGGGGAGAGCGAGGGGCACTCGACGTTGTCGTGCAGGGTGGTGAGGGTGCGGGCGGCGAGGTCGCCGCGGACGAGGTGGGTCTGCCCGGCGCTGGCGAGGGTGGCGTAGAAGGTGTTGTCGTCGGCGAAGGTGACGCCCCAGATGTTGATGTCGTGCGCCTGGTACGGGTGGCCGTCCAGAACGACCGCGAAGTCCTCCAGGTTCTCCCGCAGGTTCCAGTCCCGGACGTCCACGATCGAGGTGCGGGTGGAGAAGTCGCTGCCCGCGTACGAGTCGCCGCTGACGAAGACCGTCCAGGCGGCGAGGTGCCCGGACGGCGAGACCCGGGAGCGGGTGGGGATGCCGGCCGCCGGGAACGAGCGGAGTTCGCGCAGGTGGTCGTCCAGGACGACGGCGCGGTAGGTGTCCTCCAGCGCGCCCTGCTGGGCCTGGAGGCAGATGCCGGTGCCGGCCGCGGCGTGGAAGCGCAGGCACCGGACGCCGGAGGCGGTGCGCGGGCCGTCGGGGTGGTCGGCGGCGACGGTGGTGATCTCGTCCCGGTGCGGGCCCCAGGCCATGTTGCGGAACAGCAGCTGCCGGCCGTGGCCGGACGCCTGGAGCGAGACGGTGCCGGAGGCGACCTCCGGTCCGCCGGGCTGGACCTGGTCCCGACGGGCGGTGCGGTCGGCGGCGTAGAGCACGGCTCCGGTGCCGACGGCGCCGAGCAGCACGACGGCGACCAGCAGCACGATCACCCTGGTCCGGTTCTGCGGGTTCACGGGTTCTCCTCGGCGGCGGGGACGGGTTCGGGCTTCCCGGCAGCAGCAGCGGCAACCGGTTCGGACGGGCGCAGCACCGCCGCCGCGCCGAGCACGCACAGCGCCAGCGCCCCCGCCGACCAGCCCAGCGCCGCCGGGCCGCCGACCGCGCCCCACAGTGCGCCGAACAGCAGCGAGCAGGCGAACCGGGCCAGCGCCTGCCCGGTACCGACCAGGGCGAGCCCGGCGCCGCGCTGCTCGGCGGGTACGGCGTCGGCGGTCGCGGCGGCGAGCACGCCGTCGGTGGCCGCGTAGAAGGTGCCGTGCAGCACCAGCACGCAGAGCACCGCCGGCAGCCCGCGCAGCGGCGAGAGCAGCAGCCCGTACCCGAGCAGCAGCACTCCGTGCCCGGCGAGGAAGAGCCGGTGGCGGCCGATCCGGTCGGCGAGCGCGCCGAGCGGGACGGCGAACAGCAGGAAGGCGGCGGCGGTGCCCAGCGGCAGCAGCGGGAACAGGCCGACGGGCAGGTCCAGCCGGCGCTGGACGAGCAGGTAGAGGAAGGAGTCGCTGACGGTGGTGAGGCCGAGCAGGACGGCGCAGAGCGTCAACCGGCGCAGCCCCGGCAGCCGCAACAGGGTGAGGCTGTCGCGCAGCGAGGGTGCGGAAGTCGACAAGTCGTCACCCTGCTGCCGGTTCGGCACGAACAGCAGCAGGATCAGCACGCCGAGCGCCGCGACGCACGAGCTGACCGCGAACACCGCGTCGTAGCCGTGCCGTTCGCCGCCGTCGGCGAGCAGCGGGCCGCCGGCCAGCCGCAGCACCAGGAAGGCGGTGAGCGGGCCGAGCAGGGCGCCGGCCGTGTCCATCGCCCGGTGCACGCCGAACGCCCGGCCGCGGTGGGCGGGTTCGGTGGCGAGCGAGATCATCGCGTCCCGGGGCGCGGTGCGCAGGCCCTTGCCGGTGCGGTCGACGGCGATCACGGCGCCGATCAGCGGCACGGTGTGGACGAACAGCAGCAACGGGCGGCACAGCGCGGACAGCCCGTACCCGACGGCCGCGACGGCCTTGTGGCGGGCGGCTCCGTCGCGGCCGCGGCGGTCGGAGAGGTGGCCGCCGGCCAGCCGGACCAGCGCGCTGAAGCCGTTCTGGATGCCGTCGAGCAGGCCGAAGCCGAGCGGGGAGAGGCCGAGGCCGGTGAGCAGGTAGAGGGGGAGGACGGCGGTGACCATCTCGGAGGAGATGTCGGTGACCAGGCTGACGGTGCCGAGGGCGACGACCGCCCCGGGCACGGCGCCCCGCCGCAGCGGGCCGGCGGCCGGCACAGCGGCGTCCGGCGCAACGGGCGCCTTCGAGCTGCGGGAGTCCGCGACGTACACGGGCGTCAGTTCCGGATTCCGGTGATGTCGGCGGCTCCGGCGGAGGTGCCCGCGTGGGCGCTGACCCCGGCCAAGCCCGCCGGGGTGTGCAGCACGAGGGACGCGGAGGCGGAAGCGGGGGCGGAGGCGGAAGCGGGGGAGCCGGGGGCGAGGGCCCCGGGGATGCGCAGTCGTGCGAAGGCCATGGGGTCCTCCGGATGTCGGGGCTTCCTGGGCGGGAGCGCCGAGAACAGTAGGAGCGCCGCGGTGTCGTGTACCGCACAACACAGGTGAAGAACAGGCGAACAGCTGCCGCGCACGGACGCACCGACAGCGGCGGGAACGGCGGCGGGAACGGCGGCGGATGTCACACCCGCCGCGATTGACCCGTTCCGGCCGGGCGTGGTGGGATCACCGGAGCTCGGGACGAAAGGGTGCGGTACGTGAGCGGACTGGTCACCATCGTCCCGCGCACCCTGGTGGTCGGCATCGGCGCGAGCAGCGGCGCCGAACGGACCGAGGTGCTGCGGCTGCTGACGGACACCCTCCAGGAGGCCGGACTGGCCCGCTCCGCGGTGGCCCGGCTGGCCACCGTGGCGGGCAAGGCGGACCACCCGGCGGTGCGCTGGGCGGCGGACCACCTCACCGGGGTGCCGGTGGACGAGCACCCGGCCGAGGTACTGGCGGGCGTGCCGGTCCCGAACCCCTCCACCACGGTCGGTACGGCCGTCGGCACCGCGAGCGTGGCCGAGGCGGCGGCGCTGGCGAGCGCTCCGGGCGGCCGGCTCGTGGTCACCAAGCGCAAGTCGGCACGGGCCACGGTCGCGATCGCCCGGGCGGCGGTGCACGGTCGACTCGTGCTCCTCGACCTCGACGCGGGCCCGCCGGCACCGCGGGTACGGGCGGAGCTGCGGCGCGCCTCGGCGGTCGTGGGCGCGCCCGCGGCCATCGAGGCGGTGGCCGGCGCACTCCGGCCGGGCACCCGGCGGATCACGGTGACGGACCGCGGGCCCCAACCACCGCTGGACGCCTTCGGCGGAGCGTTCGACCGCACCGGAGCGGCCGTCGCCCTCGCCTCCCACGGCCACACCGTCGCACTGGTCACCTTCGGCGACGGCCCTGGGGCCACCGTGCCACCCGGCCCGTACGAGCTCCACCGCGTCCCCCACCACCGGCCCTGACCACCCGAACCGCCCCGCAAGGAGACCCCGCGTGACCGCCCCCGAACCCGACCTGCGCCACCACGGCGACGCCGAGGTCCGCGCCGACGGGCTCGGCCTGGTCGACCTCGCCGTCAACGTCCGCACCGGCACTCCCCCGGCCTGGCTGCGCGAGCACCTCGCGGCCACCCTCGGCGACCTCGCCGCCTACCCCGACCAGAGCGCCGCGCGCGCCGCGGTGGCCGCCCGGCACGCCCGCCCGGTCGGGGAGGTGCTGCTCACCTCGGGTGCGGCGGAGGCCTTCGTGCTGCTGGCACGTGTTTTGACGCCACGCCACATCGTCGTGGTGCACCCGCAGTTCACCGAGCCGGAAGCGGCCCTGCGGGACGCCGGGCACCGGGTGCACCGGGTGCTGCTCTCGCCCGAGGACGGGTTCCGGCTGGGTGCCGTCCCCGAGGAGGCGGACCTGGTCGTCCTCGGCAACCCGACCAACCCGACCTCCGTGCTGCACCCCGCCGAGGCCGTCGCCGCACTGGCCCGGCCGGGGCGCACCCTGGTGGTGGACGAGGCGTTCATGGACACCGTCCCGGGCGAGCGGGAGTCCCTCGCCGCCGTCCGGGACCTGCCCGGCCGGGTCGTCGTACTGCGCAGCCTCACCAAGACCTGGGGCCTGGCCGGGCTGCGAATCGGCTATGTGCTCGGGCCCGCGCCGCTGATCGCCGACCTCGGTGCCGCCCAGCCGCTCTGGCCGGTCTCCACTCCGGCGCTGGCCGCGGCCGAGGTGTGCAGCGGCCCGGCGGCACTCGCCGAGGCGGAACAGGCTGCGGCCGAACTGGTGCTCCGGCGCGAGCACTTGACGAGGGGCCTGGCCGCCTTCCCCTCGGTGCGGCAGTACGGCGAACCGGCCAGCTCCTTCGTCCTGGTGCGGCTACCGGACGCGGCGGCCGTCCGGCAGCGGCTGCGCGAGCACGGCTTCGCCGTCCGGCGCGGGGACACCTTCCCGGGCCTGGGCGAGGAGTGGCTGCGGATCGCCGTCCGGGACGAGGCGACCACCGACCGCTTCCTCAACGCCCTTGAGGCCGTGCTCGGTTCGGTGCAAGAGCAGGCTCGACCGGGCGAACGACCGGCGCTCAGTGCACCGTGAGCCGGTCCCCGGTCCGGATCACTCCGGGTACCACCACCTGGGCGTACACCCCCGCACAGGGCAGCGCCGGCATGCCCTCCAGCGGCACCACCCGGTTCCGCTCGGCCGGGATGCGCAGCGCCTCGGGGCGGCGGGGCAGCGCCCCGTGCCGCAGGGTGGGGACGGCGCAGCGCGGGGTGGGCGCGAGGACTCGCAGGCGCAGCGTCGGCCCGATCGCCAACTCCCGTCCCACCCAGGCATTCTCGGCGTACCCCTCGCCCTCGGTGCGGACCACCAGGTTGGGCCGGTAGCGCTCGGCCGCACTTCCGGTGGCGCGCAGCGTCGCGGTGGTGATCAGGTGCAGCGGCGCGAAGTCGAAGAAGCCGCCCTCCGGTGCGGCGCGGCCCAACTCGTTGACGGTGAAGTCCGTTTCGGCCGCGATTCCGCGGGCCAGCACCTCCTCCGGCACGGCCCGCTCGACGGTCGCACCGGGCGGGCGCTCGGCGATCAGCGCGACCTCGCGGCCGAGCGCCGCGGACAGCTCCTGCTCGTCCGTACCGCGTCCGTCCGGGCCGGTGATCGCCACGCCGCCATCCGCCGTGGTCCTGGCCGTGTACCCCAGCAGGCCGGACCACAGCCGGGGCCGCTTGGCGCTGGCCACCCGGCCGGTGGCCAGGTCGAGCAGCGCCCGTTCCCGGTCACCGGCCAGGCCCCGGCCGGTCACCTCGGCCCGGTCCAGCTCCTCGCCGAGCAGCCCCTTCACCGGGTAGCGCCGCAGTCTTTCGACCGTGCCGGCCACCCGTCCGCCTGCTCCCGTCTCGGCCTCGCCCGTCACTCGTCCTCCACCCGCTCCCGCCTCGGCCACGCCCGTCACTCGTCCTCCGCCCATTCCCGCAGGGCCGCGAAGTGCAGCTCCCGCAGTCCGATCCGGGGGTCGACCCAGAGCGCCAGGCCCGGTCCCGGGTGATTCGCCTCGATCCACTCGATGTCCTGCGGGCCGAGTTCGTCGTCCACCCAGACGAACGGGCGCCCGTCGGCCCAGGCGACCACGTCCCTGGTCTTCCAGTGCAGCCCGTCCGGGTCCTCCCCGAACAGGTCGGACCAGCGGATGTACGGCAGTTCGGGCAGGCCGATGTGCGGGCCTATGTGGGTGTTCGCCTCGCCCATCCACCCGGTGGCCCACACCAGTTCGTACGGCAGCGCCAGCAGCTCCTCGCCGTGCGACGGGTTCAGCCAGACCCGCAGCGGCTTGACCCGGACAGCGGGCGGCTTGGCGTGCTTGGCCCGCGTGGCCTGCCGCGCCTGGACCGCCGCCAGGTGCTCCTGCTTCGCCACCCACCAGGCGGGGCGCAGACGGTGGGTGTCGTAGCCCTCGGGCCTCCGCTTCGGCGCGGCATAGGGGTTGAGCGGTCCGTCCACGTCGAGGAGGAGCAGGGGCTGCTGGGTCATGCCATGAATTCTCGGTCCGGTGGGGGCCCTTGACCAGCGATTTGCAGGTCACGATCGGGTTCCCGCAGCAGCCCGATGCCGGCCGGATCCAGCGGACCTTCTCCCGGACCTGGGCGGGCGGTTCGCCCCGGGCCGGGCAGACGTCCGCGTACCGGGCGTCCGTCTGCTCGGCGGACTCCCCGCCGGTCACCACGTTGGGCAACAGCCGGTCAGGGCAGAGGTCGAGGCAGGGGCCCGGGAGTGCCGCGACGCCCGCAGGCCCCCTCCCGGTGCGAGGGGGCCTGCGGGCGTCGCGCGTGTGCCGGATGCGGCGGCGGATCAGACCTGGCCGGCCTTCTCCAGGGCCTCGCAGCAGGTGTTGATCAGGAGTCGGGTGACGACGTAGGGGTCGACGTTGGCGTTCGGGCGGCGGTCCTCGATGTAGCCCTTCTTGTCCACCTCGACCTGCCACGGGATGCGCACGGAGGCACCACGGTCGGAGACGCCGTAGCTGTAGAGGTTCCACGGGGCGGTCTCGTGCTTGCCGGTGAGGCGGGACTGGATGTCGTCACCGTACTGGTTGACGTGCTCCAGCACCTTCTCCTGGGAGGCGCCGAGCGACTCGCAGGCGGTGATGATGGCGTCGTAGCCCTCGCGCATCGCCTTGGTGGAGAAGTTGGTGTGGGCACCCGCGCCGTTCCAGTCGCCGCGGGCCGGCTTGGCGTCGAGGGTGGCGTCGATGCCGAACTCCTCGGCGGTGCGGTAGAGCAGGTAGCGGGCGATCCACATGTCGTCCGAGACGGTCAGCGCGTCGACCGGGCCGATCTGGAACTCCCACTGGCCGGGCATGACCTCGGCGTTGATGCCGCAGATGGCCAGGCCGGCGTCGATGCAGCGGTCCAGGTGCAGCTCGACGATCTCGCGGCCGAAGACCTCCTCGGCGCCGACGCCGCAGTAGTAGCCGCCCTGCGGGGCCGGGTAGCCGCCCTCCGGGAAGCCGAGCGGGCGGGAGCCCTTGAAGAAGGTGTACTCCTGCTCGATGCCGAAGATGGACTCCTGCGCGGCGTACTTCTCCGCGACCTCGCGCAGCAGGGCGCGGGTGTTGGAGACGTGCGGGGTGCCGTCCGTCTCCAGGACCTCGCAGAGGACCAGGATGTGGTCGCCACCGCGGATCGGGTCCGGCACGACCCGCACCGGGTCCAGCACGCGGTCCGAGGCGTGGCCCTCGGCCTGGCTGGTCGAGGAACCGTCGAAGCCCCAGGTCGGGATCTTGTCGGCGTTGGGCAGGACGCGAGTCTTGGAACGGAGCTTCGCGGTCGGCTTGGTGCCGTCGATCCAGATGTACTCGGCCTTGATTGCCACGGCTTGTCCCTCGCATTGCTGGGTGGTGGGTGCCCGCGTAGCGTTGCAAGCCGCCGTTTCCCGGTTGTTCCTCTCGTGTAACGCGCATGTGAACCAACCGTCCGCATTGCCACGGTCACGGTGCGGGAGTGCCGGGGCGGCACTCCCGCCGTTCCGGGTGCCGTCAGTGACGGCATCGGTGTGGTCAGTGACGACGGGCGTGCGCGGCGCGGCGGCGGCGGGTGGCCCACAGGGCGGCCGCCCCGCCCGCGACCAGGGCGGCGGCCCCCGCGGCGAGCGGGCCGGTGGCGCTGCTGCCGCCGGTGGCGGCCAGCTTCTCCGGCTTCTCCACCGCGGCCTGCGGGGCGGGGGCGCGCGAGGTGGTGGTGTCGGCGACCGGCTGGGCGGCGGGCACGCCGGCGGGCGCGGTGCCCGGGGCGGCCGGGCCGGACGGGGCGGCCGTCGGCGCGGAGGGCTTCTCGCAGCTCACCGAGGCGACGGTGATCTTCCCGGTGACCTTGGCGACGTTCAGGTTGAGCGGGTTCACCTCCACCTGCACCTCCAGGGCCGAGGCTGCGGCCGTGGTCGTGGTGACGGTCTTCTTGGAGAACTCCACCGAGACGTTGCCGATCAGCGGCACGTCCACCTTGGTCGCCCCGTACAGACCGACGGTGACGGGCTTGCCGAGCACGCTGAGCTTGACCGGCGCGACCACGTCGGCGGTCGGCTGCCCGTCCACCGGGCAGGTCGCCTCGGCGCTCATCGCCTCCAGACCGAGCAGCACGGTGGCGGGCAGGCCGGGGGCGTGCACGTCGGCGTTGACCAGCTTGACGGAGGCGGTGGCGCCCTTGGCGTCGACGTGGGTCACCGACTTGCCGACGTCAGCCCTGACCAGGGTGACCGGGCCCTGCTGGTCGACCCCGTCCACCTTGGCGGTCAGGACGGAACCTCCCCCGGTCTCCGGCTGGGCGGACCCCCCTCGCTGCGCCTGCGACTCCACCTTGTTCAGCGCGATGTTCACCGGGACGTCCACCGCCTTGTTCAACAGACTGACGTCCAGGTCGAGTTCGGCGGTGACGGCGCGCGCCTTGCCGGGCGACGGGGCGGGCTCAGCCGCATGGACGGGCGCGGCGGTGAGCAGCGTGCTCGCCACCGCGGCGGTGGCCGCAGCAGCGGAAACGATTCGGCGAGAAGACATGGCGATACCCCCACACAGATGAAACGATGAGCCGCCAGTCTTCTCGAACAATCCGTCACATGAGTAACACAGAAAGTCATTTCACTCTTTGGAGTGAGATTGGCGTTCCGTGTCGACCCGGCTCTGCTACGGCAGCCGCCAGTCCACCGGCTGCGCCCCCTGCCGCACCAGCAGCTCGTTGGCCCGGCTGAACGGCCGCGAACCGAAGAAGCCGCGGTCGGCCGACATCGGGCTGGGGTGGACCGACTCGACCGACGGGACGCTGCCCAGCAGCGGGCGCAGGTTGCGGGCGTCGCTCCCCCACAGGATCGCCACCAGCGGGCCGCCGCGCGCCACCAGCGCGCGGATCGCCTGCTCGGTGACCGCCTCCCAGCCCTTGCCCCGGTGCTGGCCGCTCTTGCGCGGCTGGACGGTCAGCACGCGGTTGAGCAGCAGCACACCCTGCTGCGTCCACGGGGTGAGGTCCCCGTTGGACGGCTGCGGCAGGCCCAGGTCGGTGCCGTACTCGCGGTAGATGTTGATCAGGCTCGCCGGGATCGGCCGCACCTCCGGCGCCACCGAGAAGCTCAGCCCGACGGCGTGGCCGGGGGTCGGGTACGGGTCCTGCCCGACGATCAGCACCCGCACGTCCGCGAAGGGCTGCTGGAAGGCCCTCAGCACGTTCGGACCGGAGGGCAGGTAGGTACGGCCTGCGGCCAGTTCGGCGCGCAGGAAGTCGCCCATCGCGGCGACCCGTCCGGCGACGGGTTCCAGGGCGGTGGCCCAGCCGGGCTCGACGATCTCGTTCAGTGGACGCGGTGCCATGGTCGCCACCCTATCGGCCTACACCGACAGGACGTTCAGCGGATGATCATGGGATCGGGAGACCCCTCCCGAGGCCCGCCCCAGGGCAGTCCCCAGGGCAGTCCCGGCCACCCCCGAAGCCACGAAGCCACACGACGCGGCGCCCGCCCGACCGCCCCGCCCCCGACCCCGGCGCGACTACCCGACCGGCCGCCCCCGCAGCACCACCAGCCGCGGGTCCGCGAGCACCCGGACGTCCGCCCGCGGGTCCTGGGCGTACACCACGAAGTCCGCCGGCGCGCCTTCCTCCAGCCCCGGCCGTCCCAGCCACTCGCGCGCTCCCCAGCTCGCCGCCGACAGCGCCTCGGCCGGGCTCAGCCCCGCCTTGACCAGCTCCGCCACCTCGTCCGCGACCAGCCCGTGCGCCAGCGAGCCGCCCGCGTCCGTACCGACGAACACGGGGATGCCGGCGTCGTGCGCGGCCCCCACGGTGTCGTACCGGCGCTCGTGCAGCCGCCGCATGTGCGCCGCCCACGCCGGGAACTTGGCCTCGCCGCCGGCCGCGAGGTCCGGGAAGGTGCCGATGTTGACCAGGGTCGGCACGATCGCCACCCCGCGCTCGGCGAAGACCGGGATCAGCTCCTCGGTCAGCCCGGTGGCGTGCTCGACGCAGTCGATCCCGGCCGCCAGCAGGTCCGGCAGCGACTCGGCGGAGAAGCAGTGCGCGGTGACCCGGGCACCCTCCTCGTGCGCCGCCGCGATCGCCTCGGTCAGTGCGTCGCCGGGCCAGCAGGCGGCGAGGTCGCCGCGCTCGCGGTCGATCCAGTCGCCGACCAGCTTCACCCAGCCGTCCCCGCGCCGGGCCTCGGCCCGGACGTAGGCGGCCAGGTCGCCGGGCTCGATCTCGTGCGCGTAGTTGCGGATGTAGCGGCGGGTGCGGGCGATGTGCCGCCCGGCACGGATGATCCGGGGCAGGTCCTCGCGCTCGTCGATCCACCGGGTGTCGGCGGCCGAGCCGGCGTCGCGGATCAGCAGGGTGCCGGCATCCCGGTCGGTGAGCGCCTGCTTCTCGCTGGTCTCGGCGTCCACCGCGCCGTGCGCGTCCAGGCCCACGTGGCAGTGCGCGTCCACCAGGCCGGGCAGCACCCAGCCGGTCACCGTCCGCACGTCCCCGGCGGTCGGCGGGCGGGTGAAGCTCACCCGGCCGTCCACCACCCAGAGTTCGTCCCGGACGTCCTGCGGACCGGCCAGCACCCGACCCCGCACGTGCAGCACCGCGCCATCGTTCATGGCCGCACTCTACCGACGGGCGGGTTCCGTGTAAGCAGTCACGATGCGGCAGACTCGTTTCCGGCACCCCACCCCCGTGAAAGGCGATAAAGACGTGAGTCCCTTCCTCGACCTGCCCCCGCTCAGCGCCGCCGAGTTCGCGGCGATCGAGGACCAGGTGGCCGCGCTGCTGCACACCGAGGCCGACGTGATCGTCACCCAGGGCGAGGCGCTCCTCCCCCTGGAGGCCGCGATCCGCGGCGCCGCGCACCCCGGCTCGACCGCCCTCAACGTCGTCACCGGCCCGTACGGGCAGACCTTCGGCAACTGGCTGCGCTCCTGCGGGACGAAGGTCGTCGACCTGGCCGCGCCCTTCGACAGCGCAGTGAGCGCCGAGCAGGTCGCCGAGGCCCTGGCCGCCGACCCGGAGATCGACTTCGTCTCCCTGGTGCACGCCGAGGCCGCCACCGGCAACACCAACCCGGTCGCCGGGATCGGGGCCGTGGTCCGCGAGCACGGCGCGCTGCTGATGCTCGACGCGGTCGCCTCCGTCGCCGCCGAGCCGCTGCTCACCGACGAGTGGGGCGTCGACCTGTGCGTCATCGGCGGCCAGAAGGCGATGGGCGGTCCGGCCGGGGTCTCCGCCGTGTCCGTCTCCGAACGGGCCTGGGAGCGGATCGCCGCCAACCCGGCCGCCCCGCGCCGCTCCTACCTCTCGCTGCTCGACTGGAAGGAGCGCTGGACCGACGCCGGCCGCGCCGTCCTGCCGCACGCCCCGGCCCAGCTGGAGATGCTCGCACTCGGCGCCTGCCTGGACCGGATCGCCGCCGACGGCCTGCCCGCGGTGATCGCCCGCCACCGCGCCGCCTCCGCCGCCACCCGGGCCGGCGTCCGCGCACTCGGCACCCTGGCCCCGTACGTCGTCGAGGACGCCCACGCGGCCCCGGTCGCCACCACCCTGCGCACTCCGGACGGCGTCGACGCGACCGCCCTCGCCGCCCGCCTCGACCCGGCCCTGCCGGTCCAGCCGGGCGGCGGCGCCCTGGCCGGCTCGATGCTGCGGGTCAACCACTACGGGCAGGCGGCCGCGCTGGACACCGTCCGCGCCTGCCTCACCGGCCTCGCCGCCGCCACCTCGGCCGACCCGGCCCCCGCCCTGGCCGCCGCCGAGGCCGCCTGGAGCGCGACCGTCCAGGCCTGAGCGGGTACGTGACGGGCTGCGGCCCCGGAGGACGTCCTCCGGGGCCGCAGCCCTGTCCGCGCACCACGGCCGGCTCCGCGCACCACGGCCGGCTCCGCACACCGCAGCCGGCTCAGTGCCCGTTGACGTCCACCACCTCGACGCCGCGGATGTTCCGCTCGATGTCCTCGACCGGCAGCGCGATCGCCAGCGCCCAGTAGTAGACGACCAGCGAGAACGCCACCACGACGGCGATGTCCCACCACAGCGGCAGGTTCCCCCGCGAGCCCGCGCCGAAGGTGCCCTGCCAGGAGATCAGGCCCATGCCGACCAGGTAGACCGGCAGCCACTGCCCGGCCCGGAAGTCCATCCGGGGCGCGTTCGGCATCCCCTTCGAGCGCGCGTACCAGGAGTACCCGCCGAGCAGCAGGTAGCCGATCACGATCGCCAGGCCCAGTCGCCACAGGGTGTCCCAGCCGGACCAGTAGATGACCAGGCTGGCCACCACGAAGGCCAGCGGCGAGACCACTGAGCCGCCGGGCAGGTGGTACGAGCGCTCCATCGCGGGCAGCCGCTTGCGCAGCACCCCGAAGGCCAGCGGGGCGCCCGCGTACATCAGCACCACCGCCGAGGTGATGAACCCGACCAGCCGCTGCCAGCTCGGGAAGGGCAGGAAGCAGATCACCCCGGCCACCCAGGCGATGAGCAGGCCGAGCCAGGGCACCGCGCGCCTGTCGGTGGACTGCAGCACCTGCGGCGCGTAGCCGTTGCGGCTCAGGCCGTAGGTGACCCGGGAGCTGGAGGTGATGTAGACCAGCCCGGTGCCGGCCGGCGAGACGACCGCGTCGATGAACAGCACGGTGGCCAGCCAGCCCAGGCCGATCAGGGTCGCCAGGCCGGCGAACGGCCCGCTGATCCCGGGGTAGTCGAGCGTGCTCCAGCCCTGGGCGAAGGTCTCCGGCGGCAGCGCGCCGATGAACACCACCTGGAGCATCACGTAGACGATCGTGCCGACCACCACCGAGCCGAGCACGGCGCGCGGGATGTCCCGGCGCGGGTTGCGGCTCTCCCCCGCCCACTGGATGGCCTGCTCGAAGCCGAGCAGTGCGAAGATCACCCCGCTGCTGCTGATCGCGGTGAGCACGCCCTTGGCGCCGTCCGGCGCGAAACCGTGCACGCCGAAGTTGGAGCCGTGGAACTCGGTGAATCCGAGCGCGAAGATGGTCAGCACCGGGATGGCGACCTTCCACACGGTGGCCGCGCTGTTGGTGTGGGCGAGCAGCCGCACGCCGAGGAAGTTGACCGCGACGAAGACTCCCAGCAGGACGGCCGCGACGACGAACCCCCAGCCGGTCAGTGTCAGGTTCTTGTTCAGCAGGCCGTCCGCCCAGCTCCAGTGCTGGGCGTAGTTGATCATCGCCTGCACCTCGATCGGCGCGATGGTCGCGGCCTGGAGCCAGGTGAACCAGCCGAAGGACATCCCGGCGAACCCGCCGAAGGCGTAGTGCGGGTAGCGGGCCGTACCGCCCGCCACCGGGAACAGCCCGCCCAGCTCGGCGTGCACCAGCGCCAGCAGGATGATCGCCACCGCCCCGATGCCCCAGGACAGCAGCGCCGACGGCCCGGCCGCCACCGCCGCCTTCTGCGCCCCGAACAGCCAGCCGGAGCCGATGATCGCTCCGACCGAGGCCCAGAGCAGCCCGATGACGCCGACCTCGCGCCGCAGCCCGGTCTGCCCCGCGCCGGGCGGATTGGAGGAGGAATGGGCCATGGCCGATCGCCTCTCGAAGCAGGAGGAATTCCTCCGACAGTGCCGCAGCCGTGCCGTCTCCCCACCCCGAAACGCCCCGTGCCCCGCGCCCCTCACTCGAACAGCCTGCCGGAGCCGTCCACCGCGACCGCCCGCCGGCACAGTTCCCGCAGCGTTCACCTGCCCGGCACGTGGAACTCACCGGGGGCAGGCAGGCTCCCGACCGGGACGTGAAGTTGGCTATACAACTTCAGCCGATACGACAGCCGTAGTGCCGCCGAGGAGAAGACCGATGACCGAGCTGCCGCCGTACTGGCTGCGCGACAACTGCCCGTGCGCCGAGTGCCGGGACCCGCGCAACGGGCAGAAGCTGTTCCAGATCGACGACCTGCCGCAGGACCTGGCGGTCGCCCGGAGCGAGGAGGCCGACGGACACCTGGAGGTGCTCTGGTCGGACGGGCACCGCTCCCGTTACCCGCTGGAGTGGCTCGGCCGGGCGGACGAGGGCGACGGACGGACCGAGCACGGCAAGCGGCTCTGGACGGCGGCGGACTTCGCCCCCGGCATCCCGGAAGCGGACTGGGAGGCGTACCTG
This sequence comes from Kitasatospora sp. NPDC093102, assembly GCF_040683915.1. NCBI lineage: Bacteria > Bacillati > Actinomycetota > Actinomycetes > Kitasatosporales > Streptomycetaceae > Kitasatospora > Kitasatospora sp. NPDC093102. Next base: position 41,475 of record NZ_JBFBFA010000037.1, on the reverse strand, counting down.
ACCGACCCGGCCGAGCAGGCCGCGGTGCTGGCCGCCGTACGGCGCAACGGCTTCGCCGTGCTGCGCGGGGTGCCGGCCGTGGAGCGGCAGGTGCTGCGGGTCGCCGAGAGCTTCGGGTACGTGCGGGTCACCAACTACGGGGAGCTGTTCGACGTCCGGGTCGAACCGGACCCGAACAACCTCGCCTTCACCAGCGTCGCCATCGCCCCGCACACCGACAACCCGTACCGGGACCCGGTGCCGACCCTCCAGCTGCTGCACTGCCTGGAGAACTCGGCGACCGGCGGCGACTCCGGGCTGGTGGACGGGTTCATGGCCGCGGCGGTCCTCCGGGAGGAGGCGCCGGCCGAGTTCGAGGTCCTGACCCGCACGCCCGTCCCGTTCGTCTTCCGCGACCGTCACACCGAGCTGCGTGCCGACCGCCCGCTGATCGACGTGGACCCGCGCGGAAGGATCCGGGAGGTCAGGTTCAACAACCGCTCGATCGGCACCCTGCGCGGGAACGGGCCGAACGACCTGGACGCCTTCTACGCCGCCTACCGCCGGTTCGCCGCGATCACCCTGCGCCCCGAGCTCCGGCTCACCTTCCGCCTCGGCCCCGGCGACTGCCTGATCTTCGACAACACCCGCCTGCTGCACGCCCGGACGGCGTTCCGGCAGGACGGCCACCGGCACCTCCAGGGCTGTTACGCCGACCTCGACGGACTGCACAGCACCCTCGCCGTGCTGCACCGCCGCGCCGCCGCGCTGGACACGATCGCCGCCCTGTTCGCGGGCGAGGGCGCCGGGGAGTACCTGGGCGAGGAGGTCACCATGGCCGAGCACATGCTCCAGGCCGCCGCTGCCGCCGAGGCCGCCGGGGCGCCGGAGCACCTGGTCGCCGCCGCTCTGCTGCACGACGCCGGCCACTTCTTCGACGAGCACGGCCGGGGCACCCGGCACGGACGGGATCTGATGGAGGGCCAGGACAACCGCCACAGCCACACGGGCGCCGACTGGCTGGCCCGCTGGTTCGGCCCGGAGGTCACCGAGCCGGTCCGGCTGCACGTGGCCGCCAAGCGCTACCTGTGCGCGGTCGAGCCCGGGTACCGGGAGCGGCTCTCCGCGGCCTCGGAGTACACGCTGAGCGTCCAGGGCGGCCCGATGGACGAGCACCAGGCCGCCGCCTTCGCCGAACTCCCGGGCGCCCAGGACGCGGTGGCGGTGCGGCGCTGGGACGAGCAGGCGAAGGTGGCCGGCGCCCCGACGCCGGGCTTCGAGCACTACCGCCCGCTGCTCGCCGCGCTCATGCGGTGAGGACTCCCGGGGGCGGGCTCAGTCCAGCTCCCGGGCGTGCCGCGAAAGCGCCGAGGTGGCCAGGGAGTTGTGCACGCTGAACGCCACCGTCCCGGGCAGGTAGCGGTCCTGGGACCACTCCACCGGCGTGCCCGTCGGGTCGGTCGTGCGCCGCCGCTCGCGCAGCAGCGGACCGCCCCGACGGCAGCCGAGCAGCCGGGCGTCCTCGGCGTTGGCCGCGACGATGTCGATGGTGTGGTCGGCGTCGGTGAACAGGATGCCGTGCTCGCGCAGCACTTCGGTGTGCGAGACCACGTCCGGCGGCAGCTCGGCGACGATCTCGCCGACCCGCGGCGGGTAGACGGTGCGCTCGACCATCACCGGCGTCCCGGACAGCGTCCGCAGCCGGACCGTCACGTACACCTCGGCGCCGGGTTCCAGCCGCAGCTGCTCGCGCTCGGCGGCGTCGGCCGGGCGGCGCACCAGCGAGTCCAGGATGCCGCCGGGCTCCTCGCCCATCGAGTACGCCCAGTGCGTGAAGCTGAGCAGTTCGGAGAAGCTCTGCACCCGGGCGCCGCCGAGGACCACCCGGCGGGTGCCGCGGCGGGAGGTGACCAGTCCGTCGGAGCGCAGCACGGCGAGCGCCTGGCGGACGGTGCCACGGGAGACGCCGTACTGCTCGGCCAGCGCGCCCTCGGCGGGCAGCCGGCCGGCCTCGCCGTACGCGCCGGTGGTGATCGCCTCGCGCAGGTCGGCGGCCACCTTCCGGTACAGCGCGCCGGAGCGCTCGCCAGGGTGGTCCCCGGCTGCCGGGCGCCCCACGGCCTCGGGGCGCTGGGGCTCAGTTGCCACGTCAGTCAATGTCCCTCCTGGGGGTGTCCTGCGCAGCCGTACCGGCGCGGACAGCCCGACCTTATCCCGCTGCGCCTTCGAAGCATCGCACCGAACGGTTCACGCTCCGATGGCCGGATTCCACCGTTCCCGCAGCCGACCCCGGTTCTGGGCCGTCCGTTCACCTTCCCGTCACCGGGCTCCGGCGTACTTACTGCCGTCAGCGAAGTTGGCTAGTCAACTCGGACGACGTCGATCGATCGCTCACCCGGCCGGTCCGCCGCCCTTCGCGAGACCCAAGCCCGCGGAACCCCCCGCGAACGCCCCTCGCAGTACGCCCCCTTAACAGGAGACTTCCCCGTGACCGTGCACCGCGCCCGCGCCGCCGCCTTCGCGGCCGTACTGACCGCCGCCGCGCTCTCCCTCACCGCCTGCGGCTCCGCCGGTTCGAGCAGCAAGTCCGGCGACACCGCCACGGGCGGCGCCAAGGACGCCAAGACGGCCACCTCCGCCGCCGACTTCGGCGGCATGGACGGTCTGGTCGCCGCCGCCAAGAAGGAGGGCAAGCTGCACGTCATCACGCTGCCCCGGGACTGGGCGAACTACGGCAAGATCATCGACAGCTTCAAGGCCAAGTACGGCATCGAGGTCGAGGAGGAGAACCCGGACGGCGCCAGCCAGGACGAGATCAACGCGATCAACTCCCGCAAGGGCCAGGACCGCGCCCCCGACGTGGTCGACCTGGGCAGCGCCTTCGCCCTCCAGGCGGTCAAGGACGGCATCCTCGCCCCCTACAAGGTGGCCACCTTCGACAAGGTGCCGGACACCATGAAGGACGCGAACGGCGCCGCCGTCAACGACTACGGCGGCTACGTCTCGATCGGCTGCGACGCCAAGAAGATCGCCAACTGCCCGAAGACCTTCGCCGACCTGCTCAAGCCGGAGTACAAGGGCCAGGTCGCCCTCAACGGCAACCCGACCAAGTCCGGCTCCGCCTTCGGCGGCGTCTACGCGGCCGCGCTCGCCAACGGCGGCTCGCTGGACAACATCCAGCCCGGCATCGACTTCTTCGGCAAGCTGAAGCAGTCCGGCAACTTCAACCCGGTCGAGTCGACCCCGGCCACCATCGAGAAGGGCGAGACCCCGATCTCGATCGACTGGTCCTACCTGAACGCCGGTTACACCGACGAGTTCAAGGACAAGGGCATCGACTGGCAGGTCTCCATCCCGTCCGACGGCTCCTACGCCCAGTTCTACAACCAGGGCGTCAACAAGTGGGCCCCGCACCCGGCGGCCGCCCGCCTGTGGCAGGAGTACCTGTTCAGCGCCGAGGGCCAGAACCTCTTCCTCGGCGGCTACGCCACTCCGGCCACCTTCGAGGCCCTGAAGAAGGACGGCAGCCTGGACACCGCCGCGGCCGCCAAGCTGCCGATCGTCGAGAAGCCGTTCACCACCTTCCCGACCGTCGACCAGATCAACGCGGCCAAGAAGGTCGTCACCGAGAACTGGACCAAGGCCATCGCGGGCTGACACCCGCGCCGCGCACCGTACTTCGGGCTGAGAAAAGGCACTCATGACCACGGCTCCCACCCCGGTGCCGACCACCCCCGCCGCCACCTCCCCCGGTGGCGGCGCGGGGGCGTCCGCCACCGCCACGACCTCCCCCGCTCCCACTCCGCGGCGCCGGCCGCTCGCCCGCCTCGGCGGCGCGTCCTGGCTGGCCACCGTGCCGCTGCTGCTGTTCTTCCTGATCGGCTTCGGACTGCCCACCGTCGCCATCGTGATCGGCGCGTTCACCACCTCCAGCGACGCGGAGACCGGCGCCGGGCAGTTCACCTTCGACAACCTGACGGCCTCCGTCCAGGGCGGCTACCAGACGGCCATGCTGAGCAGCCTCAAGCTCTCCGCGCTGACCGCGCTGCTCGCCACCGTGCTCGGCCTGCCGCTCGCCCAGGCCGTCGTCACCTCCCGGCACGGCTGGCTGCGCCAGGCGGTGCTCACCGCCTCCGGCGTGCTCGCCAACTTCGGCGGCCTGCCGCTCGCCTTCGCGTTCGTCGCCACCCTCGGCAACGCCGGCGAGATCACCAAGCTGCTGCACCTCACCGACCACGGCTGGTCGCTGTACTCCTTCACCGGTCTGACCATCGTGTACCTGTACTTCCTCATCCCGCTGATGGTGCTCACCATCACCCCGGCCCTGGACGGCCTGCGGACCCAGTGGCGCGAGGCGGCCCAGAACAACCGCGCCACCACCGTCCAGTACTGGCGCCACGTCGCCCTGCCGATCCTGCTGCCCTCCCTGCTCGGCGGCTTCGTGCTGCTCTTCGGCAGCGCCTTCGCCGCCTACGCGACGGCCGCCGCCATGGTCGGCGCGACCGTCCCGCTGGTCAGCCGCTCGATCGCGGACGCGCTCTCCGGCAACGTGCTGGTCGGCCAGGGCAACCTCGCCCTCGCCCTCAGCCTCAACATGATCATCGTGGCCGTCCTGGTGATGGCCGTGTACCTCCCCCTCCAGCGCCGGAGCGCCCGATGGCTCAGCTGACCACCCCCGCCCGCCCCGGCCGACGCACCGTGCGCTGGTGGCGCGGCGCCGTGCTGCTGCTCGCCGGTGTCTACTTCGTCGTCCCGCTCGCGGCCTCCTTCTGGTTCTCGGTCGACGACCCCAAGGGCATCTCCTTCGAGGCCTACACCGGACTGCTCTCCGCCCCGGGCTTCCTGGACAGCCTCTGGCTGACCCTCGGCCTCGCCGTCGTCACCGTCGTGGTGCTGCTGCTCCTGCTCGTCCCGGCGCTGATCGCCGTCCGACTCGGCGCGCCGAAGCTGCGCCCGGTCATCGACGTGCTCTGCACCCTGCCGCTGGTCGTCCCGCCGGTCGCCCTGACCGCCGGCCTCATCGGGGTGCTCCGCTGGGGCCCGGACTACCTGATGGACACCCCGTTCTTCCAGACCTTCGTGTTCATCCAGGACCCCGACTTCCCGCTGGTGCTGGTCATCGCCTACGTGCTGATGGCCCTGCCGCTCGCCTACCGCGCCCTGGACGCCGGCCTGCGCTCGATGGACGTGCGCACCCTGGTCGAGGCCGCCCGCAACTGCGGCGCGAGCTGGCCGCGCGCGGTGTTCACCGTCGTCCTGCCCAACCTGCGCGGGGCCCTGCTGAACGCCTCCTTCCTCACCCTGGCCCTGGTGCTCGGCGAGTTCACCTCCGCCTCGATCCTCGGCTTCCAGCCCTTCCCGGTCTGGATCTACTCGGTCGGCAACAGCCAGGCCCACATGTCGGTCGCGGTCTCCATCCTGAGCCTGCTGCTCACCTGGCTGCTGCTGCTCCTGCTGGCCACCGCCGGGCGCGAGCGCCGCGCCAAGACCGCCGCCTCCTGAACCCCCCGGAGTCACCAGTCATGACCACGCCCACCGCCATCGCCAACGGCATCTCGCTCTCCCCCGGCAGTGCCACCGTCGAGTTCCGCTCCCTGCGCCGCACGTTCGGCGCCACCACCGCGCTCGACGGCCTGGACCTGACCGTCCACCCGGGCGAGCTGCTCGCCCTGCTCGGCCCGTCCGGCTGCGGCAAGACCACCGCGCTGCGCATCCTGGCCGGCTTCGAGCAGCACGACTCCGGCGAGGTGCTGGTCGACGGCCGGGACATCACCGCGATCCCCGCGCACAAGCGCGACGCGGGCATGGTGTTCCAGTCCTACAGCCTCTTCCCGCACCTGACCGCGCTGGACAACGTCGCCTTCGGGCTGCGGATGCGCGGCACCGGCAAGGCCGAGCGCCGCAAGCGGGCCCAGGAGCTGCTGGAGCTGGTCGGCCTGCCGCACCGCGCCGAGCACTACCCGCACCAGATGTCCGGCGGCCAGCAGCAGCGCATCGCGCTCGCCCGCGCGCTCGCCCTCCAGCCGCGTGTCCTGCTGCTGGACGAGCCGCTGTCCGCGCTGGACGCCAAGGTCCGCCTCCAGCTGCGCGAGGAGATCCGCCGCCTCCAGCAGGAGCTGGGCATCACCACCCTGTTCGTCACCCACGACCAGGAGGAGGCGCTGTCGATGGCCGACCGGGTCGCGGTGCTGCGCGCCGGAAGGCTGGAGCAGTGCGCCGTCCCGTCCGAGCTGTACGGCCGGCCGGCCACCGCCTTCGTCGCCGAGTTCGTCGGCACCATGAGCCGCATCCCGTGCACCCGCACCTCGGACGGCGTCGAGGTGCTCGGCCGCCGGCACGCGGTGGACGGCGCGATCCCGGCCGACGGCGAGCTCCAGGTGCTGGTCCGCCCGGAGAACGTCACCCTGACCCCGGACGAGAACGGCCCCGCACTGGTGGTCACCGCCTCCTTCCTGGGCGCCGTCACCCGGCTCACCGCCCGCCTGGACGACGGCACCGAGGTCAAGGTCGACCTGCCGACCGAGGCCGCCGCCGCGCTGCCGGCCGGCGCGCGGGCCGCACTCACCCTGCCGGAGCGTCCGGTACTGGTCGACCGCCGCGCCGTCTGAGAGCCTCACACCTCCCCGCTCCGACCGAAGAACCACCGAAGGTACCGCCATGCCTGACACCGCCATGCCCGACAGCGCCCTGTCCGACTCCGGGCCCGCACTCCCTGCCGCCGTCCTGTTCGACATGGACGGCACCCTGGTCGACACCGAGCAGCTGTGGTGGCAGACCGCCGCCGAACTCGCCGAGGAGCTGCACCGCCCGCTCACCGACCTGGACGCCCCCGAGGTGCTCGGCCAGGCCGTCGAGCACACCGCCGCCCACCTGCACAAGGTCAGCGGCACCGCCCTCAGCGAGGCCGAACTCGCCGCCAGGCTGGGCGAGTCCTTCGCCGGCAAGGTCGCCGCCGAGACGGTGCCACGTCCCGGTGCGCTCGCCCTGCTCGCCTCGCTGCGCGACGCCCGGGTGCCCACCGCGCTGGTCTCCGCCTCCCCGCGCCTGGTGGTGGACCTGGTGCTGTCCGCCATCGGCCGGGACTGGTTCGCCGTCACCCTGGCCGCCGAGGACACCGAGCGCACCAAGCCCGCGCCCGACCCGTACCTCGCCGCCGCCGAGCGGCTCGGCCTGGACCCGGCCGCCTGCCTCGCCGTCGAGGACACCCCGACCGGGGTCGCCTCCGCCACCGCGGCAGGCTGCGCCGTGCTCGCCGTGCCGTCCACCGCGGTACCGATGCCGCAGGGCGAGCGGATCACCCTGCTCGCCAGCCTGGAGCAGGCCGATCTCGCCCTGCTCGGGAAGCTCGCCGGCGCGGGCGCGGTTCGACCCTGACATGCCCTATCTCCTGCTCGCCCTTGCCATCGTCAGCGAGGTCTGCGCCACCAGTTGCCTCAAGCTCACCGAGGGGTTCACCCGGCTCTGGCCGAGCCTCGGCGTCGGCCTCGGCTACGTGCTCTCCTTCCTGCTGCTCGGCCGCGCGCTCAAGCACATACCGGTCTCCGTCGCCTACGCGGTCTGGTCCGGGGCCGGCACCGCGGCGGTCGCCGGGATCGGCGTGGTCGCCTTCGGCGAGTCGCTCGGGCGGCTCCAGTGGCTGGGGATAGCGCTGGTGATCGTCGGGGTGGTCGTGCTCAACCTCAAGGGCGGCCATTCCTGACGATGCGTCAATTCTGATCTCGCTGGTCAACTCGCCTGTCGGGGCGGGAAGTCGGACACACCGACTTCCCGCCCCGACGGCTTCGCTACGGTGTCCCCCATGACGGACCCCCGGCCCCACCACTACCGCTTCGTCCACCGCGAGCTCGCCCGCCAGGTGCTGGAGTTCGGCCCGCGCGTGGCCACCCCGACCCCGGACGGCGGCAGTCTGCTGCCCGTCGTCACCCAGATCTGGGACGACCTCGGCGGCACCCTGCCGCCCGAGGACCGCCTGCCCAGCCACGGCCTCGACTGCCGTCACCTGTCGGTCGACGGCCACCACATGCTGCTGGTCACCCTGCCCACCCCGGCCGGCGCCACCGAGGCCCACTTCGTCGCCGCCGTCCAGCCCCAGGGCGCCAGGACCGTCCGCTACGTGACCCTGGAACACGCGTTCAGCCCCTTCGACGGCAGCCCCGGCACCGTCCTCGGCGAGTGGACCGCCGAGAGCCACCTCAACCACGGCCCGGGTCCTTCACCCGTCGCCGAACTGTTCGTCACGGCCGTGGTGCAGCTCGTCACCCCGAAGAAGCGCGGCTTCTGGCACCGCTGAGGCCCGATCGCCCGCGCACACCCCAGGGTTGGGCCGCCGGCGTCAAGGAGGCGTCGACGGCCCGTAAAAGTCCCGTGACGACCGCGCCCTCTCCCGGCAGCGGCGATCGCCGGAGCGCCGGCTGGGACTATGCTCGCCCGGTCCGACAATCGACGCATCGGGGGGCGAAAGTGTCCGACTTCAAAGTCAGTACCGAATTCCTCGCCAAGTTGGCCCAGGACCTCAAGGCCTGTGGCGACGAACTCGACCAGGGGCTCAAGGCCTTCGAAGCGGCCGGCCACGCCGGCACCGGCTACGACTTCCTGGACGAGGCCTGCGGGCACTTCAAGGACAAGTGGCAGTTCGGTCTGAAGAAGGTCCGCGAGTGTGTCAAGGCCCTGGACGAGGGCCTGGAGCAGGTGCAGAAGAACTACGACGGCACCGAGCAGAGCATCGTCAAGGTCCTCGCCCCGGCGGGGCAGTCGTGAGCGCCCCCGCGCCGGCGGCGCCCGACTGGTCCGGCCTCGGCTTCAACCCCACCCCCGGCGACTCCGCCGCCGTCACCGCGCTCAGCAACAGCCTGCGCCGGGTGGGCCAGCACCTGAGCGGCGTGCACACCACGCTCTCCCAGATCTCCGACAACCAGGGCCAGTGGACGGGCGAGGCGGCCAAGCAGTTCGCCAAGCAGTTCGGCAAGCTGCCCGGCTACCTCCAGGACGCCTCCGAGTCGATCACCGCCGCCTACACGGCGCTCGACGTCTGGTACAAGGCGCTCACCGAACACCAGCCCAAGGCCGCCGAGTTGGCCGCCTCCGCGGTCGCCGCCAAGAAGAAGAAGGAGGAGGCCGACCGCGCCCACAGCGCCGCGGCCGCCGCCCCCGACCTCCAGCTGGCCGGCCGCTACTACGCCGACGACGCGAGCCTCGCCGCCGCCGAACAGCGCTACAACACGGCGAAGAGCCACCTGGACTCGGCCGCCAACCTGCTCACCAGTGCCTCGAACGAGCTGGCCGGCCTCCAGAAGCAGGCCCACGAGCTCGCCGGGACCCACAAGTCCGACGCCCGGAAGACGGCCGAGGCCATCCGCAAGGCCGCCGACAGCAAGGCCCCGCCGGAGCCGGGCATGCTCAGCAAGATCGGCGACTGGTTCAAGAACCACGGCGCGGACCTGCTGACGGTGGCGGCCGGCATCTGCGGCGTCGCGGCGATCTTCTTCCCGGCCTTCGCGCTGCCGGCGATCCTGCTGAGCGTGGCGGCCGCCGGCTGGCATGCGGGGCAGTACGGTGTCAGCGGCCTGGTGCCGACCAGCATGAAGAACCTCGGCAACGACCTCACCCTGGCCGGTGACCTCCTCGGGGCGCTCCCCGGAGGAGCCCTCTTCAAGGGCGGGATCACCGCGTTCAGGGGTGCCCGCGCTGCCGAAGGCGGGGTCAAGGCCGTGAGCGCGACGGCCAAGGAGGTCCGCACCGCCGCCAGAGCGATGGATCCGGCCAGTCCGATCTTCACCACCGCGATCGAGAAGCCCGCCATGAAGCTCGGGCTCTCCAAGGCCGCCGCGATGAACGTCTCCGACGGCGTGCAGGCGGCCAGCGGGCTCGCGCTGACGGCCCCCACCGCCATAGGCCTCACCACGGACGACCCGAGCCCGGGGCTTGGTGCCGCGATCAACTACACGACGGGCGGCGGCACCGCGCTCAACGGTGCCGGAGGGGCCATCGGCGGCAGCGGCAAGGGCCGGATCCTTCCCGCGCTGCTCGGCGGCGGCAGTGCGATCGTCACCGGTGTGTGGGGAGTGGGCCATGACTGACACGACCACCCCGTCGTTCTGGCTCTCCCTGCCCGAAGGGTTCACCAGCATCGACCTGTCCGAGGACCCGGGCGACCGCATGAGCCGGATCGTGGACGGACTCGAAGCGCTTACCGAGGCCGGTCCGGAGCAGAAGCTCGGCATCGCCATCTCCGCCGAGCTCGCTCTCCAGGCGCAGCTGCGCGAAGGCGTGGTCCACGTCTCCAACTGCCTGGTGCAGACCGAGGAAGGCGAGATCGTCCAGGGGATGTTCAGCCTGTTCCTGCGCGAGCAGGAGCTGGGCGCCCCGGGCAGCTATGCCCAGCGCGTCGCCCGGGAGCTTGCGACCGCCTGGCCGGATGCCGACGTCGACGTCCTCGATTTCCCGCTCGGCCGTGCCGCCGTGACCGTCCGCGACCTGGCCGTTCCCGTGTCCGGGGCGGTCTACGGCCTGCCGGGATCGGGCGTCGCCACCGTCCGCCAGCTGGAGGCCCTCTTCCCGCATCCGTGGAGCCCCCACGTGCTCGCCGTCGTCTTCACCACCCAGCACCTGGACTACTGGGACGGCTGGTCGGTCCTGGTGGGTGCCGCCATCAACAGGATCTCCTTCTACCCACCACTCTCCGAGGCGCCTGACGCCCTGCCGCCCGAGCGGCGGGACAACATCCGAAAGGCCTTCGGGTGACGATCCACCAGTCCGCCCCCAGGACGGGAAGCAAGCCGCACTGGCTGCGTCGTGGCGCCGTCCTGGCCGTCGCCCTGACATGCCTGTCCGCCGGTGTCGTCCTCACGTTCGTATACGTCGGCACATCCCTGGCCTTCGGGCTGGGTGCGCTGTACATGATCGCGGCGGGCGTCGGGCTCGCGAAGCTCGGCGGGCCGGGGAACGGCCCCGGCTACGAGGACGTCGGCGGCGGGCTGGCCCTCGTCTTCTTCGCCATCCTCATCGCCACCGGCGCGGGTACCGACGCCTGGGACAACCACGTGCTGGCCTCTGGCCGGAACGTCGATGCCGTGGTCGTCGCCGAACACATCGACAAGTCGATCCGTGGCACAAAGCGGACGTACGACCTCTCCTCCGACGGCGCGAGCGTCCCCGGTGGGGACCTGGAGCCGGACAACCGGCGCTTCAGCCCCGGCGACCACGTCACGGTCCGGATGGACCCGGCCGGCCGGGTTGCCCCCAAACTGCCCGGCGAGGCCGACTCCCCGGCCTCCCTGTGGACCGCGATCGGCATCAACGCGGGCATCGCCCTGTTCGTGCTGTGGTTCGCCCACGGCAGCGGAAAGCCACCCCGGGCACCACGCCCGGCCGGACCGTGGCGCGAGCGGATGCGTCGGCTCGACGGACTGCCACTCACTGCAGCGGCGACGGCGGTCTCGGTGCCCTGGCTCGTGTGCTTCCTGCTCGTCCGGAGCCGCCTCGGCCTGGCCCTGATGGTCGCGATCCCTTACCCTCTCGCCGGGTTGGCCGCCTTCGGCGCGCTCGTCCGCAATGAGGAGCGGAAACAACCCCAGGGCCTTGTCCTCCTCCTGGTCGGTCTCGTCTTCACCTCGCTCGCTCTGTTCCTCTGACCAGCGGCTTGGACTGAAAGACTGTCGGATGACCACCACTCGGTCGGCTCGGCTCGGGACGGAGCCCCGCCGGGGCTCCGTCCCCCTGACGATCGCCCTCGCGCTCGTCGCACCGCTTTCGATCGTCGGCCTCGCCGCCGCCTACGGCTCGTACGGCCGGCCCGTCGGCCTCGGTGTCCTGGTGGTCGCCACCGCCGTCCTGTCGGCGGGCCTCGGCCGCCTGGCCGGCAGCGCCGTGCGGCGCCCGCCCGTCGCGGGCCCGCCCGATCAGCCCAGCAGCGCGGGCAGTTCGGCGATCGAGCCGAGCACGTGGGTGGCGCCGTCGGCCCGCAGCCGGGCCTCGTCGTGGGCGCCGGTGAGGACGCCGGCGACGACCGGGGCGCCCGCCCGGGTGCCGGTCAGCATGTCGTAGCCGGTGTCACCGGCGACGGCGATCTGGCGGACCGATTCGGTGCCGGTGCGCAGCAGGGCGGTGAGCGCGAGGTCGGGGTACGGGCGGCCGCGGCCGGCCTCGGCAGGGCAGAGGGTCAGGTCGGCGATGGACTGCCAGCCGAGGGCGTCCAGGATGCGGTCCTGGGTGGTGCGCGAGAAGCCGGTGGTGAGGACCACCTTGCGGCCCTGGCCGCGCAGTTCGGCGATGGCCTCGGCGGCGCCGGGCAGGGCGGCGCAGTGGCCGGCGTCGACCAGGTCGTCGTAGGCGGCCTCGAAGGCGGTGTTGGCCCGCTGGGCCTTCTCCTCCTCGCCGAACAGGTGGCGGAAGACGGAGATCTTGGACTCGCCCATGGTGGCCCGGACGTGGGCCAGCATCGGGTCGAACTCCGGGCTGCCGGCCTCGACGCCGAGCGCCGCGGCGGCCGCGGTGAAGGCCTGCTCGACCAGGCCGTCGTCGGCGACGGTGGTGCCGGCCATGTCGAGCACGACCAGGCGGATGTCGGTAGTCATGACAACGTTCCTTACAGGTTGGCGAGTTCGGCGGTGGTCTCGGCGATGGCGGGCGAGCAGGTCATGCCGCGCCCGCCCGGGCCGGTGACCAGCCAGACGCCGTCGCGCACGCGCTCGCGGTGGACGACCCGGGTGGAGTCGACGCACTGGGCGTACACCCCGGCCCAGCGGCGGCGGATCCGCGGCATCGGGCGGCCGAGCAGTTCCTCGACGACGCCCACCAGGTGGTCGTACGGGTCCTCGACGACGTCGAAGCCGAACGGCTGGTCGTACTCGTGGGTGTCGCCGATGGTCAGGCCGCCGTCGCGGCGCTGGACCATCAGCAGCTGCATCTTGTGCTCGGCGGCGACCGGCGACTGCGGCTGGGCCTCGCGCAGCCGGTCCAGGGCGGTGCCGGTGAAGGCGGGGTAGTAGCGGAAGCTGTCGCCGTCGGCGACGGAGGTGGTCAGGGTCTCGCCGAGCGGGTCGGTCTGCATCATCTGGAGGCGGACCCGGCGGACGGGCAGGGCGGGGGCGAGCTCGCGGACCAGGCCGCCGAGCCAGGCGCCGGTGCAGAGGACCACGAGGTCGCCGGTGTGGACGTCGCCGTGGTCGTCGCGGACGGCGTTCTCGCCGACGACGTCGCGCACCTCGCGCCCGGGCAGGAAGGTGTACCGGCCGGTGGACTCCAGGTACCGGCGCAGCGCGGGCTGGGCGGTGCGGGATTCGACGGCGGCGTCGCGCTCGCACCACAGGGCGCCGAGCAGCTTGCCGCGCAGGGCCGGGTTGGCGGCCCGGGTCTCGTCCGCGTCGAGCAGCCGGTAGCCGCGGGCGGCGGCGTCCGGCAGGGTCAGGGCCTGCTCGGCGACGGCGAGTTCGGCCTCGGTGCGGATCGCGGTGAGCGATCCGTTGGCGCGGAAGCCGAGGTCGGGGACGCGGGCGCCGATGCCCTCCCACAGCTCGCGGGCCCGCAGCGCGGTGTCCAGCTCCTCGCCCTGTGCCCGGCCGCTGACCCAGACCAGGCCGAAGTTGCGCACCGAGGCGCCGCGCGCGTCGGCCTCGCGCTCCAGGTGGACGACCTCGTGGCCGCGCTCGACGGCCTGCCAGGCGTGCATGGTGCCCAGCACGCCTGCTCCTACGACGATGACTCTCATGCGTCCAGGCTGATGCGTCCAGGTGTCCGAGGGGCGTCGCACCGCGGTCCCGCAGATGAACCGCCCGAAAAGTTGTACAGACAACCTGCCGGTCATTGCGGCCGGCTACGACCGCACCACCCGCGCCCGCAGGTAGTTGCGCCGGCCGAAGTTCGGCTCGTCCACCGCCGTCAGCCCCTCCACCTGGAACCGGTACAGCGCCGCCGCCCCGCCCCCGGTGAGGAACTGCCGCCGGACCTCCTCGTCCTGTGCGAAGGCCGGGTAGCGCCCCTGGTAGGCGGCCAGCGCCGCCTCGGCCTGCCGCCCCCAGGCCTCGCCCGCACTGCCGGTCAGCTGGAGGCCGCGCAGCTGTTCGCCGAAGACCGGCGGCGGCAGGAAGACCGTGGCGGCGGCCCGGGCCTCCTCGGCCAGGTGGTGGCTGTGCCGGGTGGAGCGCTCGCTGACGAAGTAGAGGACGAGGTCGTCGTCGTACGCGAAGAAGGCCAGATTGGCGTGCGGGCCGTGCTCGTGGCCCGCGGTGGCGAGGGTGAGCACCATGGCCTCGGCCAACAGCCCCTCGACGCCCTTGTGCAGCAGGTCGCCCGGCCAGTCCCCCTGTGTGATGTCGAGTCGGTACGGCATTCGGCACTCCCTTCGCCGGCACGCCCGGCGCCCTCGCGCCCGAGCACGACTGAGCCGGGCGGGCGCCTCCCTGGGGAGGCCCCACACCCGGCTCACATGCTCCACCCGCCGTCCGAAACCGGACAAGGGGGCAGACGGACCGACAGCGTGCCGACGGCGGAGGTCAGTGCCGCCGCGCGGAGTACGACGCGTACCCGTGGCTGACCACCGGCAGCTCGCCGGGCCCGAGCAGCGGCCGCAGCGCGCCCGCCCGCATCCGGTCCACCAGCGGCCCGCAGCGCCCGGCGAGCGGCGCCAGCACCACCGCGACCAGCAGCCCGACCAGCGCACCCACCGCCACGTCGTGCGGGTAGTGCACGCCGACCCAGACCCGGGAGGCGGCCATCAGCACCGCGAACAGGCCGGCCACCCAGCCGAGCCGCCGGTTGACGAACCAGAGCGAGGCCGCGGCGGCGAAGGCGATCACCGAGTGGTTGCTCGGGAAGGACCAGTCCCCCGCGGTCGGGCAGGTCTCCAGCGCGACGCTGCCGGGGATCTGCGCGCAGGGCCGCAGTTCCTCGACCCAGCTCTTGAGCACCGAGTTGACGCCGTACGCGAGGACCACGATCACCGGCGAGGCCAGCACCCTGGCCATCACCACCGAGTCCGCGCCACGTGCCCGCCACCACGCGTAGACCATGAAGACCGCGAACAGCCCGAGGCCGAGCGCCGACCAGACCTTGATCAGCTCGTCCAGCCAGTGCGGGGCCGACTGGGCCCAGCCGTTGACCCGGGTGTACAGGCCGCCGTCGATGCCGCTGCCGTCGTACACGGCGAGCGCCCGGGAAGGCATCACGCGTCACCTCCGTGACGTCGCGCCTGACGGGCGCGGAACAGTTCGAGAACAATGGGGAGCACGGAGATAACTACTATCAGACCGATGATCGGCAGCAGATATCCGTCGATCCCGGGAATGGACGAGCCCAGCCCGTACCCGGCGAACACCACGCCGACCGTCCAGACCGCGCCTCCGGCCACCTGCCAGAGGGTGAACGAGCGGACCGGCACTTCGAGTACGCCGCAGAGCGGATTGAGCACCGTACGGACCACCGGGATGAACCGGGCGAGCACGATCGCCTTGCCGTGGCCGTACTCGGCCAGCAATTCCTCGGCCCGCACCACGCCGTCCAGCAGGCTCCTGCGCCGACTGCGCCGCAGCAGCGCCCGACCGCCGCGCCGGCCGATCAGGTAGCCGACCTGGGCTCCGACGAGCGCACCGACCAGGGCGGCGGGCAGCACCTGCCACAGCTCCAGCTGCGGCCCCTGGGTGGCGCCGGGCACGCAGAGCAGTCCGGCGGTGAACAGCAGCGAGTCGCCGGGCAGGAAGAAGCCCACCAGCAGGCCGGTCTCGGCGAACAGCACCACGGCGATGCCGAGCGCACCGAAGGCGGCGAGCAGTGAGGACGCGTCCAGCGGGTTCACCGCGAGGTGAACGGCCGGATCGGCAAGGAACTGGAGCAAGGCCGACGAACCTCCCGTACGTTGGGGGGCGGTTCGCACGGGAACCCGCCCGGACCGTCTACAGTTCCGTAGACGGTCTACATGACTGTAGACGAAAGTTGGAGGAAGCGCCGCCATGCCCGACGTACCGTCCGCCCGCCGGCCCGCCGGGGAGCTGGAGGCCGAGGTGCTGGCCGCCCTCTGGTCCGCCCGGCAGCCGATGACGCCGCAGGACGTCCAGGCCGCGCTCGGCGGGGACCTCGCCCGCACCACCGTCGCGACGATCCTGGCCCGGCTGTTCGACAAGGGGACGGTCGTGCGCACCCGGGCCGGCCGGGCCTACGCCTACACCCCGACCGTCCAGGACACCGCGGGGCTCGCCGCCCGCCGGATGCACACCGAGCTCGGCCGCGAGGCCGACCGCTCCACCGTGCTGGCCCGCTTCGTCTCCGACCTCTCCGCCGAGGACGAGCGGCTGCTGCGCGAACTGCTCGGCGACGGCGCCCCGGAGGCGGACGCCGTGGGGCCGGACGTCTTGGGGCCGGACACTGCCGGGCCGGACGCGCCGGGAGCGGCCGGCCGATGATGCTCGCCGTCTGGGTCCCGCTGCTGCTGCCCTTCCTGGCCGCCCCGCCGGCCCGCCGCCTCGCCGAGGCGCTGCCGCCGCGGGCCGCCGCCTGGATGCTGGCCGGCAGCGCCGCCGTCCTGGCCGGCGGCACCCTCTGCTCGCTCGGTCTGCTGGCCGCCGACGGGCTGCTCCAGCTCCCGCCGGTCGCGGCCCTCGGCCACCTCTCGCTGCCGTGGCTCACCTCAGCCGCACCCGACGCGCCGTTCGCGGCCGCGCTGGCCGCCCTGGCGCTCCTCGCGCTCGGCGCGCTGGCGGTGCGCACCGCCCGCCGGAGACTGCGGGAGCTGCGCACCGCCCGGGCCGCGCTCCCCGCCCACGAGCGCCGCGCGGCGCCCTACGACGAGCTCCGCACGGAACCGTTCGCCGGCCACCCCGCGGACCACGCCGACGGCCACCGCACGGACCGGCCGGGCCGCGCCCCCTCCCCTGCCCAGCATTCGGACATGCGCCCCCCGGGCGCCTCCGTGCGCCGGTCACGCACCCCGGCGCGGCTGACCGCCCTGCTCCGCCCCACCGCGCGGCTCCGGGCCGCCGACCACCCGCTCACCGTCCTGGACGACGAGTGCGCCGACGCCTTCGCCCTGCCCGGGCGCCTGGGCCGCCCCGGCCGGCCGGGCGAACCCGGCCGGATCGTGGTCACCTCCGGCATGCTGCGTGCCCTCACCGCCCCCGAACGCTCCGCCCTGCTCGCGCACGAACGGGCCCACCTGACCGCCCGCCACCACCTCTTCCTCGCCCTCGCCGAGCACGCCGCCGGTGTCCACCCGGCACTGCGCCCGCTGCGAGCGCCCCTCGGGTACCACCTGGAGCGCTGGGCCGACGAGGTGGCGGCGGCCCGGGTCGGCGACCGTGCCGTGACCGCCCGCGCGGTCGGCCGGGCCGCCCTGGCCGCGAGCCGTTCCCCCTGGGCGGCCCGCCCCCGGCTGGTCCCCGCCGCCCACTCCGGCCCGGTCCCGCGCCGGGTCGCCGCACTGCTCCAGCCCCGCCCGGCCACCGCCCCCGGCACCTGGCGGCGGGCCGCCGCCGTGGCCCTGGCCGCCTGCCTGGCGCTGAGCACCGCCGCCACCCTCCAGGCCACCGCCGACCTGCACCACACCGTGGAGGCGGCCCAGCACGGCTCCGGCGCCCAGCGCTGACCCCGCCCGGATGCGGGCCCGCCCTCGAACGCCCGCCGGGCGCCACGGGGCCGGGCCCGCATCCGTACCGTCCGGTATTCCGACTTGCCGGACCCCATCCCCAGCGGCCCACCGCACCCGTACGCTTTCGTCAGCGCGTCGGCCCCGACGCGTCCTCGAACGGCGGCGAGGAGCAACGCGAGTGCGGCAGACCGGACGGCAGTCCCGACGACCAGAGCGCCGCACCCCGCCGACCGCGGCGGAGCTGGCCAAGGTCCACGACCGCACCCTCGCCGACGCCGCCGTCCGGGAACTGGCCGTTCCCGCCCTCACCGAGCAGGCCGGCGGCCCCCGCCTGCTCGAACCCCGCCCCGAGATCGGCGACTCCTGGGCCCGGCTGCGCCGCCTCGGCCTCGACCCCGACACCGGCGCCGCCGCCGTCCTGCTGGGCCCCGGCGAAATCGAACAACGACGACGCACCAGCGGACTCGACACCGTCCTGCCGGTGCTGCGCGAGACCCTGCTGGAGGTGGGCGGCGCGGCCCCGCTGCTGCTGGCCGTCGCCGACGCCGAGGGCCACGTGCTCTGGCAGGAGGGCGAGCGCGGCCTGCGCCGCAGCGCCGACCGGATCGGCTTCATCACCGGCGCCCGCTGGATCGAGGAGAGCGTCGGCACCAACGGCATCGCGGTCGCGCTGCGCACCCGGCGCCCGATGCACGTCCACACCGCCGAGCACTACCTGCGCAGCCACCACTCCTGGACCTGCGTGGCCGCGCCGGTGCGCGACCCCGGCACCGGACAGCTGGTCGGCGCCGTCAACCTGAGCGGCCCGGCGCACAGCGTCCGCCCGTACCTGCTCCAGCTCACCGCCACCGCCGCCCGGCTCGCCGAGACCGAGCTGCGCGCCCACCGGCTGGAGGCACTGCACCAGCTGCGCGCCCTGGCCGCCCCGCTGCTCGCCCGGGTCGGCGGCCCGGCGCTGGTGGTGGACGCGGCCGGCTGGACCGCCGCCGCGGCCGGGCTGCCGCCACCCAGCCGGCTGCGGGTGCCCAGCGAGGGCTGGGCCCCGGCCGCCGTGCACTGGGTGCCGGGCCTCGGCGAGTGCGCGCTGGAGCCGCTCGCCGACGGCTGGCTGGTGCGCCCCGTCCGGCCGTCCGAGGAGGACGGCTCCGGCACGGTGACCGCCGAACAGGCCGAGGGCGCCCACCTCCGGCTCGACCTGCGCCGCCCGGACCGCCCCGAGCTGTCCGTCCGGGGCGCCGCCGACAGCTGGTCGCACCCGCTCAGCCCGCGCCACGCCGAACTGCTGCTCCTGCTCGCCACCGGACGCGAGGGCAGCACCGCCGCCCAGCTCGCCGAGGCGCTGTTCGGCGACGCGGGCCGGACGGTGACGGTCCGCGCCGAACTGTCCCGGCTGCGCCGCTACCTGGGCGGGCTGCTGGCCCACCGGCCCTACCGGATCACCGAGTCGGTGCTGGTCACCGTGGACGGGCCGGACGACCCGTACGACCTGCTGCCCGCCTCCTCGGCCCCGGCCGTCCGGCGGCTGCGGGCCGCGCTGGCCGCGGGGACGGCCCGGCTGCCCGACGTGCCGCCACTCCCGCCGCCGTGCGCCGCCGCGCCGCCGGAACGTCGCTGACGCCCCGTCCTCAGCCGTCCGCGAGCAGTGCGGCCAGCTCGGCGTCGGTGGGGCCGCAGCGGCGCTCCTGGTGCTCGGAGACCAGTGCGTAGGTGCGGTCCAGCCAGGCCTGCACCCGAGGCCTGGGGGCTTCCAGCAGTGCGCTGCCGTGCGGGGATTCGAGCGCCAGGTGCACCGTCGCACCGTGGCACGGGCAGTACGCCGGCCACAGCTTGACGTCACCCTGGCCGCTCAGCATGCGCAGGCCGTCGCGCAGCAGTTCGCGCGAGAACACCCAGTCGGCCTCGTCCGGCCGCCCCAGATGGAAGGTCAGCAGCACCTCGTACGGGCGCGCGGCGTCGAACCGGAACCTGGTGCGCACCTCGCCGACCACGTCCTCGCCCAGCGAGATCCGAAGGCTCAGCACCTCCTCCACCGCCGCCGGAGCGGCGGTGGAGCCGTCCCCATCGCCGCCCGTGGGGGTGGCGGCGAGGGGTGCACTGGAGGCTGCGGACAGCGGGTCGAGCGGCATGACGGTCTCTCCGGGACGGCGTGGGATGCCCTCAGCCTGCGTCACGCCCGACGCGGCGGGCAAGGGTTGCAAGGGGGTTGCAATAACCCCCGTCCGGACCGACCACCCCTTACTGCGCTTGTCGGACTGAACGTCAACTTCCGTATGCCAAACGGTTGTCCACGAAACGGATGACGAAGGATCACGATGCGGTCGCCCGCTGGTACGCTCTCCCCCTCCCCGCGCGGGCCCGCGCGGAGCCGGCCCTCGCCGGCCGGAGCCGGGCCCGGCGGTGACGCGTGGGAGAATACGGCGACGCGACGGCGGCTTCGGGGAGGGAGGGGTCCGGTGGCTGTGCGCGAGGACACCGCGCGGGACGTGCAGCACGAGCCCGCACGGCAGGGCCGGCACGGTCGGCCGCGCCCCTTCGGCGGCCTGTTCCGGCTGCCCACCCTGCGCTTCTCCGGCGCCGCGATGGCGATGTCCACCGTGGTCGGCATCAGCATCGCCACCACCCTGCTGCTCAACGAGCAGCAGGGGATCGGTCGGCGGGCCGGCGTCGCCCGGGTCGGCACCACCCCGCCGCCCACGCCGGGCACCACCGACCAGGCCGAAGCGGTCTCGGCGCAGACTCCGACCGACGGCCCGTCGTCCGGCGCCTCCTCCGGCCGTCCCACCGCGGGCCGGCCCTCCTCGCACGTCTCGGCGCATCCCTCGGGGGCCGCGGCGGTCGCCGCCACCCCGCCCGCACCCCGCACGGCGGGCCCGGACGCACCCCGGACCGGCGGCCAGACCTCGGCCGGGCAGGACGCGCCGACCCCCGGCACCCAGCTCGCAGGCACCGAGGCCGGTGCCCCGGCCCCAGCCGGCCCCTCACCTTCCCCTTCCGTCCCGGCCCCGGGCACCGGGCAGCCCGGCTACGTCCCACCCGCCTCCGGCCAGACGCCGAACGACCCCGGGCTGCGGCCGGACGTGCCCGCCCGCCCGGCGCCGCCGCCCGCCGCGAACGTCCCGGAGACCGACACACCGGCCGCCCCCGCCAAGGGCACTGACCCGGACGCCGACCACGCACTGTCCGGCGCCGCCCTGGTCTCCCCGCTCGGCCGCGACGGCCTGCGGCACCAGCTCACCCTCACGGTCGCCGAGCCGGTCACCGCGTTCCAGGCCGAATTCCGGCTCGCCCCGGGCGAGTCGGCCCCCGGCACCGGCTCCGCCTGGACCGATCTGCCGGGCGCCGTGGTGACCGCCCAGCAGGAGCGCGGCACCCTCGTCTACCGGTTCACCACCCCGCCCGGCATCGACGTCCGCCCCGGCCACTACACCTTCGGCGTCCGCGGCGCCCGTCCGGCCGCCGACCCGTCCGCGGTGGCGCGCAAGCCGGCCCCGACGGAGAGCTGGAGCGTGTCCGCCTTCGCCCTCGACCGCCCCCGCGCGGTCGCCGCGCTCGGCGGCTTCGGCCCGGTGCCGCCACTGCCCGCCGAGCCGCAGACGCCCGGTGTCCCGGTCGCCCCGCCGGTCCCCGCCTCGTCGGTCCCCGCCGCGGCGCGCTGACCTGCCGACGGCCGGGCGCGGCGGTCGTCCGACGGTCCGACAGTCGGCCTCGCCGCAGGGGCGCATCCCCGTACCCTCGTTCGTTACTGTGGGCAGCACCCGGCCCGGCGCCCCCGACGGCCCCGGCAGGGCCGCCGTTCCGCACCCGAGGAGGAGTCCGTGTCCACCGTCCTGACCCAAGGCGGCAACGCACCGCTGACCGCCGCGCGAGTGACCGTCGAGGTCACCGCGCCCAAGGCGCTGGACGTCTCCGGCCTGCTGCTGACCGATGCCGGAAAGGTGCGCTCGGACGACGACTTCGTCTTCTTCAACGCCCCGAACGGCCCGGGCGTCCGCCACCGCCCGGCCACCGCCGGCGCTCCGGACGCGATCACCGTCGACACCCGGGCCGTCCCGGCCGGCATCAGCAAGATCGTGGTCACCGCGAGCCCCGCCGACCAGGTCTCCACCTTCGCCGGGATGGAGCCCACCGCCACCGTCCGCGATGCCGACACCGGCGAGGTGCTGGTCACCTTCACCCCTCCCCGGCTGGGTCTGGAGACCGCGCTCATCGTGGTCGAGGTCTACCTGCGGGGCGGCGCCTGGAAGGTGCGCGCGGTCGGCCAGGGCTACGCCGACGGCCTCGCGGGCATCGCCACCGACTTCGGCGTCACCGTCGAGGACTCCCCGGCCCCGGCCGCCGCCGCACCGGTCGCGCCGCCGGCCCCCGAGGCCCCGGTGGCGCCGCCCGCCCCGGTGGACCGGACCGTCCAGCTCCCCGTCCCGCCCGCACCGCCCGTGCCGCCCGCACCGGCCTCCGTCCCGGTGGACCCGCGGATCGCCCTCGCCACCGGCCAGACCACCGTCCCGGCCCCGCCCCCGGCTCCCCCGGCCCCGGCCGCCCCCGGGAAGATCACCCTGGACAAGGGCCGGATCAGCCTGGTCAAGGGCAGCTCGGTCTCCCTGGTCAAGAACGGCCGCCCCTTCCTCTCCTCCGTCCGGATGGCCCTCGGCTGGAAGTCCACCGCCCGCGGCCGCGACATCGACCTGGACGCCTCCTGCCTCGCCTTCGACGCCCGGCACAAGCGGCTGGAGACGGCCTGGTTCATGAAGCTGAACATCTTCAACGGCGCGATCTCCCACTCCGGCGACAACCTGGTCGGCGGCGAGGGCGGCGACGACGAGGTGATCACCGTCCACCTGGAGGGCCTGCCGGCCGAGGTCCACGGGCTGGTCTTCGTCGTGAACTCCTTCTCCGGCCAGAAGTTCACCGACGTGCGCGACGCCTACTGCCGCCTGCTCGACGCCCGGACGGAGGAGGAGCTGGTCCGCTTCGACCTCACCAACTCCGAGCCGCACACGGGTGTGATGATGTGCAAGCTGGTCCGCCGTCCGGGCGGCGAGTGGGAGATGACGGCACTCGGCGAGTACGTCGACGGCAAGACCGCCCGGGCGATGATCGAGCCCGCCGCCTCGGCACTCTAGGAACGCCCTGCCCCGCGGCGTCACGGCCGCGCCCGCGAATTCACCCCCCTGAGGCATCAAGTCACCCACGCGGCGACTCGATTGACTCTCAAGGGGGGTGAATCGCGCTCTCCCCCGCACCCCGAGGAGGAGAGCCGTGCCACGCTTCCTGTCCCGCCTCGCCGTCGCCGGTACTGCCACCGCGCTCGCCGCCGGGCTGATCACCCCGACCACTGCCCAGGCGGTCGCCCGGCCGGGCGACCGCGCCGGCGCACTGCGGTGGACGGCCCTCGGCGACTCCTACACCGCCGGGGTCATCGAGGCCACCGGCGACGAGACCGAGCCGCGCGACGGCTGCGCCCGCACCGTCGAGTCCTACCCCGAGATCATCCGCCGCGACCTCGGCTCCCTGGTCGCACTGCGCAACGTCAGCTGCAGCGGCGCCACCACCGACGCCGTCGACGCGCACGCGCAGTCCCCGCTCGGCCGCCCGCTCCCGCCGCTCGGCACCGACCCGAACGCCCCCTACCCGCCCGTCCCGCCGCAGATCGACGCCGTCGACCCGGCCACCGACCTGGTCACCGTCGGGATCGGCGGCAACGACCTCGGCTTCGCCGAGATCCTCAAGGGCTGCATCGAACTCGGCGCCTTCCAGCTCGGCCAGGGCACGTCCTGCAAGGACAAGTTCGGCGCGAGCCTGCCCGACCGCCTCGACCGGCTGCGCAACGACTACGACCGGATGCTGACCGCACTGCACGCCAAGGCCCCGTCCGCCAGGGTCCTCACCATCGGCTACCCGCGCCTCGTCCCCGAGGACGCCACCCTCTGCCAGTACGGCAACCCCTTGCAGTTCGGCACCTTCACCACCGGCGACCTCGCCTGGGCCCGCACCGCGCTCCTGGAACCGCTCAACGCACTCATCGCCCAGGACAGCACCGCCCACGGCGACACCTTCGTGGACCTCTACCGCGCCGGCACCGGCCACAGCGTCTGCGACGCCGACCACTGGCTGGACGGCGTGCTGACCAGCGTCCTCCCCCTCGAGTACGCCGTGGTGCACCCCAACGCCACCGGCCAGGCCCACACCGCCGCCCTGGTCGAGGACGCCGTCCTCGGCGGCTGACCCGCTCCCCGTCGACCGGCCCCGGCCGACGGAACCGCGCAAAACCGGTGGCCCGCCCACCCGTCGGGGGCCATTCTGGTCCGATGCCCTTCGACATCCGCGAGGCCGCCCCCGACGACTGGCCCGCCATCTGGCCGTTCTTCCACACCGTCGTCGCCGCCGGCGAGACCTTCCCCTACCCCCTGGACATGTCCTCCGAGCTGGGCCGGCAGTGGTGGATGCTCGCCGCCCCGAACCGCACGGTGGTCGCCGTGGACGAGGACGGACGGATCCTCGGCACCGCCAGCATGAACCGCAACCGCCCCGGCAACGGCTCGCACGTGGCCAGCGCGAGCTACCTGGTCGACCCGGCCCACCACGGCAAGGGGATCGGGCGGGCCCTGGTCGAGTACACCCTCGACTGGGCCCGCCGGTCCGGCTTCCGCGCCATGCAGTACAACGCCGTGGTCGCCAACAACCACCACGCCGTGAAGCTCTACGAGTCGCTCGGCTTCGAGATCGTCGGCACCGTCCCCGGGGCCTTCCTCCATCCGGTGGACGGCTACGTCGGCCTGCACGTCATGTACCGGCCGCTGTAACCGGCCTACTCCTCGATCGCCCCGCCGACCCGCCGCAGGTGCTGCCGGAAGCTGTACGCCGGGTCGGCGGCGCGCCGCTCCAGGTACGCGTCGAAGGCGGTCTGCCGGCGCAGCGTGTCCCCGGAGGCGATCCGCCCGGCCTGCGCGCGCTCGGTCCGGGCGATCGCGCCGGCCGTCTCCAGCACCTCCGCGACCCGGTCGGCGGGCACGAACAGCACCCCGTCCGGGTCGGCGAACACCACGTCCTCGGCGCTCACCGGGTGCGGCCCGAACTCCGCCGTCAGCAGCGCCTCCGGCTCCCGGTCGTCCAGCCGCACCGGGCCGAGCGGCAGCGCCCCGTAGCTGAACACCGGCAGTCCGATCTCCAGCAGCTCGGGGGTGTCCCGGTGCAGTCCCCACACCACGATCCCGGCCACCCCGGCGGCCCGTGCCTCCAGCACCGCGAGGTCCCCGATGCAGGCCTCGTCGGTCCGCCCGCCGTTGTCGATCACCAGCACGTCCCCGTCCCGGGCCGCCCCGTACGCCTCCAGGAACACGTCCACGCTCCCGTAGTGCCGTACCGGCAGCGCCCGCCCCGCCACCCGGGCCCCGGCCACCACCGCCGCCACCCCCACCGGCGCCACCCGCAGCCCCACCCCGAGCCGCACACAGGCATCCGCCACCAACGGTGTCGACAACCCCTCGAAGGCCTTCAGCATCCCCAACTCCTCTCACCAACGGCTCAGTTCACCAGCCCCGGATCCTATTCGCCTCAAACTCACACCATCGAGTGAAAGTCCGCCGTATACGGCACAGCCCGGCGGAGCGGCGAATAGCGTGACGGCTCTCTGAAGGAGGGGCATCATGAGTGCTGTGGCGCATGAGCAACCGATCACGGGCTCCCCATCACAGGCCGACATCCTGCTGGAGAGCTTTCTGAGCCTGCACTCCCCCGAAGGCTTCCGAGCCGAGCTCATCGAGGGAGAGATCATCGTGGCACCACCGCCGGACGGCGATCACGAGGACCACATCAACCACCTGCTCAAGCAGGTGATCCGCCGATCCAAGACCGACATGAGCGTTTCCGGTGGCAAGGGCCTGCGTCTCGTGAGCGGCGGGCTCTGCCCGAAGAACCATGTCATCCCCGACGCCACGTTCGCCGCCGAGGAACTCCGTCTCTTCCGCGGCGCACCGTCCTGGATGGAACCGGACGGCGTCGCCATGGTCGCGGAGGTGACGTCCGCCAAGCCCGATCAGGACCGGATCACCAAGCGGCACTGCTACGCCCGGGCCGGGATCCCGCTCTACCTCCTCATCGACCGCGAGACGTCCCGGGTCAGTCTCTTCGGCAAGCCGCATCGCGAGGAGTACACAGAGGTCCACCTGGCCGCGTTCGGCGAACCGCTCGCCATCCCCGCGCCGTTCGACTTCGACCTCGACACCAAGCCGTTCCTCTGACGCGGACGGCCCGCACCCCCCGTCAGGGGTGCGGGCCGTGGTCCGTGGGCGCCCGGGTCAGCCGCGGGTGGCCATGGCGCGCAGGAAGAAGGTCAGGTTGGCCGGGCGCTCGGCGAGGCGGCGCATGAAGTAGCCGTACCACTCCTGCCCGTACGGGAGGTAGACGCGCATGGTGTTGCCCTCGCCGGCGAGGCGCAGCTGCTCCTCGGGGCGGATGCCGAACAGCATCTGGTACTCGAAGGAGTCCCGCTTGCGGCCGTTCCACTGGGCCAGCTGGCCGGCGATCTTGATCATGTTGGGG
Organism: Kitasatospora sp. NPDC093102; assembly: GCF_040683915.1. NCBI lineage: Bacteria > Bacillati > Actinomycetota > Actinomycetes > Kitasatosporales > Streptomycetaceae > Kitasatospora > Kitasatospora sp. NPDC093102. The sequence continues at coordinate 15,386 of NZ_JBFBFA010000037.1, read as the reverse complement.
TCGTGCGAGGCGATCATCGGGTAGCCCTCGCCCGCCATCAGGACCTTCAGGGCGCGGACGTACGCGAGGTCGACCTCGTGCTTGCCCTGGAAGGCGACCGACTCGGGCTCCTTGTAGGCGCCCTTGCACAGGCGCACGCGCGAGCCGGCGCCGGCGAAGTCGCGGCAGTCGGCCTCGGTGCGGCGCAGGTAGGCCTGGAGCACGACGCCCAGCCAGGGGAAGTCCGCCCGCAGCTCACGCGCGATGCCGAGGGTGGAGTCGGTGGTGGTGTGGTCCTCCATGTCGAGGGTCACCGTGGTGCCAGCGTCGGCAGCGGCCTCGCAGATGCGGCGGGCGTTCTCCAGCGCGATCTTCTCGCCGTCCACCGGGAGGAACTGGCCGACGGCCGACAGCTTGACCGACACCTCGGCGCCGGCCGCGAGGCCGGTCTCCTTGAGGGCCTTGAGCAGGTGCTCGTAGGCCTCGGCGGTGGCGGCGGCCTGGGCGGCGTCCTGGGTGTCCTCGCCGAGGTGGTCCAGGGTGACCTTGCGGCCGGTGGCGATCAGGTCGTCGGTGGCGGTGATGGCCGCGTCGAGGGCGTCGCCGGCGACGAAGCGCTCGACTATCGCGTGGGTCGGGGGGAACTTCTCGACCACGGTGCGGACCTGCGGGGACCGGGAGGCCGCGAGAAGGGCGGAACGGAGCATCGTGACTCCTGGAGCTGGTGTTTCCAAGGGTGGCAGAAGGGCCGGGGCGACGGAATCAGGGTGCCGCGCGACGGGGGTCCCCCGGCCGAAGGCTGAGGGAGCGTCCCGGGAGGGGTGGCGGCGGGCGACGGGCGGGAAGGCCCCGCCGCCCCGGCGGGCGACGCCCGGCTGCGGGACCGGGCGTCGCGGGTGACCGGTGGCTGTTGGACGAGCCGCGATCAGAATGACAGGGCTGGTCAGCCCATGTGCGGGTAGCGGTAGTCCGTCGGCGGGACGAAGGTCTCCTTGACCGAACGGGTCGAGGTCCAGCGCGCCAGGTTCTGCTTGGCGCCCGCCTTGTCGTTGGTGCCCGAGGCCCGGCCGCCGCCGAAGGGCTGCTGGCCGACGACGGCGCCGGTCGGCTTGTCGTTGATGTAGAAGTTGCCGGCGGCGAAGCGCAGCTTGTGCATCGCGTCCTGGGCCGCGGCGCGGTCCTGGGAGATGATCGAGCCGGTCAGGCCGTACGCGGACACCGACTCCATCTGGGCCAGCATCTCCTCGTACTTCTCGTCCTCGTAGACGTGCACGGCCAGGATCGGGCCGAAGTACTCGTCCTTGAAGTACTCGCTCGCCGGGTCCTGGCAGACCAGGACGGTCGGGCGGACGAAGTAGCCCACCGAGTCGTCGTACGTGCCGCCGGCGAGGACCTCCACGGCCGGGTCTGCCTGGGCGCGGTCGATGGCGGCCTTGTTCTTGGCGAAGGAGCGCTCGTCGATGACGGCCGACATGAAGTTGGACAGGTCGGTGACGTCGCCCATGGTGAGGCCCTCGACCTCGGCGGCGAACTCGTCCTTGAGGCCGGCCCAGATCGACGCCGGGACGTAGGCCCGCGACAGCGCCGAGCACTTCTGGCCCTGGAACTCGAAGGCGCCGCGGGTCATGGCGGTCTTCAGGACCTTCGGGTCGGCGGACGGGTGGGCGACCAGGAAGTCCTTGCCGCCGGTCTCGCCGACGATCCGCGGGTAGGTGCGGTAGCCGGCGATGTTGTTGCCGACCTCGCGCCACAGGTGCTGGAAGGTGGCGGTGGAGCCGGTGAAGTGGATGCCGGCCAGCGCCGGGTGCTTGAGCGCGACCTCGGAGACGGCCAGGCCGTCGCCGGTCACCATGTTGATGACGCCCTTGGGCAGGCCGGCCTCCTCCAGCAGCTGCATCAGCAGGTGCGCGGAGAACTGCTGGGTCGGGGACGGCTTCCACAGCACCACGTTGCCCATCAGCGCGGGCGCGGTCGGCAGGTTGCCGGCGATCGCGGTGAAGTTGAACGGGGTGATCGCGTAGACGAAGCCCTCCAGCGGGCGGTGGTCGCTGCGGTTCCACACGCCGTCCGAGGAGATCGGCTGCTCGGCCATGATCTGGCGGGCGAAGTGCACATTGAAGCGCAGGAAGTCGACCAGCTCGCAGGGGGTGTCGATCTCGGCCTGCTGGGCGGTCTTGGACTGGCCGAGCATGGTGGCGGCGGCCAGGGTCTCGCGCCAGGGACCGGCCAGCAGGTCGGCGGCCTTGAGGAAGATCGCGGCGCGGGAGTCGAAGGAGAGCGCCTGCCAGGCCGGGGCAGCGGCCAGGGCAGCGTCGATGGCGTCCTGCGCGTCGGCCTGGGTGGCGTTGCGCAGGGTGCCGAGCCGAGCCGCGTGGTTGTGCGGCTGGACGACGTGGATCTCGGTGCCGCCGCCCATCCGGCGCTCACCGTTGATCGTCATGGTCAGCTGGACCGGCTCCTGGCCGCCCAGCTCCTTCAGCTTGGCCTCCAGACGAGCCCGTTCCGGGCTCCCGGGGGCGTAGCTGTGGACCGGCTCGTTCACCGGCGCGGGGACCTGGGTCACAGCGTCCATCGATGCTCCTGCGATTCCTAGATTCATCAGCGCGGAGGGTTTCCACACTGCTGCGCTCTGCGACATGCCTGAGGCATCGGGCAGGGCTTGTCCGTCATGAGGCCGGCTCGGCCGAGTGAGAAGCCCCTGGCGCGCCAGGGGAGGAGTCACAGGGCGCACGCTCTCCTTGTGAGAGGTTGCAGTGAGCTCCGGCGTGATCGCACGCCGACCAGAAGTAACGCTATTCCAGCCGCCCGGCCCGCATGATTGGCCGGGCGGCTAAATTCCCCCGTACGGCGTTGTCCGGGCCGACGAATCGGGTCACGCCGCGGTCACGAACCGCCCCCGACCGCCACACCGTTCACACCACCCCGCACCACCGGCTCACGTCCCCGGCCCGGGGCACCGGCTCACGCTCCGGCGCCCGCTTTCTGACCGTTCACCACCGCCGCCTTGGCCGCGACCGCTTCCACCACCGGCCGCCGGGCTGCCTCGTACGCCGCCAGGGCGCGCGCCAGGTCGGGCTGCCCGGCCAGGCAGCGGGCCAGTTCGACGGCGCTCTCGACGGCCAGTGAGACCCCCTGGCCGGAGCTGTTGGACGGGGCGTGCACCGAGTCGCCGACCAGCACCATCCGGTCGCGGTACCAGTGCGGCACGGACGGCATGATCTCCAGCCGGGGGAAGACCTCGACACTCGCCTCGTCCGCCGCGGCCAGGACCTCCCGGGCGGGCAGGTCCTCGGCGTGCCGCTCGCGGGCGAGCGCCAGCCAGTCCTCCCGCGACACCGCCCGGGCCTGTTCCGGGGTCAGCTGCTCGGGGCGCGGGATGTTGCTGAACCAGGCGGTCCCGGCCCCGTCCCGCAGCGCCCAGTACCCGAAGAACGCCCAGGCCCCCTGGGCGAAGTGGATGGACTCCCCGGCCGCGCGCGGGCCGTCCAGCCGGTGCGTGCTGTACCCGCCGACCCCGATCAGGCCGGTGTACTGCGGGCCGGGTGCGTCCGCATCGATCAGCCCGCGGACGGCGGAGCGGGTTCCGTCGGCGCCGATCAGCAGGTCCCCGTCCGCGGTGGTGCCGTCGGCGAACCGGGCGGTGATACCGGTCGTGCGCTCCTCGACGCCGACCAGCCGCTTGGCGTACCGGACCGGGACGCCCACCTGTCGCAGCCGCCGCTGGAGCACGGCGTACAGCTCGGCACGCCGCATCACCCGGCCGGACACCTCGGGGAACTCGGCGAGGACGCCGCCCCTGGCGTCCTCGATGACCATCCGGCCGACGGGCTGGCCGATCGCGGCGACCTCCGCCTCCAGGCCGACGGCCGCGAGCGCCGCCAACCCGTTGGACGCAGTCATAAAAGTTCCGCCCACGCCCTCGGCGGAGCTCCCGTAGGCCTCGTACACGACCGCCTCGATGCCGGCCTCGTGCAGCGCCAGCGCGGTCACCGGTCCGGCGATGCCGCCGCCGATGACCAGGGCCTTGTTCGCGGTGCGGGTCTCGCTCATTCCATCCTCCCCAGGTATTCCTCCAGGGTCCGGCCGAATTCCGGATCCCTGAGCTGTCCGATGAGGTTCTCGGTGTAGCGTCGCTCGGCCTCCAGCAGCGCGAGGGCGTAGTCCTCCTCGATGACGAACATCGGGTGGACGTCCATCCCGGCCACCTTGTGCAACTGCGCGCGGGTGGCGTCGATCCGCTCGTCCAGGGCCACCAGCCGCCGCCCGAGCAGGTCCGCCGACTCCTCGACCGGCAGGGCCGCCAGCAGGCACAGGGCGACCCCGAACGCCGGGTACTCGTGCTGCGGTTCGGCGACCAGTTCACACATCCAGTCGTCGAGCTCCGCCCTGCCCTCGTCGGTGAGGGCGTAGACGGTGCGCTCCGGGCGCTGGGTGTCGCGGACGGTCTCCTGCTCGGCGACGAACCCGGCCTTCCGCAGCTGCTCGACGACCATGTAGAGCGAACTGCGGTTGTACTTGATGTTGCGGTCCTTGCCCTGCTCCTTGAGCCGACGCCCCATCTCGTACGGATGCATCGGCTCGATCGTGAGCTCGGCCAGGACCGCGAGGGCCAGCGGGTTCGACACCTTGCGTCGCTTCGCCATGAGAGCGTTCCTCATCAATTGGTCAGTACTGACTATCCATTCCTGGATAGTCAGAGTCAACTATTCAGGATCGACGGACCTGAACTCTGTCCGCCCGGCTAAAATCAACCACAAAACGTTGTCCGAGCGGATGAAGGAGGACCGGCGTGACCACCCCCGGCCTGCCGCTCCGTCAACTCCTGATGTCCCTCGGCGAACCGCTGGTCGAACTCCAGGCCGCCCCGCAGGGCCTGGACGTCCCGGTGCGCGACGTCGCCATCCTCGACCCGGAGGACCCGCCGACCGCCGCCCCCGGCGAACTCGTGCTCGCGATCGGCGCCCGCGGCCGCGCCGCCCTGCCCGCCCTGCGCGCGGCCGGCCGGGCCGGGGCCGCCGCCGTCGCGGTCAAGCTGGACGGCCCCGGCCAGGCCGACGCGCTGCGCGAGGCCGCCACCGACGCGGGCGTCGCCCTGCTCTCGGTGCGCCGCGAGACCCGCTGGGAGCACCTCGACTCGCTGGCCCGCGCGATCATCGCCGGACCGGACGCCCCGGACGCCCCCGGCTCCCCCGAGCCCAACGCGGGCGACCTCTTCTCCCTCGCCCAGACCGTCGCCGTGCTGACCAACGGCATCGTCTCGATCGAGGACACCTCCAGCCGGGTGCTGGCCTACTCCCGGTCCTCCGACTCCGACGAGGTCGACGACCTGCGCCGGCTCTCCATCCTCGGCTGGCAGGGCCCGGAGCCGTACCTGTCCAAGCTCCGCGAGTGGGGCATCTTCCAGCACCTGCGCAGCTCGGACACCCCGATCGCGGTCGAACCGCACCCCGAACTGGGCCTGCGCCGCCGCCTGGCGGTCGGCATCCGGGCCGGGGCGCAGCCGCTGGGCACCATCTGGGTGCAGGAGGGCGCCCAGCCGCTGGCCCCGCTGGCCGAGCAGGCCCTGGTCGGCGCCGCCCGGGTCGCGGCCGCCCAGCTGGTGCGCCGCCGCCGGGAGCTGTCCGCCGATGTCCGGCTCACCCAGACCCTGCTCACCGGCCTGCTGGAGGGCTCCACCGGCCCCCAGTCGCTCGCCACCCACCTCGGCCTGGACCTGCGCCGCCCGGCCACCGTGCTCGCCTACAGCGCGCACACCACCGAGGCGCTGCACCGCTCCGACGTCACCGGCCTGATCTCGGTGCACACCGCCGCCCGGCACCGCACCGCGTTGCTCGCCCCGATCGAGTCCCGGGTGTACGTACTGCTGCCCGAGCTGCCGCCCGGCCTGCCGATGACCACCGTGCGCGACTGGGCCTCCGAGGTGGTGACGGCCGCCCGCGAGCACCTGGGCGTCCCGCTGCGCGCCGCGATCGGCTCGACCGTCGACGGTCTGGCCCAGGTCCCCGACTCCCGCGCACAGGCGGACCGCATCCTGGACGCGATGGGCCGCGGCGGGGTGGACCTCGACGTCGCCGCGCTGATCGACGTCCAGGCGGAGGTACTGGTCAGCGAGATGCTCGCGCTGCTCCAGGAGCGCACCGGCCTGCGCGACCCGCGGCTGACCGCGCTCACCGAGTACGACTGCCGGCACGGCACCCGGCTCGCCGAGTCCGTGCTGGCCTGGCTGGACGCGCTCGGCGAGGTCCGGGTGGCCGCGGACGCCCTGCACATCCACCCCAACACCCTGCGCTACCGGGTGCGCCGCGCCGAGCAGTTGACCGGCATCGACCTCGCCCAGCCGCAGCAGCGTCTGCTGGCGATGCTGCAACTGCGACTGCCCGCGGACGAGTAGTCCGCGGGCAGTCACTGGTCACGCCTGATCGGTCACGCCTGATCAGTCATGCCTGAACATTCGAACCCGACCATTCGCATCCGGCCGTTCAGGCCTGAACGGTCATCACGCGCCGTAGCCCTGGCCGCGCTTGTGCTCGTTCAGCCGGCGCCACGGGCCGCTGATGGCCAGCTGGATGCCCGGGGTCTGGATGTTGGCGAACAGGGTCTTGCCGTCGTCCGAGAAGGTCACCCCGGTGAACTCGCTGAACTCGGGCTTCTCGGCGGTGCCGATGTTCAGCTCGTTGCGGGCGATCGGGAAGACCAGGCCGTCCTCGGTGGCGCCGAACAGGTGCGAGATGCCCTCGCCGTCCTCGGCGATCACGATGCCGCCGTACGGCGAGACGGTGATGTTGTCCGGGCCGTCGAAGTTGTCGTGGTCGCCCCAGACGTCGTTGTTGACGCCCAGCAGCACCTTCAGGGTGATGGTGCGGCGGTTCGGGTTGTAGAACCAGACCTGGCCGTCGTGCTGGAGCGGGCTCTCCGAACGGGCGTAGCTGGAGACGAAGTAGAAGCCGCCGTCACCCCACCACATGCCCTCCAGCTTGCGGGCGCGGGTGACCTCGCCGTCCTTGAACTGCTTGCGCACCGAGACGGTCTTGGCGTCGCGGTCCTGGACCTTGACCCAGTCCACGCCGTAGGTGGTGCCGACCTTGGTGGCGCGGGACAGGTCGTCGATGAACTTGCCCTGCGCGTCGAAGACCTTGAAGGCCTCCAGCACACCGGCGTCCGCGGCGAGCTCGCGCAGCTTGTAGCGGCCGTGCTTGAAGCCGGCCGGCGGGGTCCAGCGGAACAGCAGGCCGTTCGGGTTCGAGGCGTCCTCGGTCAGGTAGACGTGGCTGCGCTTCGGGTCCACCACGACGGCCTCGTGCGCGTAGCGGCCGAAGGCCTTGATCGGCTGCGGGTCGCGGTTGTAGTCGTCGTCGAACGGGTCGACCTCGAAGATGTAGCCGTGGTCCTTGGTGAAGCCGTTCTTGCCGGCCTTGTCCTCGGTCTCCTCACCGGACAGCCAGGTGCCCCACGGAGTCACGCCACCGGCGCAGTTGGTGGCGGTGCCGGCGATGCCGACCCACTGCTCGACCGAGCCGTCCCGCTTGGCGTGCACGATGGTGCAGCCGCCGGCCGCGCCCGGGTCGTAGACGTGGCCCTCGGTCAGCGGCACCGGATGCGGCCAGTTGGCGCGGGCGCCGGCCAGCTCGTGGTTGACGACCATCAGGTTGCCGCCGCGCTCGTCCTCGAAGGCGGAGGTGCCGTCGTGGTTGCTCGGAGTGAACTCGCCGGTGCGCAGCTTGGTGACGCCGGCCCGGTTGAGGACCTTGTACGAGAAGCCCTTCGGCAGGGACAGCAGACCGGCCGGGTCCTGGACGAGCGGGCCGTAGCCGATGGCGGTGCCGGCGGCCGAGTTGGTCCCGGTGGCCGCGGCCACCGGGACCTCGCCGCCGACCGGGGCGGCGATCGCGCCCGGGGCGCTGGCCAGCGCCTCGGCGCTGCCGGCGATCAGCACGCCGGCCCCGACGAGGGTGGAACGGTTGACGAAGTCCCGGCGGGACAGCGACATGGCAGCAACTCCTGAGGATGAGCGGGGGCGTCGGTGCGGGATGCCGACGCCCAGCAGGCTCCGCCGGGCGGGTGAACCCGGCATGACGCCCACCTCACACCCAGGCGGCCATTTGCCGACCGATGACCATCACATGACCTCCGCTTTGCACGCGTCCCGGTCAGGCCACCGGGGCCGGAACGCCACCGGCCCACCCGGTCCGGCACCTCGTCAGGCCGGATGCACAGACCGGACGCGCGGGCCGGGCGCAGCGGCCGGTGCCCCGTCAGCGCCGCGCCGCCCGCCACTGCTCCCAGGCCGACAGCCACAGCTGCTCGGCCAGCCGCTGCTCCTCCCAGACCCCCGCCCCGCCACCGCCCGGCCGCTCCCGCCACAACTGCGCCCAGGCCCGCTGCGCCGGCAGGCTCGCCACCTCGCTCGCGAACACCGTGTACCGGACGACCTCCTCGACGGCCGCCTCGCCCTCCGTCGTGCCGACCAGCCAATGCGTCTGCTCGGAAAGCCTGTTGAGGTGGTTCACCATCGAGGTCACCGCCGCCACGGCCTCCTCCCGGGTTTCGGTGGCCAGCCGCATCTGCTGGCGCACCGCCGCCTCCCAGCGCACCGCGCCGGCCTCCCCGCGCAGCCCGCGCGGCAGCCTCGGCGTGCGCCCGACCCGCACCTGCGCCTCGATCGCGGCGGACTCGGCGACGGTCTGCGCGATCAGCGCCCGGTGCGCCTCCATCCCGACGGCGGGCGGCAGTTCGCGCTCCTCGACCGGCACGTGGCGGGCCCGCCGGGCGGCCAGGTCGCGCAGCAGTTCGGTGCGCCCGCGCAGACAGCGTTCGAAGTCGCCGATCGAGCCGAGCTCCACCACCCCGGGGGCCACCCCGCGCCCGCACACCGTCACGGTCAGCCCGCCGACCCGCAGCCGCCCGGCCCACACCGGCTCCGGCCCGACCGACGCCGGGGCGCCGGGCTCCGGCACCGGTCGGTCCTCGTGCACCTCCACCGCGCAGGGCTCGCCGTCGACCGTGATCCACGCGCGCAACGCCCGCACCAGGCCCGGCCCGTCGCCCTCGTCGACGCCCAACTGCTCGTAGACCCGGTCCCGTTCGTCCTCGACCAGGTCCTCCAGCTCGGGCAGCTGCTCGCCCCGTTCGGCCCCCGGCCGGTAGGTGCGCACGGTCACGTACGGGCCGGCCGCCGAACGCCAGTCACCGCACTGGACCTCGACCCAGCGCAGCTCGCCGCCGGAGGTCTCGAAGGCGGCCAGCGCCTCACCGGCCGGCGCCTCGCCCACCGGTGTTTCCCCGGCCGACGCCCCACCCTCGGTGGCCGGCCCGACGGCCACGCCGTACACCGGGAAGTCGGCCGCCGCCAGGGTCCGGCGGGAGAACTCCTCCTGGTCGGCGAACCGGTCGGCGAGCTGGTCGGCGAGCCGGCCGACCGCCCGGTCCAGCGACTGATCCGCGGTCCGGCCGGCGAAACGGTCCTCCCGGACCCGCCGGTCCGGAGCCGGGGCGGACCCCGAGGACCCGGTGTTCCGCTTCTGGTGCCTGCCGCCGCTCTCCCGCATCATCCTGTGCCGCACCCCCGAGTCCTCGCACCCGCACCGCTGACGCCACCTTACGTGCCCGCAGCTGCCGGGTCATCAGCTCCGCCTCCGGGCGGGGGTGGTGGTCGTGTCAGGACACCCGGTTGTCAGCCGCCCTCCCTAACCTGGCGGCATGACAGCACAGAACGACACAGCACAGGGCCGGACCGCGCCGGGCACCTTCCCCGCCCGGATCAGCATCGTCACCCTCGGGGTGACCGACCTCGACCGCAGCGCCCGCTTCTACGAGGCGCTCGGCTGGAAGCGCTCCGCCGCCTCCAGCCCGGAGATCGTCTGGTTCCGTACCGCCGACTCGGCGCTCGGCCTCTTCCCCACCGAGGAGCTGGCCGCCGACGCGGGCGTGCCCGCCACCGGCGAGCCCGCCTTCCGCGGCGTCACCCTCGCGGTGAACCTGGAGTCCCCCGCGCTGGTGGACGCCGCGCTGCGGACGGCGGTCGAGGCCGGCGCCGTGGTGGTCAAGCCTCCGGTCCCGACCGACTGGGGCGGCTACTCCGGCTACTTCGAGGACCCGGACGGCCACCTCTGGGAGCTGGCCCACAACCCGTTCTTCCCCTTCACCGAGGACGGCTCGCTGGACCTGCCCTAGGACCGCTTTGGAGCCCGCCCTGCGGCTTCAGTTCCGGGAGCGCGCCTTGAAGGCCGCCTTGCGCGCCTCCTTGGCCAGCGCCCGGTCCGGGTGCAGCTCCCCGATCGCCTCCAGGACGTCCGCCGTGTACGGGTGGTCGACCCGCCACAGCTCGCCGAACCACCCGGCCGGATCGCCGTTCACCGGCAGGTCGGTGATCAGCTCGCGCAGCAGCTCGGCGTCCCCGCCGCTGTCCAGCAGCTGGGCGGCGAACGTGTCGACCACCGTCCACAGCGCCATCGCCCGGTCCGGCACCGGCACGTCCGTCGCCCCCTGCGCGGTCAGCCAGGCCCGCGCCGCGCCGCCCAGCTCGGGGTCGTCCATGACGTCCCGGACGGCCGGCGCCGCGTCCGGCCCGAGCAGGTTGAGCGCCGAGACGCAGAGCATCCGGCGCAGCGGGCCGTAGCCGTCGGTGCCGCGCGCCGCCGCGAGCAGCTCACGCGCCGCCGCCAGCGGCTCCCGGCCCGCGGTCCACACCCGCAGCTCCTCCTCCGGCAGCACGTTGGCCGACTCGCACACCCCGCGCAGCAGCTCGGCCGCGTCCCCCTTGGCCAGGTCGCCGACCAGCGGCGCGTCGTAGCCGTCCTCCAGCAGCCACTGCCGGATGCCGTACTGGCCGAGCGGGGTGAGCCGGACCAGCCCGAAGCGGGCCGACTCCTCCTCGTCCAGCGGCTCCTCCCCGACCACGGCCGACTCCTCGCCGTCCTCCTCGTCGAACAGCTCGGGGTCGATCGGGCGGTAGTCCAGCAGACCGAGCTCGGCGAGGTCGCCCAGCATCGGGTCCAGCGCGACCATCACGTCCGTGATGTCGCCGAGCAGTTCCTCGCTCGGCTCCTCGCCCTCCGGGACCACCAGCAGCGCGGCCAGCACGCCCAGCGGCACCGTCTCGTTGCCCGGCTCGGCGAAGGCGGTGGTCTCGTAGAGCACCTGCAGGGCCTCGTCCAGCAGCTCGGCGGCCTCGTCGCGGGCCTCCTCGACCTCGGAGAGCCCGTCCTCGTCCTCCTCGCCCTCCCCGGCCGGCTCCCCCTCGGCCTCGGCCTCCTCCGGGACCGAGTCCGCCTCGACGGCCAGCTCCCGGACGATCCCGGCGGCGGTCAGCCACAGCTCCAGGACGGTCTCCGGGTCGCCCTGCTCGGCGGGCTCCAGGTCCGGGCCCGGAACCGCGACGTGCTCGCCCTCCGCGGTCGTGCCGAGCTCCACCAGGTCCAGGTCACAGGCCAGCGACCAGGCCCGCAGCGCCTCGACCTCGGCTTCCTCGGGCACCTCGCCCTCGGCCGGGGCCAGGCCCAGCAGCCGGGCCGCGGGGGCCCGGTCCTCCTCGACCAGGTCGCCGAACTCGTCCACTGCCCGGTGCGGGGCGGCCCAGCGAGCCAGCGCCAGCGCGTACCCGAACATCGGTACGGCCTTCGCCTGCTCCGCCAGTTCGCGCTCGGCGGGCAGCTTCACCGGCGGGACCAGGACGGCCGCGTCGTCCAGGTCCTCGTCATCCAGCCCGTGCGCGGCGAACGCCCCGTAGAGGTCCTGGAGCTCCAGGTCGGCGGGCAGCACGGTCTCGGCCGTGCCCTCATCCGCCGAAGCTCCCGCGTTCTTCCGACGTCGTCCGGCCATCGTCGTGTGCACTCCCTCAGCCAGCGGTCAGCTCGAACAGCTCCGCGTACTCGATCTACCTACTCAGCGTATAGGCCGGGCACCCCCGATGCCCGGCCTCTAGGGGCGCACCCAGGGGCGCGCGCCGTGGGCGTGCGCCCACCCTTTATCCTTCGGTCTGGTATCGCGCACACCCCGCGCGTGCCACCGGGGCAACGAAGCCCACCGCCCTCCGCCCGACCCCGGGCCGGAGGGGCCCTCTTCAGCTCACCTCGCCCCACCAGGGAGCCCGTACCCGCGGCCACCACCACAGCGCCTTCGGACGGGCACGCCGGCACACCCCGCCGACCCCGGTGGTGCCCTGCCACAGGAGACCCCTCACATGGCGGACCTCTCCCCCGCCGGCGCCGGCCTGCGCACCGCGCAGCTCGACGGACGCCGACTGTCGGAGGCCCTGCTTCCCCTGGAGCTCGCGCCCCGCGCCCAGCTCCAGCTCGCCGCGATCAGCCGCTGGAACGCGCTGCGCGGCGTCCGCGTCGGCCTGGTGGCCGCCGCGCTGCTGCTGATGCTGATCGGTGCGAACCTCGCGACGCCGATCTACTCGCTCCTCCAGCAGCGGCTGCACCTCACCGCGCTCGACACCACCGTCCTCTTCGCGATCTACGTGTTCGCGCTGGTCCCGGTGCTGGCCGTGGTCGGCCACTGGTCCGACCACCTCGGCCGACGTGCCCTGATCCTGCCCGCCGTCGCGCTGTCGGCCGTCGGCGACGTCGTGTTCGCCACCTCCGGCAGCTTCTGGCAGCTCGCCGCCGGCCGAGCCGTCCAGGGCATCGCCGTCGGTCTGTCCACCGGCGCCGCCGGCGCCGCCCTCGGCGACCTGCTGCCCGACCACCCGACCCTGGCCGCCAAGATCACCCTGGCCTGTTCCGCCGGCGGCGTCGCGCTCGGCCCGGTGGTCGGCGCCCTGCTGGCCGGTGGCTCCGACCCGCTGCTGACGCCCTTCCTGCTGCACGCCATCGCCCTGCTCGCGCTCTGCGCGCCGCTCGCCCTGGTGCACCCGCGGATGCCCGGCCGCAACCGCCCACCGGCGTCGCCGCCCCGCATCACCACCCCCGCCCACCTGCGCCCGCAGCGCCTGCGGCTGCCGCGCACCGGACGCCGCGAGTTCCTGCTCGCCGCCACGGCCGGGTTCATCTCCTACGCGGTCTTCGGCGTCTACCTCAGCCTGGCCCCGGCCTTCGCCGCCAAGCTGCTGCACACCGACTCCAAGCTGGTCGGCGCGATCGTGGCCGCCCTCCTGCTCGGTTCCTCGGCCGCCACCCAGCTGATCGTCCCGCCGACCTCGGACCGCGTGGTGACCGCCCTCGGCATGACCGGCCTGGCCACGGGCCTCGGCCTGGTCGTCGCCGCCGGGTACACCGGCACCCCGGCGTTGCTCTTCATCGGCAGCGTCCTCGGCGGTATCTGCCAGGGCGTGGCCTACCGTTCCCTGTTCACCACCGCCGTCGCCGCCATGGACCCGGAGCGGCGCGGATCCGAACTCTCCGCCCTCTGGATCATCGTCTACCTCGGCAGCTCCGCCCCCATCATCGCCCTCGGCGCCCTCGTCCAGCGCTACGGCCTCCTCCTCTCCGTCAGCGGCTTCACCGCCCTCGCCGCCCTCGCCTGCACCGCCCTGGCCGTCGCCGTCGCCCGCAAGCCCAAGGCGGCCTGACCCCCACGGACAACGCCGCTGCCCGGGACTTCCGAAGAAGTCCCGGGCAGCGGCGATTCACGTTCACTCCCACGACTTCCATTTATCGGTGGCGACTTCGACATCGAAGGGCTCCGGCAACCGGATGGTCTCGCCGAACTTCCACTCCTCCAGCACCTCGTACGTCCCCTCTGCCCTGTTCGGCTCTCCGAACAGGGTCACCCCAGGCTGCTGCGGGTCGCGATCCACCAACAGGTAGTACGGAACCCCGGTCCACGCATACCCGCTCCACTTGGTGAACTTGTCGGACTCCGGACGCCGGTCATCGTGTGCGCTGGGATGCGCAGTGACCTCAGCGACCAAGCCGATCTCGCTCGGCCTGAGGTACCGATCCTCTGCCCTCGCCAACAAATCCACCTCAGCGGTCACCACAATGAGGTCGGGGCAGTAGCCGTCCCCGATCTCCGCAAGATCGACGCCGACGTGCTGCACCACCTGCCACGGGGAACCTTCACCCCTGAGTTCGGCGCGGAAAAACCACTCATGGATGTCCCGGAGCATCAGGCATGGCCCACCGATGGATAGGACGTCACGACGAACTCCCCACCGATCACCTCGACGCGCAACACTTCAGGCAACCCCAGCTGCTCATCGAGCTCGCCCCGAACCCAGAGCGCATACGGCGATTCGGGCAGGACCCACTGCCCGGGCGCAACAACAGGCGGCATGATCCCCACCTTCGCCACCCGTGGGCAGCAGTAGATTGACGACAGGTGTGCGGCTGTCAGGATCAGCGCATGAGGATTCTCGTGCTGGGTGGCGGCTGGTTCCTGGGCCGCGCGGTCGTGAGTGGCGCCCTGGAACGAGGCTGGGAGGTGACCACGTTCACGCGGGGGCTGTCCGGTATCCCGGTGCCCGGGGCGGTCGCCGTGCACGGCGACCGGGAACGCCCCGAAGACCTGGCGCGTCTGGCCGATCACGGCCCATGGGACGCCGTGATCGACACCTCGGCCTCGGAGCTGTCGCCGCATGTCGTCCGGTCGGGCACCCGAACCCTGGAGCCGGTCGTCGGCCGCTACGTGTACGTGTCCACGGTCGCGGTGTACGAAGGCTGGCCCACTGAACCTCTGAACACCTGCTCCCCGGTCTGGGCGGCTCTGACCTCTACCCGGCCGGACACTACTCAGCCCCCGGACAGCGCCTCAGGCATCAACCCCGACTACGGGCGGCGGAAGGCCGGTACCGAGCATGCAGTGACCGAGACGTTCGGACTCGCCCGAACGAGCCTTCTCAGGCCGGGCGTGATCCTCGGTCCTGGGGAGTACGTCGGCCGACTGCCGTGGTGGCTGCACCGAACCGAGCGGGGCGGACTGATTCTCGCGCCTGGGGACCCCGCGAGACGCTTCCAAGCGGTCGATGTTCGGGACGTCGCCACCTTCGCACTCGACCAGGTCGTGCACGTCGGACACCAAGTCCACAACCTCGGCACCCCGATCGGCCGGGAGACGATGGGCGGATTCCTCCAGGCGTGCATGGACGTGACCGGCAGCACCGGGGAACTGCTCTGGGTGGAGGACGAGATCTTGCTTCGCCACGGTCTGCGGCAGTGGACCGAGCTTCCGCTGTGGTGGATCCACCCTGGCGTATCCGTGATCGACTCGTCCTCGGCGGTCGCGGCCGGCTTCCACAGCCGGCCGCTCGCAGAGACCGTGACCGACACGTGGCACTGGCTGAGCCAAGGCAACACGCCGGTTCCGCACAGGCGTCGGGCCAAGCACGGTATCACCCCGGCCAAGGAGCAGGCCATCCTAGACAGCGTGCACTAGGTTCTGTCCGGTCGATCATGAGCGGAGCCAGATGGCCAGGGCGGCGACCGTGACCGTGCCGAGGAAGACATAGACACGTTTGTCATATCTGG
>NZ_JBFBFA010000036.1:0-82327 GCF_040683915.1 Kitasatospora sp. NPDC093102 | reverse complement strand
GCCCGGTTACATTCCGAACCCGGAAGCTAAGCCTTACAGCGCCGATGGTACTGCAGGGGGGACCCTGTGGGAGAGTAGGACGCCGCCGAACAATTATTCTAGAGAAGCCCCCGCCGGGTGAACCGGTCGGGGGTTTCTCTGTTGTAAGGTCAACATGCAATTGTCGTCACACGGGACAGGAGGCCCCCGGGTGGAGGTCCAGGAGACGCGGGTCCAGACCGATCGCGTCCTCACCATCCCCAACATGCTGAGCATGGGCCGGCTGGTCGGTGTTCCGCTCTTCCTCTGGCTCATCCTGTGGCCGGTCTTCGACGGCCCCAACAATGACGGTTGGGCGCTGTTGATCCTGATGTTGAGCGGGATCAGCGACTACCTGGACGGAAAGCTCGCCCGGCGGTGGGGGCAGATCAGCCGGGTGGGGCAGCTGCTCGACCCGCTGGCCGACCGGCTCTATGTGCTTTCCACGCTGGTCGGACTGACCTGGCGTGAGATTCTGCCGTGGTGGCTCACTGCGATCCTGTTGGCCCGTGAGGCGTTCATCGCCGCGCTGCTTCCGATTCTGAACCGGCACGGCTACGGCCCGCTCCAGACGAGTTTCCTGGGGAAGGCCGCGACCTTCAATCTGATGTACGCGTTTCCGCTTCTGCTGCTCGGCAGCGTGGACAGTTGGATCGCCCGGCCGGCCGAGGTGGTGAGCTGGGCGTTCATCTGGTGGGGGACGACCTTGTACTGGTGGGCCGCGATTCTTTACGCGGTCCAGGCGAGGCAGATCGTCCGGGCGAGCACCTCGGGCTCGGCGTCCACGATCTGAGACCTGATCTGAGAGAAGCCCCACGCCTCATCGGTGCGTCGGACGATACCTTCCGGGTAGACAACCCTCTGGAACGGTTTGATGGACCTGCTGGTCCACCACCGCGAAGGAGGACGCACCCGTAATGAAAGCCGTTGTAATGGCAGGGGGCGAGGGCACCCGACTCCGTCCGATGACCTCCAGCATGCCGAAGCCGCTGCTTCCGGTCGCCAACAGGCCGATCATGGAGCACGTGCTTCGGCTGCTGAAGCGGCACGGCCTCTCCGACACAGTCGTCACCGTGCAGTTCCTGGCATCACTGGTCAAGAACTACTTCGGTGACGGCGAAGAGCTGGGCATGCACCTGACCTATGCCCACGAGGAGACGCCACTGGGCACTGCGGGGAGTGTCAAGAACGCCGAGGACGCGCTCAAGGACGATTCCTTTCTGGTGATCTCCGGAGACGCGCTGACCGACTTCGACCTCTCGGAATTGATCGACTTTCACCGCAGCAAGGACGCTCTGGTCACCGTCTGCCTCACGAGGGTGCCGAATCCACTGGAGTTCGGCATCACGATCACGGACGAGGAGGGGAGGGTCGAGCGATTCCTGGAGAAGCCGACCTGGGGGCAGGTCTTCTCCGACACGGTGAACACCGGTATCTACGTGATGGAGCCCGAGGTCTTCGACTACGTGGCGGCGGGCGAGTCCGTCGACTGGTCGAGTGACGTCTTCCCGCAGCTGTTGAAAGAGGGCAAGCGGGTCTACGGCTATGTCGCCGAGGGCTACTGGGAGGACGTGGGCACCCACGAGAGCTACGGCAAGGCCCAGGCGGACGTCCTGGAGGGCAAGGTCGACGTCGAGCTCGACGGGTTCGAGATCTCCCCGGGGGTCTGGGTCGCCGAGGGCGCGGAGGTGGACCCGGAGGCGGTGCTGCGCGGGCCGCTGTACATCGGGGACTACGCCAAGGTCGAGGCCGGTGTGGAGATCCGTGAGCACACCGTGCTGGGCAGCAACGTGGTCGTCAAGCGCGGAGCGTTCCTGCACAAGGCGGTGGTGCACGACAACGTGTACGTCGGGCCGCAGAGCAATCTGCGGGGCTGCGTGGTCGGCAAGAACACCGACGTGATGCGGGCCGCGCGGATCGAGGACGGCGCGGTGATCGGGGACGAGTGCCTGGTCGGCGAGGAGTCGATCATCGGGGCGAACGTCCGGGTCTACCCGTTCAAGACCATCGAGGCCGGCGCCGTCGTCAACACCTCGGTGATCTGGGAGTCGCGCGGCCAGGAGCACCTCTTCGGGGTCCGCGGCGTCTCGGGCATCCTGAACGTCGAGATCACCCCGGAGCTGGCCGTACGGCTGGCGGGGGCGTACGCGACGACGCTGAAGAAGGGTGCCACCGTCACCATCGCGCGTGACCACTCGCGTGGTGCGCGTGCGCTCAAACGGGCGATGATCTCGGCGCTCCAGACCTCCGCGATCGACGTCCGTGACCTCGAGAACGTGCCGATGCCGGTGGCCCGGCAGCACACGGCGCGGGGGAGCGCGGGCGGGATCTTCCTGCGGACGACGCCGGGCGTGCCGGATTCGCTGGACATCCTCTTCTTCGACGAACGCGGGGCGGACCTCTCGCAGGCCGGCCAGCGCAAGCTGGACCGCGTCTACGCGCGCCAGGAGTACCGGCGGGCCTTCCCCGGTGAGATCGGGGACCTGACCTTCCCGTCCAGCGTCTTCGACTCCTACGCCGGCAACCTGCTGCGGACGGTGGACACCACCGGGGTCCGGGAGGCCGGACTGAAGGTGGTCGTGGACACCGCGCACGGCAGCGCGGGCCTTGTTCTGCCGAGCATCCTCGGCCGGCTCGGGGTCGAGGCGCTCACCGTCTCCAGCGGGCTGGACGAGGCGCGGCCGACCGAGGACGCGGAGGAGCGCCGGGCCGGTCTGGCCAGGCTCGGCGAGCTGGTCGCCTCCTCGCGGGCTGCCTTCGGCGTGCGGTTCGACCCGGTGGGCGAACGCGTCGCGTTCGTGGACGAGCTCGGCCGGGTGATCGACGACGACCGGGCCCTGCTGGTGCTGCTGGACCTGGTCGCGGCCGAGCGGCGCAGCGGACAGGTGGCACTGCCGGTGACCACCACCCGGATCGCCGAGCAGGTGGCCGCGTACCACGGAACCCAGGTCATCTGGACCACGACGACGCCGGACGACCTCGCGAAGGCGGCCTCCGCCGAGGGAACGGTGTTCGGCGGCGACGGGCGCGGTGGTTTCGTGGTGCCGGAGTTCAGCGGGGTGCTGGACGGCGCCGCGGCGTTCGTCCGGCTGGTCGGTCTGGTGGCGCGGACCCAGCTCACGCTGAGTCAGATCGACGCGCGGATTCCGCAGGCGCACATCCGGCGCCGGGACATCGCGACGCCGTGGGCGGCCAAGGGCATGGTCATGCGCTCGGTGGTGGAGGCGGCGGGCAGCCGTCGGCTGGACACCACCGACGGCGTCCGGGTGGTCGAGGCGGACGGGCGTTGGACGCTGGTCCTGCCGGACCCGGCCGAGGCGGTCACCCACCTGTGGGCGGAGGGCCCCGATGACGAGGCCACCGAGGCGCTGCTGGACGAGTGGGCGGCCGTGGTCGACGGAGCAGGGCGGTGACGGCCCGGGGCTGAGCACGGTCCGGACCTGAGCACGGTCAGGAACCGGGCTCGGACTGCTTCGAACGGTGGGGCGCACGCTGTGATCCGTGCGCCCCGCTGTCCGTTTTCACATCATTCGGAGCAGTCCGTCACTTTCCGTCATGTGTGCAGCGTGTGTGCAGCTCAGGGGCCGTGCACGGGCCCCCTCGGCGACATGGGACGATGGTCTCCATGCCAGCGACGCCGACACCGAGTGCCCCGAACGGACGGTACAACCGTCCGGATGCCTCGATGTCCTTGCTGACCAACGTGATGGACCACAGCCTGGACGAGGGCTACGCGGAGGCGGCCGCCGCGCGCGGTGGTGCCCGCGACAGCCGGATACCCGGCACCGTGCAGGGGCTGCTCACGCTGGGCGCCGGGCTGGCGCTGGTGGGCGCGGTGGTGACGGTGGGCGCGGTGAACGCACACAAGGCCGAGCCGTCGCTGGCCAAGGAGCGGGACGCGTTGATCCACCGGATCAACGACAGCAACACCTCGGCCGACAAGCTGCAGAAGCAGGTGCAGGAGCTGCGGCTCAAGGTCGACAGCACGCAGCAGCAGGCGCTCGCCTCGGGGGACGGCGATCCCGGCGAGGTGACCGGGGCCGTGGGCCTGGGGCAGGTCACCGGGCCGGGCGTGAAGCTGGTCCTGGAGGACGCCTCCGGCACGGGCCTCGGCGGGAACGTCGACCCGCGGGCCGGGCAGGGCTTCTCCAACAGCGGCCGGCTGCGGGACCGCGACCTGCAGCTGGTGGTGAACGGCCTCTGGGGATCCGGGGCCGAGGCGATCGCGATCAACGGCCAGCGGCTGACCGCGCTGTCCGCGATCCGGGCCGCGGGTGAGGCGGTGCTGGTGGACAACCGGCCGCTGGTGCCGCCGTACAGCATCCAGGCGATCGGGGACGGCCCGAAGCTCCTCACTGCCTTCGAGAAGGACATGGCCGGGCAGTACCTGCGGCTGCTCCAGGAGCAGTACGGCATCAAGTCGACGCTCTCCGTGCAGAAGAACCTGACGCTGCCGGCGGCCGTGGGGGTGACGCTGCGGACCGCGCAGCCGGTGACGCCCGAGGCCTCGCCCGCGGTGACCCCGACGGCGCCGAGCGGCTCGCCGTCGGCCGGAGCCGGAACCCAGGAGAGTCCCGGCGCGTCCGTCTCACCGTCGGCCTCGCCTTCCGCACCCGGCTCGCCGGCCGCGCCCAGCGGTACTTCCACCGCCAAGCGGCGTCCGTCCACCGGAACCACCAAGACCACGACAGGGACAGGAGCAGCCAGACCGTGATTGCCGTACTGGGTCTTGTGATCGGGGTGGTCGTCGGCCTCTTCGTCCAACCCGAGGTGCCGGACGCCGTCGTGCCGTACCTGCCGATCGCGGTGGTGGCGGCGCTGGACGCCGTGTTCGGCGGCGTCCGGGCGATGCTCGACGGGATCTTCAACGACAAGGTGTTCATCGTCTCGTTCCTGTCGAACGTGGTGGTCGCGGCGCTGATCGTCTTCCTCGGCGACCAGTTGGGCGTCGGCTCGCAGCTGTCCACCGGTGTGGTCGTCGTCCTCGGCATCCGCATCTTCTCCAACGCGGCCGCGATCCGGCGCCATGTCTTCCGTGCCTGAGCCGGGCCGCGGGACGGCGGAGGAGAAGCAGGAGGCAGCGGCGACCGCGCCGGCCGCAGGGAAGCCGGGTGCGAAGCCGGTGGAGAAGGCGGCTGCGAAGCCCGTCGAGAAGGCCGTTGACGCGCCCGAGCCGGAGTCGGACGGGGAATCCGGGCCGGAGGGGGCGGCGGGCGCGGCCGACGCCGCTGAGGTGGCCGGGAAGACCGCCGAGGCCGAGGAGGCGCCGGAGGAGAGGTCTGACGCCGAGGTTGAGCCCGAGGCCGGTTCGGTGTCCGAGCCGACGCTGCGGCTCACGAAGACCATCGAGCCGGCACCCGGGGCCGAGCCGGAGGCCGACTCCGAGCCCGCGGCTGAGGCGAGCCCCGAGCCGGAGCCCGCGCCTGCCGCCGAGCCCGAGCCGGAGGCGGCAGCCGAGCTCGAACCCGTCCCGGACCGGAGCGCGGGCCGGCGGCGCCTGAAGGCGGCGCTCTGGCCGCCGCGGCTGTCGCGCGGCCAGCTGGTGGTGGCGCTGCTGCTGTTCTCGCTCGGTCTGGGCCTGGCGATCCAGGTGCGGTCGACCAACGACCACCACAGTCAGCTGCGGGGGGCCCGCCAGGAGGACCTGGTGCGGATCCTCGACGAACTGGACAGCCGTCAGCAACGTCTTCAGCAGGAGAAGGCCGAGCTGGAGCAGTCCCTGGCGAAGTTGGAGAACAGCTCCAACCAGGCCAAGGAAGCCCAGGAGCAGACCAGGAAGAAGGTGACGGAGCTCGGCGTGCTCGCCGGCACCGTCAAGGCCACCGGTCCGGGGATCATCCTCACGGTTGATGATCCCCAAGGGCAGGTGAAGGCAGATATGCTGCTGGACACCCTGCAAGAACTTCGAGCGGCGGGGGCGGAGGCGATTCAGATCAACGATGTGCGCGTGGTGGTCAACACCTACTTCACCGACCTGTCGGCCGGTGGGGTGCAGATCGACGGGAAGAAGGTCTCGCAGCCCTACCGCTTCACGGTCGTGGGGAACCCGCAGGATCTGACACCCGCGCTGAACATCCCGGGAGGTGTCGTCCGCACGCTGGAGAGCCACCAGGCGCGGGCGACGATCACCCAGCAGCAGAAGGTGGTCGTCGACGCCCTCGTGGACCCGAAGTCGCCGCAGTACGCCAAGCCGGCTTCGAAGTGACGGGGCACCCGACGAACGGCCCGTCAAGGGCGGGCGGCACCCGCTGCGGGGCGCCGCCGTCACATGGGCGAGACTGGTTCGCACCAGTACGCTCCGGAGCAACAACCGCAGCACCAACCGTCGGAGTACCACTCCAGCGGGCCCGAGCCGCAATGACCGGGCTCGCAGCATGTCCGAGGTTCTCACCCTGCCCCGCGGGCGGGTCTGTCACACGCAAGGGGATTCGCCCGTGAGTTTCTTCTCGAAGTTGTTCGGTCGCAACAAGGGCCGCGACGCGGCCGCCGTCGAGGCGCCCACCGCGCGTCACCGCCGGACGGAGGACGAGCCCGCCGTGCCGGGCATGCGGTCGGCCCCCGAGGCCGCTCCGTACGCCGGCCAGCAGCTGTACCGGGACGGCGGCGCCGCCCAGTTCGCAGGGAATCCGGCGGGCTACGGCGCGTCGGTTGACCCTTCCGGCGAGCCGCGCATAGGTTTCCCGTCAGGACCCTCAACCTCTGGTGGAGGGTTTGCCCCGGACCCGTACGCCGGGCACAACCCGTCGGGTGTGCCGCGCCAGGAGGCTGTGAACATGGCTGGCCCCACTCCGTGCCCCAGGTGCGGCAACCAGAACCCGGCCGCGGCCCGGTTCTGCTCCAACTGCGGTACGGCGCTGCGCGGCGGCCTGCTCCCGGAGGGGGCGGCTGAGACCACGTCGACCATCTCCATCTCCGGCCTGGAGTCGTACGACCCCACCGCCACGACCGGCACCGGCGCCACGCCGGCCCTGTCGGCCGAGGTGCTGTCGGCGATCGACGCGCTGCCGCCGGGCTCGGCCCTGCTGATCGTGCAGCGCGGCCCGAACTCCGGCAGCCGCTTCCTGCTGGACTCGGACATCACCACGGCGGGACGTCACCCGCAGGGTGACATCTTCCTGGACGACGTCACGGTCTCGCGCCGCCACGTGGAGTTCCGCCGCACCCCGGCCGGCTTCAGCGTCGCGGACGTGGGCAGCCTCAACGGCACCTACGTGAACCGGGAGCGGATCGACGAGGTGCCGCTGAACAACGGCGACGAGGTGCAGATCGGGAAGTACCGGCTGGTGTTCTTCGCCGGCCACAACCGGGGGTACTGAAAACGACGTCGGCAGGAGCCCGAGTGAATACGAATACCCCTTCCTCTTCTCTCGGGGCGGCCCCCCCTACCCCGTCCGGTCCGCAGGCGGACCGTGGCGGGCGCGGGGTGGTCGCGGGTCCCCGGCAGCCGGTCCGGGGCGAGCGGCCCGCCGGGCGCCGGCGCGGCGGTGACGATCTGCTGAGCATCGGCGCGGTGCTGGCCTCCCTGCGCGACGACTTCCCCGAGGTCACCATCTCCAAGATCCGCTTCCTGGAGGCGGAGGGGCTGGTGGAGCCGCACCGCACGCCCTCGGGGTACCGCAAGTTCAGCCCGGCCGACGTCGAGCGGCTGGCCTACGTCCTGCGCATGCAGCGGGACCACTACCTGCCGCTGCGGGTGATCCGCGAACACCTGGACGCCATCGAGCGCGGTGAGAGCCCGCCCGCGCTGCCCTCCGCCGGCGACACCCGGCCCGGCCCGCTGGAGGAGGCGGACCGGGAGCTGGTGGCCGTCGGCGAGGTTCCCTCCGGGGTCCGGCTGGGGCGCGCCGAGCTGTTGGCGGCGGCCGAGGCCGGGGAGCCGGAGCTGGCGGAGTGGGAGTACTACGGGCTGGTCGCCCCGGGCCCGGACGGCGGGTACGACGGTGAGGCGCTCCAGGTGGCCCGGCTGGTCGCGGAGCTCGGCCGGTTCGGGCTGGAGCCCCGCCACCTGCGGGCCATGAAGGCGGCGGCGGACCGCGAGATCGCGCTGGTGGAACAGGTGGTGGCGCCGCTGCGCAGGCACCGCAACCCGCAGACCAGGGCGCACGCGGAGGCCACCGCCCGGGAGCTCGCGACGCTGTCCGTACGGCTGCACGCGGCAATGGTCCAGGCCGGTCTGCGGACCCGCGGATAACGGCCGGCACGCCCTGGCGGCACCGGGTGCACCGCGCTGACCAGCGGCGTCGGCTCTGCGCTTTCATATCCGGGAGCGGAGCCATAGGGTTGCCTGTGTGAATGAGCTCGACGTCGTGGGTGTCCGAGTGGAGATGCCTTCCAACCAGCCGATCGTGCTGCTGCGGGAGGTCGGGGGAGATCGCTACCTGCCGATCTGGATCGGCCCCGGCGAGGCGACCGCGATCGCCTTCGCCCAGCAGGGCATGACGCCGGTGCGCCCGCTGACGCACGACCTGTTCAAGGACGTCCTGGAGGCGCTCGGCCAGCAGCTCACCGAGGTCCGGATCACCGACCTGCGGGAGGGCGTGTTCTACGCCGAGCTGGTGTTCTCCGGCGGGGTCGAGGTGAGCGCCCGGCCGTCCGACGCCATAGCGCTGGCGCTGCGCACCGGCACGCCGATCTACGGGAGCGAGGAGGTGCTCGCCGAGGCGGGCATCGCGATCCCGGACGAGCAGGAGGACGAGGTCGAGAAGTTCCGCGAGTTCCTCGACCAGGTGTCGCCCGAGGACTTCGGGGGCAGCGGTCCGCAGTAGGGGGCCGGTCGGGTGGCTGTTTGGCCCGCCCGTTTTGCCAAAAACCGTCCATCTACCCACACTAGGGGCACGAAAAACCACTCTCCTGAGTGATGTGGTTTGTCTGACCCGGCGTGGCGATCGTTGACGGGTCATAGGGGACTGCCTACCGTCAGGAGTGGCTGTCCGGGTGGCCGATGCCCGCAGTCGGGTTGCCCGCAGCACAAGTGGACGGAGGCAGGCATGAGCAGCACCGGCGATGACACGGCCGTGGGAGGCCGGTGCGCCGTGCACATGCCGCGCACCGCTCGCACCGTCACGGATCTCCCCCGGATGGGCAGGTTCCCGGCCGTGCAACCGGGCCAGCCGGCCATCGAGCGGCTGGCCCCGACGTCCGAACTGCTCGGCTTCCGCGGCCCGACGGCCTGCGCGGCGGCCGGCATCACCTACCGCCAGCTGGACTACTGGGCCCGCACCGGACTGCTGGAGCCCAGCGTCCGCACCGCGTACCCGTCCACCAGTCAGCGGCTCTACAGCTTCCGCGACATCCTGCTGCTGAAGATCGTGAAGCGGCTGCTCGACGCGGGCGTCTCGCTGCAGAACATCCGGGTGGCGGTCGCCCACCTCCAGGCCGCCGATCAGGGCGACCTGGCCGGGATGACGCTGATGTGCGACGGCGCGACGGTGTACGAGTGCACCACGCCGCAGCAGGTGGTGGACCTGCTGAAGAGCGGTCAGGGCGTCTTCGGCATCGCGGTCGGGGCGGTCTGGCAGGAGCTGGAGCTCACCCTCGGGCGGCTGCACGCGGAGCGCACCGACACCGGCGAGACCCTGGTCGGGCACGACCCGGCCGACGAGCTGGCCCAGCGGCGCAACCGGGCGGTCTGAGCAGGCGTTCGACGGGGCCGCGGGCCCGGGCGGGGAACCGTTCGGGCCCGCGGCCCCGTCGTGTTGCCTGGTTGACCTGATCGAGGGAGGGCACGTGGGGGTCGGCACCGGGATAGCGGGGCTGCTGAGGCGCAGGGCCGGGCTGCTGGGGACGCGGCTGCGGCAGCGGCCGACGCAGCGCAGGGTGTTCCAGGCCGGAACGGTGCTCTGCTCGCTGGCGCTGGCGCCGAGCGCCTGGGTGTGGTGCGCCGCGGGGGACCGGGTGGGCACGGTGGAGAGCGCGCCCGCCGCGCCGGTCGCGGTGGTCTTCGGCGCCGGGCTGGACCAGGGGAAGCCCTCACCGTACCTGGAGCACCGGCTGGTCGCGGCGATGGACCTGTACCGGGAGGGGAAGGTGCAGGCGATCCTGGTGACCGGGGACAACGGGCGGGTCGAGTACGACGAGCCCGACGCGATGTACACCTACCTGACCCAGCACGGCGTGCCCGAGGACCGGGTGGTCCGGGACTACGCGGGCTTCGACACCTGGGACTCCTGCACCCGGGCGCACCGGATCTTCGGGGTGGACCGCGCGGTGCTGGTCAGCCAGGACTTCCACGTCCGCCGGGCGCTGGCGCTGTGCGAGGCGGCGGGCATCCGCTCGTACGCGGTCGGGGTGCCGGAGCTGCACGACGTGACGTGGCTGTACGGCGGGCTGCGGGAGGTCGCCGGGGCGGGCAAGGCGGCGGCCAACGCCTTGCTACGGCCGGACCCGGTGTTCCTCGGGCCCAAGGAGGACGGCATTCCGAAGGCGCTGGCGGAGGCGGCGAAGAGGTAGCCGCCGGGGGCCGGCCGCGGGGCGTGCGGCCGGGTTCGTACGCACTGTCGGACCCGTACGCGATGATCGGCGGGTGCGATCTCTGCCGAGCATCATCCACCTCGACATGGACGCCTTCTTCGCGGCGGTGGAGCAGGCGGCCAAGCCGAGCCTGCGCGGCAAACCGGTGATCGTCGGCGGGCTCGGCGGGCGCGGGGTGGTCTCCACGGCCTCGTACGAGGCCCGGAGATTCGGGGTGCACTCGGCGATGCCGATGGCTCAGGCGCGTCGGCTCTGCCCCAACGCAGCCTTCCTGTCGGGGCGGTTCGAGGCCTACCGGCAGAACAGCGAGATCGTGATGGGGCTGCTGCGGCAGCTGTCCCCGCTGGTGCAGCCGCTCAGCCTGGACGAGGCCTTCGTGGACCTGGAAGCCGGTCCGTACGGCCCGGCGCTGCTGGAGGCGGACCACGAGACCGGCGAGCGGCTGGTGCTCGCGCTGGCGGAGGACCTGCGGGCGGACATCCAGCGGCTGACCGGGCTGACCGGCTCGGTCGGGGCGGCCGGGTCCAAGCTGATGGCCAAGATCGCCTCCGAGCAGGCCAAGCCGGACGGGCTGGTCATGATCGAGCCCGGGCAGGAGCGGGCCGTGCTCGGCCCGATGCCGGTGCGGGCGCTGCCCGGGATCGGGCCGGCCACCGAGCAGGTGCTGCGCCGGGCCGGGCTGAACACGGTGGCCGACCTCGCGGAGGCGGGGGAGGCGGAGCTGGTACAGCTGGTCGGGCGGGCGCACGGCGCCGGGATCTTCCAGATGTCGACGGGGCTGGACGACCGGCCGGTGATCGCCGACCAGGACGCCAAGTCCGTGTCGGTGGAGGACACCTACGAGGTGGACCTGGCCGACCGGGAACGGGTGCTGCGCGAGGTGGAGGCGCTGGCAGGCCGGTGCGTGCGGCGGCTGCGGGCGGCCGGGCGCTCGGGGCGGACGGTGGTGCTCAAGGTCCGGCGGTTCGACTTCTCGACGCTGACCCGCTCGGAAACGCTCGGCGGGCCCACCGACGACGAGTCGGTGATCACCGCGACGGCGCGCCGGCTGGCCGAACAGGTGGACATCACCGGCGGGGTCCGGCTGCTCGGCGTGGGCGTCGCCCAACTCGCCGACTACACCCAGGAGGACCTGTTCGCGCAGGTGCTGCGGGAGGAAGCCGCGGAGCACGCGGAGGCGGCGGCCGAGGCCGAGGAGGCCGAGGAGGGGCCGGAGGCCGTCGTGGTGCGGCGCTGGATGCCCGGACAGGACGTCCGGCACGAGGAGTTCGGGCCGGGCTGGGTGCAGGGCAGCGGTGTCGGGAGGGTCACCGTGCGGTTCGAGACGCCGTGGAGCGAGCCGGGGCGGGTGCGGACCTTCGCAGTGGACGACCCGGCGCTCGAACCGTCCCGGCCGCTGCCGCTGCGCCGGGACGAGGGCGAGGACGGCGTGCCGGGCGCGGATGCGGCCGACGGGGCGCAGGAGGAGGCCTGAAACACGAAGCGGCCCCGCCCGGTGGGGGAGTACCGGGCGGGGCCGATCACCGTACCGGACGCCGTACGGTCGTGATGCCCTCGCGACGTACGGAGACCGGGGCCCCGCGCCCTGTCCCTGAGCGCGGGGGCCGGACGCCTCGTCAGGCGTCGGTCTTGACCAGCTCGGGGCTGGAGTCCTGCTGGGCCGAGCCGCCGAGGACGACCGGGGTGGCGGCCGACGTGGTGCCGCGGATCAGGAACGGGACGACACCGGCGACGATGCAGATGACGGCCGCGGTCCAGAACGCGTGCTTGTAGGCGTCCAGGGTGGGCAGGGAGAGCGGGATCTGCGGCGGCAGCTTCATGGTGTCGCCGGTGAGGATGGCGGCCATGACGGCGGTGCCGATCGCGCCACCGACCGTGCGCAGCACGGAGTTCATGCCGTTGGCGATGCCGCTCTGCTCGGCCGGGACGGCGCCGTTGATGTAGGCCGGCATCGCGGCGAAGGCGAGGCCCACGCCGAGACCGAAGATCGCCGAGGCGGTGTAGATGTCGCCCTCCCGTCCGTGGCGCACGGCCAGGTAGGCCATCGCCACGGCGCCGAGGACGCCACCGAGGACCAGCGGCAGGCGCGGGCCACGACGGGCGATCAGCAGGGCGCCGACCGGCGCGGCGACCATCGAGCCGATCGCGGACGGCAGCAGCATGATGCCGGCGTGCAGCACGGTGGCGGTGAAGCCGTAGTGGGTCAGCTTCTCCGGGGTCTGGGCGAAGTTGCTGATGACCATGAAGGAGCCGTACATGCCGAAGCCGATGAGCAGGCCGGCCACGTTGGTGAAGGCGACGGCCGGACGGGCCATCATCTTCATGTCCACCAGCGGGTGCGCGACCTTGGTCTCGATGATCCCCCAGACCAGGGCGACCACGGCGGCGACGGCGAACAGGCCGAGGGTCTTGTTGGAGGCCCAGCCCCAGTGGTTGCCCTGGCTGACCGCGACCAGCAGCGCGGAGAGCCAGCCGGCCAGGGTGAGGGCGCCCAGCGGGTCGGCGCCGCCGTCCTTGTCGGTGACCGGGTCGGACGGGACGCGGAAGGCGACCAGGGCGACCGCGATCAGGCCGAAGACCAGGCCCATCCAGAAGATCGACTTGTAGTTCCAGTGCTCCAGCAGGAGGCCGGTGGCGACCAGGCCGAGGCCGGAGCCGACGCCCATCGAGGCGCTGATGGCGGCGACACCGCCGGTCACCTTCTGCCTGGGCAGCTCGTCGCGGACGATGCTGATCGCCAGCGGCAGGACGCCACCGCCGGCGCCCTGGAGGACGCGGGCGACGACCAGCCAGGTGAAGGAGTGGGTGCTGACCGCCAGCGCCGAACCGGCGACCAGGCCGGCCAGCGAGATCAGCAGCATCGGCTTGCGGCCCCGGAGGTCGCCGAAGCGGCCCAGGAGGGGAGTCAGCACGGCTGCGGAGAGCAGGTTGGCGGTCATCAGCCAGGTGATGCTGGAGGCGGAGACGCCCAGTTCCTTGGCCAGCGAGGGCAGGATCGGGACGACCGCGGTCTGCACCACGCTGAACGACAGCATCGCCAGGATGAGGGCCGGCAGGACCCGGGCGCTGCTCTGCTTCTCGGCCGCGGTGGTGGGCTGTGGTGCCTCACTCACGGTTGCTTCCTCCCGTACATAGTGAATGAACTGAAGTAACCATGCAGGGGGATACTTCAGAGTGTCAAATATCGAGTGGTTAAGCTTTGGCAAAGGAGAAGGGTCGGGTACGCGACAAGGGGCTGTGGTGGGTGTGGAGGGCGCCTGCGGCGGGCGGAGGTGGGGCGGGGGCGAGGGCGCTTCGGCGGAGGTGAACGGTCGGGTACGCGATCAGGGCCCCGGACGGTGTCCGGGGCCCTGATCGTGGGTGCTGTCAGACGAGCGGCCGCAGCGGGGAGGAGTGGGGCGGGGTGGCGGGCGGGGTCGATCCGGTCGGCGGGGTTGCCGACGGCGAGGCGGGGGGCTGGGTGGCGGTGGTGTCGTGGACCTCGACGTGTTCGCGGCGGAGTTCGTCCCGGATCACCTCCTCGGTGGTGTACCGCTCGACGACCAGGCGGACCCGTTCGATGGGGGCGAGGTGCTTGCGGACCACCGCGCGTTCCTCTCGGAGGGTGACCTCTTCGACGGCCTCGGCGATCTCCTTCTCGGTGAGCGCGGCGCGCTCGGCGTCGCTGACCGGCGTCCGCTCGACCCGGACGCGCTCGCGGACCACCGGGACGCGGCGCTCGACCTGTTCGGTCGTCACGTACTTGCGCAGCTTCGCGGTGCCGAGGGTGTGCCACTCGGTGGTGATGTCCAGCCGCTCCTCGCGGCAGGTGATCTCCACCGGGCTGCTGGGGGCGGCGCCGGCCTTCTCGGTGGTGGTGGTCGCCGCGCGGGCGTCGGTGGGGGTGGATGCGGGATGCGGCCTCGGTTCCGCGGCGGGTGTGGCGGTGGGATGCAGCCTTGGTCCCGCGGTGGGGGCGGCGGTGGGGGTGGAGGTGGGATGTGGCCTCGGTTCCGCGGCGGGTGTGGCGGGTGTGGCGGGTGTCGCGGTGGGAGCGGAGGTGGGATGCAGCCCCCTTGGTCCCGCGGCGGGTGTGGCAGGCGCGTCGGTGGGGGTGGATGCGGGATGCGGCCTCGGTCCCGCGGCGGGTGTGGCGGGTGTCGCGGTGGGGGCGGAGGTGGGATGCAGCCTTGGCCCCGCGGCGGGTGTGGAGGTGGGCTGCGGCTGCGGCCTCGGTCCCGCAGTGGGTGCGGCAGGTGCGTCGGCGGGGGCGGCGGGGGGCGCGGCCGGCGGGAAGGTGGTGGCAGCCGTGGGGGTGCCGAGGTTCCGCATGTCGGCCTCCGGGGGGGTCCTGGGTGTGTCGGCGATTGGGGGTGCAGCGGCAGCGGGGGTTCTGGCCGGGGCGGCTTCGGGGGAGTGCTCGGAGGTGTGGAAGGTGAGCGACTTGGCCGGGGCTGCCGCGGCCGTCGTGGTGGCGGCCGCGGTGGTGCCGAAGTCGAGGTCGGGCTGCTCGGCGTGGCTCACGTCATTGCCGTCCGGGCGGCCGTCCGCCAGGGTGTCGAGCCCGTAGTAGCGGTAGAGCTGGAGCTCCTGGGCGGGTGACAGGTGCTGGCCGACGCCGAAGTCCGGCGACTCCTTCACCAGTGACTTGTCGTACGGCACCCGGAGTTCGTCGCCGGAGAACTCACTCGTGGTCAGCGGGACGAAGGCGTCCCGGCCGAAGATGCCGGTCCGGACCGCGGCCCACTCGGGCCGGCCGGTGGCGTCGTCCAGGTAGACCTCGTCGACCGTGCCGATCTTGTCTCCGTTGCGGTCGACGGCTTTGTGACCGATGAGGTCCCGCGGGTCGATGTCGGTCTGCACTCTTTCCTCCCGTGCACTGGGCCTGCGGAACTCCCGCAGGAAGGCGGTCGAAGCGCCCGTTCCGTCCATCACTTCACACCAAAAGCCATGAATCGGACGGGTGCGACCGGGGTGCGCCGGACGGGCTGCTCGTTGGACCGTCCGGGGGACGCGCGTAGACCCCGAGTGACCTGACGCACCCGTGATCGGGGGGCCTCCCGCTGGTACCCTGGGCGACGACCGCAGAGCCCGCTCGGGAGAGTCTCCGACTGCGAAAACCGCTGGTCGGAGCGCCGAAGGAGCAACTCCTCCCCGGAATCTCTCAGGCATCCGTACCGTGTGGGGTAGGTCACTCTGGAAAGCAGGGCAGGGGCGTCGGCACGGGAGCCGGCGATCACCACCCTCACCGACGGTGCAAGCCGGCGGAGCGCCCACAGCGCCCCGTGCGGGTGAAGCTCTCAGGTCCCGATGACAGAGGGGGAGGCCTGTCGGGTTCGCTCGCCCAGGCTGGTCCGCTGTCCGCAGCGGTGAAGGCCGGCCGGCGTGCGTACCCCCGCCGGTCCGTGACCAGGAGGCCTCGACCACCATGAACGCCCAGCCGAACGCGGGACGCCCCACCGGCGCCTCGACCCTCACCGAGCTTGAGCTGGCCAGCCCCTTCGAGAACCGCCACATCGGCCCCGACGCCCCCGCGCAGGAGAAGATGCTGGCGTCCGTCGGCTACGGCTCGCTGGACGAGCTCGCCGCCACCGCGGTGCCCGAGGCGATCCGCTCCATCACCGCCCTGGACCTGCCCGCGGGCCGGACCGAGGCCCAGGTCCTCGCCGAGCTGCGCGAGCTGGCCGGCCGCAACCAGGTGCTCCAGCCGATGATCGGCCTGGGCTACTACGGCACGTTCACCCCGCCGGTGATCCTGCGCAACGTCATGGAGAACCCGGCCTGGTACACCGCCTACACCCCGTACCAGCCGGAGATCTCGCAGGGCCGCCTGGAGGCGCTGCTCAACTTCCAGACCGTGGTCTCCGACCTGACCGGCCTGCCGACCTCCGGCTCCTCGCTGCTGGACGAGGGCACCGCGGCCGCCGAGGCGATGGCGCTGGCCCGCCGCGTCACCAAGGTCAAGGGCGGCGTCTTCCTGGTCGACGCCGAGACCCTGCCGCAGACCGTCGCGGTGATCAACACCCGCGCCGTGCCGACCGGCGTCGAGGTCGTCGTCGCCGACCTGTCCGAGGGCATCCCGGCCGAGATCGCCGAGCGCGGTGTCTTCGGCGTGCTGCTCCAGTACCCGGGTGCCACCGGCGTGGTCCGCGACCTCGCCCCGCTGATCGAGCAGGCGCACGGTCTGGGCGCGATCGTCGCCGTCGCCGCCGACCTGCTCGCGCTGACCCTGCTCAAGTCCCCGGGTGCGCTGGGCGCCGACATCGCCTGCGGCACCTCGCAGCGCTTCGGCGTGCCGATGGGCTTCGGCGGCCCGCACGCCGGCTACCTGTCGGTGCGCGCCGAGTACGCCCGCTCGCTGCCCGGCCGCCTGGTCGGCGTCTCCGTCGACGCGGACGGCAACCGCGCCTACCGCCTGGCGCTGCAGACCCGCGAGCAGCACATCCGCCGCGAGAAGGCCACCAGCAACATCTGCACCGCCCAGGTGCTGCTCGCCGTGATGGCCTCGATGTATGCCGTCTACCACGGCCCGGACGGCCTGGCCGACATCGCCCGCCGTACCCACCGCTACGCCGCCGCCCTCGCCGAAGGCCTGCGGGCCGGCGGCGTCGAGCTGCTGCACGGCGAGTTCTTCGACACCGTCACCGCCGTCGTCCCGGGCCGCGCCGCCGAGATCGCCGCCGCTGCCCGCGCCAACGGCATCAACGTCCACCAGGACGGCGCGGACCGGATCTCCGTCTCCACCGACGAGACCACCACCCGCGAACACCTGGCCGGCGTCTGGGCCGCGTTCGGCGTCCCCGCCGTCGAGGTCGCCGAGGCCGCCGAGGCGCTGCCCGCCGCGCTGCTGCGCGAGGACGAGTACCTGACCCACCCGGTCTTCCACAGCCACCGCTCGGAGACCGCCATGCTGCGCTACCTGCGCCGCCTGTCGGACCGGGACTACGCGCTGGACCGCGGCATGATCCCGCTGGGCTCCTGCACCATGAAGCTCAACGCGACCACCGAGATGGAGGCGGTGACCTGGCCGGAGTTCGGCCAGCTGCACCCCTTCGCGCCGATCGACCAGGCCCAGGGCTTCCTGACCCTGATCCGCCAGCTGGAGCAGCAGCTGGTCGAGGTGACCGGCTACGACGCCGTGTCGATCCAGCCGAACGCGGGTTCGCAGGGCGAGCTGGCCGGCCTGCTCGCCGTGCGCGCCTACCACCACGCCAACGGCGACACCCAGCGCGACGTCTGCCTGATCCCGTCCTCGGCGCACGGCACCAACGCGGCCTCCGCGGTGATGGCCGGCATGCGCGTGGTCGTGGTGAAGACCCTGGTCGACGGCGACGTGGACGTCGATGACCTGAAGGCCAAGATCGAGAAGCACCGCGACAACCTCGCCGTGCTGATGGTCACCTACCCGTCCACCCACGGCGTGTACGAGACCCAGATCACCGACATCTGCGCCCTGGTGCACGAGGCCGGCGGCCAGGTGTACGTGGACGGCGCCAACCTGAACGCCCTGGTCGGCCTCGCCAAGCCGGGCAAGTTCGGTGCGGACGTCTCGCACCTGAACCTGCACAAGACCTTCTGCATCCCGCACGGCGGTGGCGGCCCGGGCGTCGGCCCGGTCGCGGTGCGCGCCCACCTGGCGCCGTACCTGCCGAACCACCCGCTCCAGGCGGAGGCCGGCCCGGCCACCGGCGTGGGCCCGATCTCGGCCGCGCCGTGGGGTTCGGCGGCCATCCTGCCGATCTCCTGGGCGTACGTCCGGCTGATGGGCGGCGAGGGCCTCAAGCACGCCACCCAGGTCGCGGTGCTGAACGCCAACTACATCGCCAAGCGCCTGGCGCCGCACTTCCCGGTGCTCTACACCGGTCCGGGCGGGCTGGTCGCGCACGAGTGCATCATCGACCTGCGCCCGCTGACCAAGGAGACGGGCGTGACGGTGGACGACATCGCCAAGCGCCTGATCGACTACGGCTTCCACGCGCCGACGATGTCCTTCCCGGTGGCCGGCACGCTGATGATCGAGCCGACCGAGTCCGAGGACCTGTACGAGATCGACCGGTTCTGCGACGCGATGATCACCATCCGGGCCGAGATCGACAAGGTCGGCTCGGGCGAGTGGTCGGCCGACGACAACCCGCTGCGCAACGCCCCGCACACCGCCGCCACGCTGGCCGGCGACTGGGCGCACGGCTACTCGCGGCAGGAGGCGGTCTTCCCGGCGGGCGTCAACCCGGCGGACAAGTACTGGCCGCCGGTGAGCCGGATCGACGGCGCGTACGGCGACCGCAACCTGGTCTGCTCCTGCCCGCCGCTGGACGAGTACGGCGTCTGACCGGTCCGGGCCCGAGGATGTCCGGGCCGACGGCAGGGCCCCGGCGGAGCTTCCGCCGGGGCCCTGCCCGTTGCGCTGGTCGAGTCGGCGGCTGCCCCCGCCGTACGGCCGGACCGGGTGGTCAGGCCGCGTGGGCGATGGGGCGGCGCGGGGCGATCACCCGGCCGTCGGGCAGCAGTTCTCCGGTGTCCTCGAACAGGACGACGCCGTTGCAGAGCAGGCTCCAGCCCTGCTCCGGGTGGCGGGCCACCGACGCGGCCGCCTCGCGGTCCTCGGACTCGGCCGACGGGCACTCAGGACGGTGCTGGCACATACGCGTACCCTCGCTTCGCTCTGCGATCCTCCCCGTGGTGCGGTCGCCGGAGGTCGTGCCGTCCGGAGCCGCCGTGGTGGTCGGATCCTGTCCGCGCGCCGGCCAGGTGTGGACCGGCGCTCAAGTGGGTAGGACAGGTGGTCCTTCCACGCTGCTTCCCAGTGTCGGCATCTGCGGACCCGCGCGCAGGGATTTCGTGACATGCGCCACAACTCCCGGGCACAGATCACCCGTTCAGGTGGGGCCGACGGGAAAAGGCGCCCCAGCGGGTCAGTCGGGGCATGGCCCGATCGGGCCATGCCCCGACTGACCCGGGTGGGTGGTCGCCGTTCGGGTGACGGGCTTCGGGGTGGAGGTGCGGGCACGGCCGAGGGCCGCCGGGCAGGTGGGCCCGGCGGCCCGTGGGGCGCCGGCGGGTCAGGAGGAGCCGAGCAGCAGTGGCCTGGCGAGCGGGGCGCGGGCGAGCAGCGGCAGCAGTTCGGCGGCCGGGCAGGCGCGGTGCGCGGTGACGCCGAGCGGGGCCGGGGCCAGGGGGATCAGCAGGTCGGCGGCCGGGCCGGCGTCGGGGCTGTGCAGCCAGAGCGCCGTGGCGTACTGGCCGGGGAAGGTCAGCAGCCGGGGCTGTCGGCGGGTCCGGGAGCCCTGGGCGAGCTGCCAGGCCTCGCGCAGTGCCCGGACCGTCGAGTCGAGGTAGGGGCCGGCGGTGAAGTGGGAGAAGCTGTGGCCCTCGGCGCTCTGCACCACCTCGGCGGCGGCGGCCACCTCGGCGCCGTCCTTGATCAGGAAGCGCCAGCCGGTGCGGCGGGCGGCCGGGAGCTCCGGGCGCGGGCCGTTCAGGACGTGCACCGCGAGCGGGTGGGCGGGGAGCAGTGGGCCGGTCGGATGGCGCAGCGCTGCGGCGGCGGGTTGGCGCAGCGCGGTCTCCGAGTCGAGCGCGCCCAGGACCGCGCGCAGGGCGCTCGGCGGGGGCTGAGGGGGTTGCAGAGTCATGGCGGGGTCCGCCTCTCCAAGCGAGATCGGCGTGCGAATGCGGCATACCGGCGTGGCGCGGCGACGCGTCTTCGGTGACGGGGCCCGGCCGTGTCCGGTTGTGCAGGATCGCGGTGCCGGCACGGTCGTCGCCGTCGACGAGGGCTTCGGGGCGAGGCGGACCGGCCGGAGCGCTGTGCAAATTCGAACAGGTGCGCAGGGTGATCTGTTTATCACAGGCCGTGGTGCCGAGCAAGTCCACAGTTCTTCTGATTTTCCGTCAGATGCCTTGCAATGCAAGCCAGTACGCGCGTTCGGGTATCGATCTTCGAGGTGGGCATGATGCTTGCACGGTCGGTCGACCGGGTGCTCGACGGGGTGGCTCTGGAGGAGGGGACCGTGGGCGAGAAGGTCGTGGCGACTCGGGCGGAACTGGCGGACCGGCAGCTGTACCGGCGCAAGCTCCACACGTGTCTCGAAGCGCTCGGACGGATGCTCCGGGAGGACCGCTTCGACCGGCCGCGGGCGGTGATGGGCCTGGAGATCGAGCTCAACCTGGCCGACGAGCAGGGCCTGCCGGCCATGAACAAC
This sequence comes from Kitasatospora sp. NPDC093102, assembly GCF_040683915.1. Taxonomy (NCBI): domain Bacteria; kingdom Bacillati; phylum Actinomycetota; class Actinomycetes; order Kitasatosporales; family Streptomycetaceae; genus Kitasatospora; species Kitasatospora sp. NPDC093102. The sequence goes on along the minus strand of NZ_JBFBFA010000036.1, from coordinate 61,658 downwards.
GCCCAGGTGCTGAGCGCGATCGGATCCAGCGACTTCCAGACCGAACTGGGCCGGTTCAACATCGAGGTCAACATCACGCCGCACCGGCTCTGCGGGCACGTCTTCGAGGAACTGCGCGAGGAGATCGACACCGGTCTGCGCTACGCCGACCGGCAGGCGGCCGAGGCCGGCGCCCGGATCGTCATGGTGGGCATCCTGCCGACCCTGGAGCACGGCCACACCGGGCTGGACGCGATGAGCCACAACCAGCGGTACAGCCTGCTCAGCGACCAGATCCTGGCCGCCCGCGGGGAGGACATCGCGCTGGACATCGAGGGGGTCGAGCGCCTCCAGCTGGAGTCGATCACCATGGTGGCCGAGGCCGCCGCCACCTCGCTCCAGCTGCACCTCCAGGTGACCCCGGAGCGGTTCTCCTCGGTGTGGAACGCGGCCCAGGCGATCTGCGGGCCGCAGCTCGCGCTCGGCGCCAACTCGCCGTTCCTGTTCGGGCGGGAGCTGTGGCGGGAGACCCGTCCGGTGCTCTTCCAGCAGGCCTGTGACACCCGTACGGCGGAACTCAAGGCGCAGGGCGTGCGCCCGATCACATGGTTCGGCGAGCGCTGGGTGGACTCGGCGTACGACCTGTTCGAGGAGAACCTGCGGTACTTCCCCGCGCTGCTGCCGATCTGCGACGACGAGGACCCGCTGAAGGTGCTGGCCTCCGGCGGGGCGCCCAGGCTCGCCGAGATGCGGCTGCACAACGGCACCATCTACCGCTGGAACCGCCCGGTGTACGACGTCGCGGGCGGGGTGGCGCACCTGCGGGTGGAGAACCGGGCGCTGCCGGCCGGACCGACGGTGGCCGACACGCTGGCCAACGCCGCCTTCTACTACGGGCTGGTGCGGGTGCTCGCCGAGCAGCCCAGGCCGGTCTGGACCCGGCTTCCGTTCGAGCGGGCGGACGAGAACTTCCGGCAGGGCGCCCGGTACGGCATCGACGCGGTGTTCCAGTGGCCGCGCCCCGGGCGGGCCGGGCGCGGCGGCGGGCTGCAGACCGTGTCCGCGGTCGACCTGGTGCTGAACGACCTGCTGCCGATGGCCTACCAGGGCCTCGACGAGTGGGGCGTGGAGCCCGCCGACCGGGACCGCTACCTGGGCATCATCGAGCAGCGCTGTCTGCGCCGCACCAACGGCGCGTCCTGGCAGACCGCGACCTTCCACCGGCTGCGCGAGCAGTACGGGATGGACCGGCCGGCCGCGCTCGCCGCGATGACCAGGCGCTACGCCGAACACATGCGCGGCGGCGAGCCGGTGCACACCTGGCCGGTGGGCTGAGACCTCCTCACCGGGCCGCCCGGCGGCTGTGTCAGGATGATCGCTCCGGCGGTCGGCCGACGGCCGGAGCGACCGCCCGTCCGCTGGAGCCCCCGTGACCACCGTCCCGACCGCGCCGGAGACAGCGAAGCCCACCCGTCGGCTGTTCGGCGTGGAGCTGCTGATCGTCCTCGGCCTCTCCCTCGGGGCCAGTGGGATCAGCGCGTTGATCAGCTTCACCGGCTCGCTCACCGAACCGCTCAAGCTCGGCCAGCAGGTCGCCACGCTGAACGGCTCGCGGGCGCCCGGGCGGCCCTGGCTGGACCTGGTGTGGCAGCTGTACTACGTCGGGCGCGGGCTGATGCCGGTGGTGCTGGTCGGCTACCTGCTGGTGCGCGAGGGCGTCGCGCTGCGGGTGCTGGGCTTCGACCTCGGGCAGAAACTGCGCGACCTGGGGCGGGGCGCCGCCGTCGCGGCCGCGATCGGCGGGTCGGGGCTGGCGCTCTACCTGGCCTCGCAGGCGGCCGGGTACAACCTGACGGTGGCGCCGTCCGGGCTGCCGGACGTCTGGTGGCGGCTGCCGGTGCTGGTGCTGTCGGCCTGGCAGAACGCCATCCTGGAGGAGGTCGTCGTCCTCGGCTACCTGCTGCGCCGGGTGGGGCAGCTGGGGTGGTCCTGGCCGGCGGCGGTGGCGGCGAGTTCGGTGCTGCGCGGCTCGTACCACCTGTACCAGGGGGTCGGCGGGCTGGTCGGCAACATGGTGATGGGCGTGGTGTTCTGCCTGCTGTACCGGCGGTGGGGGCGGGTGATGCCGCTGGTGGTGGCGCACGCGCTGATCGACACGGTGGCCTTCGTCGGGTACGCGCTGCTGGCCGGGCACGTCAGCTGGCTGCCGACCCCTTGAGTGACAGCGCCCGGCCGCGCGGCGGGCGGGCGAGCAGCCGGTCGACGTGCCGGCGCTCCAGGCCCTGGCCGGGGTCGACGCGCAGCAACAGGCGGTCCCGGCGCCAGAGGGAGCGGCGGACCAGCCGGGGCGGGATGACGTCGTCCACCCAGGCGAACGGCCGGCCCTCGGCGTAGCGCAGCAGCGGGGCCCACTTGGCCGCGGAGAACAGCTCCATCAGCGGGACGCGCGGGTCGCCGGGCTGGGGGACGTAGCCGGTGAAGGTGACCACCGGGAGCGGGTCCAGGCCGATCGCCGGGGCGATGTGGGAGTTGGCGTGGTCCTCCCAGGTGGTGGCCCAGACCAGGTCGTACGTTCCGGCGAGCTCGCGCAGCCAGGCGCCGTGCCGGGTGGACAGCAGGACGGTGTAGCCGAACAGGGGGTGGGCGTCGAATCCGGTGTCCGGGTGCGGGCAGAGCGGGTTCAGGACGCCGTCGACGTCCAGGAACAGCAGTGGCTTCGGCACCGGTGGCCCCTCGGAGACGGTGGTGTTTCCTGACTGCTCGGACGCCCCTCGCGCACCTCCGGTTGCCCACGGGTGGGCGCACGTGGGGCGCACAGGGCGCTCACGGAGCGGGCGCGGGCTCGCTGACGGGCACCGGTGCGTCCGTCGTGCTTCGGCGGCTCAGCCGACGCACCTGCGGGTCCACCAGGACGACCGCGCTGAGCACCAGACAGATGACGGCGCACGCCCAGAGCGCGCCGGACAGGCCGAGCGCCACGGCGGCGGGGCCGGCCAGCGCGGTGCCGACCGGGGCCAGCGAGTAGGAGCCGAGTTCGTCGTACGCGGTGACCCGGGAGAACATCTCCTCGGGTATCTCCTGCTGGAGCGCGACCATCCAGTTGACGCCGAAGACGGTGACGCCGACGCCGGACAGGAACATCGCGACGACCAGCAGCGGCAGCGGCACCCCGGCGGCGAGGGCCAGCGCGGGCACGCCGAACAGGAAGACCCCCCAGTTGCCGACCAGCAGGATCCGGCGGGGCCGCCAGCGCGTCATCAGTACACCTGTGGCCACCAGGCCCACGCCGTAGGCGGACATCGCCAGGCCCCAGGAGCCCGCGCCGCCGAGCCGCTCCTCGGCGGCGGTCGGCCCGTACACCGACTCCACCGCGTTGATGCAGGCGACCAGGACGGAGAACTGGAGCACGATCACCCAGAGCCAGCGGCGGGAGGCGAACTCCCGCCAGCCCTCGCGCAGATCGCGCAGCATGCTGCTGCCGGAGGGGGCGGGTCCCTTCTCCGGCTCCAGGAAGAAGCGGAGGGCGGCGGCGATCAGGAAGCAGAGGGCGTCCAGGGCGAGCACCCAGCCGGGGCCGACGACGGCGGTGAGCGCGCCGCCGAGCGCGGCACCGCCGATCTGGGAGGCGTTGAGGCCCATCCGGAAGACCGCGAAGGCGCGGGCGGCGTGCTCCTGGGGGACGGCCTGCATGATCATGCCGCCGGAGGCGGGGGCGTAGAGGGCGTAGCCGGCCCCGCCGGCCGCGGAGAGTGCCAGCATCTGCCAGAGCCGGACGTCCCCGGTCAGGACCAGGGCGGCCAGGATGGCCTGGGAGACCCCGCTGAACACATTGGCGGCGACCATGATCAGGTGGCGCGGCAGCCGGTCGGCGAGGGTGCCGCCGACCACCATGAGCAGCACGGTGGGCACCAGCCGGGCGGCGGTGACGTAGCCGAGGTCGGTGGTGGTGCCACCGGTGCCGAGTACGGCGAAGGCGGTGGCGATGGGGGCGCCGGCGTTGCCGAGGCCGCTGATCACGGTGGCGGCGGTCTGGATGCGGAAGTTGCGGCTCGCCCAGGCGAAGCGACGTGAGGGTGGGGTCGGCACCTGGCGACTATGCCGTGGGGTCGTACGGGTGTCCATCGTTTTTCATGCCGGGGCCGCCGGAGCGCGGGGTTTCAGCCGAGGTGGCCCCAGAGGAAGGTGAGGGTGCGGCGCCAGGCGATCCGGGCCTGGAGCGGGTCGTAGGTGCCGAGCAGGTTCTCGTCGTTCATGAAGGCGTGACCGGCCGGGTAGAAGTGGATCTCCGGGCGGACGTCGGTGGCCTCGCCGATCCGGATCGCGGCCTCGTCCACGGTGGCCATCGGGATCGAGCCGTCCCGCTCGCCGAAGTGGCCGAGCACATGGGCGGTCAGCCCGCGGTAGTCGAAGTCGGGGTCGGGCGGCAGACCGTAGAACGGGACCACGGCGGCCACCTTGTCGCCGGCCCCGGCGGCCAGCAGCAGGGCGAAGCCGCCGCCCATGCAGAAGCCGACCACCCCGACCGCGTCGCCGACCACGCCGTCCAGCGCGAGCAGGTGGTCGACGGCCCCGGCCAGGTCCTCCACCGCCCGGTCGACCGGGAGCTCGTGCATGAGCCGGGCCGCCTCGGCGCCGTCGTGGGTGGTGGCGCCGCCGAACAGGTCGGGGGCGAGGACGGTGAAGCCCTCGGCGGCGAAGCGGTCGGCCACGTCGGCGACGTGCGAGGTGAGCCCCCACCACTCCTGGACGACCACCAGGCCCGGCCCGACGCCCTGCGGAGGGCGGGCCAGGTAGCCGTGCGCGGTACGGCCGTTGCTCGGGAAGGTGATGTTCTGCCGGGAGCCGCCCTGGTCAGGCATGGTTTCCTCTCGGTGGGTCGGGCCGCGAGCGGCGGGGTTCGGCGGGGCGGGCCGGGGTCAGCCCATCTCCTCCAGGGCGCGGCCCTTGGTCTCCTTGATGCAGAAGGCCACGAACGGGATGGAGAGCAGCGCGAAGGCCGCGTAGATGGCGTACGTCGCGGAGAGGTTCCAGTCGGCGAGGTCCGGGAAACTGACGGTGATCGCCCAGTTGGCGATCCACTGCGCCGAGGCGGCGACGGACAGCGCCAGCGCGCGGATCCGGTTGGGGAACATCTCGCCGAGCAGGACCCAGACCACCACGCCCCAGGAGAAGGCGAAGCAGAGCACGAAGACGTGCGCGGCGATCAGGGCGACGACGGCGTGGGTGTTGTCCAGGGTGGCGGTGTTGCCGGTGCCGTGCCGGTAGGAGAACGCCCAGGCGGCGGTGCCCAGGGCGGCCGCCATGCCGATCGAGCCGGCCATGGCCAGCGGTTTGCGGCCGATCCGGTCCACCAGGGCCATCGCGATCACCGTGCCGATCACGTTGATGATCGAGGTGGAGAGGCTGATCAGCAGCGAGTTGGACTCGTTGATGCCGACCGACTGCCACAGGAAGGACGAGTAGTAGAAGATCACGTTGATGCCGACGAACTGCTGGAACACCGAGGCACCGATGCCGACCCAGACGATCGGCAGCAGGCCGAAACGGCCGTCCGTCAGGTCCTTGAGCCGGGGCTTGTGAGCGGACTCCAGCACCGCGCGGATCTCGGCCACCCGGGCGTCCAGGTCCACGCCCTCGCCCTCGACCTCGACCAGCACCTTGCGGGCCTGCGCCTCCCGGTGGTCGGCGATCAGGAAGCGCGGCGACTCCGGGATGGCGAGCGCCATCAGCCCGTACACCAGGGCCGGGATGGCCTCGACGCCGAGCATCCACTGCCAGGCCTGGATGCCGCCGAGGTGGTTGGTGGACTCGCCGCCGGCGGCCTGGTTGAGGGCCCAGTTGGCGAGCTGGGAGACGGTGATGCCGAGCACGATCGCCATCTGCTGGAAGGAGGCGAGCCGGCCGCGGTAGGCGGTCGGGGCGACCTCGGCGATGTAGGTGGGGGCGATCACCGAGGCGATGCCGATCGCGATGCCGCCGACCACGCGCCAGGCGGCGAGGGCCTCGATGTTCGGCGGGAACATCGAGCCGATGCCGCTGGCCGCGAACAGCACGGCGGCCAGCAGCATGGTGCGGACCCGGCCGAGGTGGTCGGCGAGCCGGCCGGCGATCACCGCGCCCACCGCCGAGCCGAGCAGCGCGATGGCCACCACGAAGGCGGTGGTGCCGTGGCCGACCCCGAAGTGCTTCTGGATGCCCGTCACGGCGCCGTTGATCACCGCGCTGTCGTAGCCGAACAGGAAGCCGCCCATCGCGGCGGCCGCCGAGATGAACACCACGTGGCCGAGGTGGGCCTCGCCGGCTGCCCGTTGGCTGTTGACTGAGGACACGCGCGCTCCCGGGGTGGACGGGCCCGCTCCGACGCCGAGTGGGCAGGGCTCGTCTCACATTCGAGCAGCGCCGCGGCCGCCCTGCGCGAGTTGGAAGCCGACCGGGTGATCCTCGGTCAGCCGGCGGTGCGCGGTCGGTCGGTGCGCAGGGCCGGGCCGTACGAGCGGTCGGTGTGCGGGGCGTTGTCCAGGGGGCCGGTGGTGCCCTCCGGGGAGGTTCGCGGTACGGCGGTGCGTCGCCGGTGACGGCGGAGCAACTGGGTACGGGCGGCGGCGTACTGGTCGCGGCCGCGCCCCCGGCCGCCGGCACGTTCGGCCAGCCGGTCGGCGATCGCGTACTGCGCCTCGGCGGGCTTCTTGTCGTCGTACTTGAACTTGGCCCGCACCTCGTTCACGGTCAGCCGGAGCCCGCGCAGCCCGGGCAGCTGCCGGGCCAACTCGCCCTCGCCGGGCACCACCCGGACCTCCGGCGTCTCGGGCTGGAAGTGTGCCAGCTGGCGGTTGAGGATCTCCGCCTTGGCGGCCGCGGACTCCACCACCTCGGCGGTGCAGTGGAAGTGGACCGAGGCGTAGTAGCTGGTGGGCGTGCCCGGTGTGCCGCGCCAGTGGCCCGGGGCGAAGGCGTAGCCGTCGGTGACCGCGAGGGTGACCTGCGGGTCGGCCCGGACGGCGGCCAGCAGCGGGTTGGGCGCGGCGAGATGGAGCAGGACCTCGCCGCGTTCGGCGTCCAGCAGGAAGTGCGTCGGGACGAGCACCGGGCCCTCGCCGGGGCCGCCGTTGGCCGCGAGCAGGCCGAAGTCGCGGCCCTCGGCCAGCCAGGCGCGCCACTCGTCCTCGTCGCCGCGGTCCCAGGATCTGATCAGCACGGGTGGGCCTCCCGTCAGCGGGGGTAGCCGCGCAGGTGCGCGGGGAGCGGGACGGTGGTGCCGGGGTGCGGCTCGGGGGTGCCGTGCACGGTGGTGACCGGGATCAGGCCGGACCAGTGCGGCAGGCCGGCGTCCTCCGGGTCGTCGTCGGCGCCGTCCTCGCGGGTCTTGGCCGAGACCTCGTCCAGCTCCAGCCGGATGACGGCGGTGGCGGCGAGCTCCTTGGCATTGGCCGGACGGACCTCGGCGGAGCGCCCCGGTATCGCGTGGTCGACCAGGGCGGCGAGCGCGACGTCCAGCTCCCCGGGGTCGGTGACCTGGTGCGCGGTGCCGTGGGCGACCACCGAGCGGAAGTTCACCGAGTGGTTGAACGCGGACTTGGTCAGCACCAGCGCGTCGACCTGGGTGACGGTGATGCAGACCGGCATGCCCTGCTCGCCGGAGGCGTTGCGCAGCGGACGGCTGCCGGTGGAGCCGTGGACGTAGAGCCGGCCGCCGACCCGGGCGAAGATGGTCGGCAGGACCACGGGGGCGCCGTCGACCACGAAGCCGAGGTGGCAGATGTAGGCGCTGTCGAGGATGGCGTGGATCTCCTCCTGCTCCCAGGTGGCCCGGTCCCGGTAACGGGTGGGGGTGGTCCTGGGGGTACGGGAGTAGCTGGGCGAACCTTCCGGGCTGGCTGACATGACATCCTCTATGTACTAGTGCATAATTTGCTTTGTGCTAGGAGACTATCCGCTGACAGGGCGACGCGCCAGCGAAATCGCGGCCCGCATCGAGCAGGGCGTGAGCAGCGGGCAGCTCGCCCCCGGGACGGCGCTGCCCCCGCTGCGCGACCTCGCCGCCGAACTGGGCGTCAATCCCAACACCGTCGCCGCCGCCTACCGGCTGCTGCGCGACCGCGGCGTGATCGAGACCGCCGGCCGCAAGGGCAGCCGCATCCTTCCCAGGCCCGCGCTCACCCCGCGCGACCAGATCCGCATCCCCGTCCCGCCGCACGCCCGCGACCTGTCCACCGGCAACCCCGACCCGGCCCTGCTGCCCGACCTCGCCCAGGCCCTCGCGGCCGCTGCCGAGGCCGCGCGCACCGACCCGGTGCTGTACGGGCACGAGGCCGTCGACCCGCAGCTGCTCGCGCTCGCCCGTGCCTCCTTCGAGGCCGACGGCCTGCCCGGCGGCCCGATCGCCGTCGCCTCCGGTTCGCTGGACACCATCGAACGGATCCTCGGCGCCCGGCTGCGCCCCGGCGACGCGGTGGCCGTCGAGGACCCGGGCTGGGGCAGCCTGCTCGACCTGCTGCCCGCGCTGGGGCTGAGGCACGTGCCCGTCCGGCTGGACGACGAGGGCCCGCTGCCGGACGCACTGGCCGCGGCGCTGGCCGAGGGCGTCCGGGCCGTGGTGGTCACCAGCCGGGCGCAGAACCCGACCGGGGCGGCGCTCACCGCGCGGCGGGCCGAGGCACTGAAGGCCGTCCTGGCCGGGCACCTTGGCGTGCTGCTGATCGAGGACGACCACGGGCACGGCATGGTCGACCAGCCGTACCACCCGCTGGTCGGCGCCGGCACCCGGCACTGGGCGGTGGTGCGCTCGGCGGCCAAGGCGTACGGGCCGGACCTGCGGGTCTCGGTGGCGGTCGGCGACCAGGAGACGATCGGGCGGGTGGCCGGCCGGCTGCGGCTGGGCGCCGGCTGGGTCAGCCACCTGCTGCAGCGCACCGTCGCGGAGCTGTGGCGCAGCGACGCCGCGCCGGTCGACCGGGTGGCCGCCGCGTACCGGGCCCGGCGGGACGCGCTGCTGGGCGAGCTGGCGGCCCGCGGGATCGCCGCGCACGGGCAGAGCGGGCTGAACGTCTGGGTGCCGGTGCCGGACGAGACCTCGGTGCTGGCGGCGCTGGTGCAGCGCGGCTGGGTCGCGGCGCCCGGCGCGCGGTACCGGATCCAGTCGCCGCCCGGGCTGCGGTTCACCACGGCGCAGCTGGAGGCGGCGCAGGCGCGCGAGCTGGCGGAGGACCTGGCGGCGGTGCTGGGGGCGGGCGGGGGCGGGTCGCGGCTGGTGTGAACCCCGGGGCGGGGTGAGCCCCAAGGTGGGTGGATCCCGTCACGGGTGGGGCAGGTGTGGCGGGTGTGAACCGCGGGCGGCATCCGGTCGTCGGCTGCCCGCCTGGTCTGAACCCGGCGGTAACAAAAGCGGAAACCTCGCGCAGATGCCTAGCGGTAGGCAGCGCGGGCATGTCATCTTCTTCGCGCCACCGGCCGGCGGCCCACCCTCACCCACGCGTCTTCCCGTTCCCCATGCCCGGGAAGACCGAGTCGCAGGAGTTCCGCAGTGCCCGAGAACTGTTCGAGCATCACCCGCAGCACCGCGCGCCCCGGCCGACGGCTGCTCACCGCAGCCCTCGCCCTCCCGCTCGCCGTCGCGGGCCTGGCCGTCGCCTCGCCGGCCTCCGCCGCACCGGCCGTACCGGCCGCCGTGCCGTCCGGGCCCACCGCCAGCGTCACGCTCGGCGACAGCTACATCTCCGGGGAGGCCGGCCGCTGGAAGGGCAACTCGGCCGGTACCAGCGGCAGCCGCAACGGCACCGATCGGGCCTGGACCGGCAGTTCGTACGACCCCTCGCGGGTCTACGGCGCCACCGCCGCGAGCGGGTGCGACCGCTCGGACGTCGCCGAGGTGCTCAGCGCCTCGACCGGGTCCCAGAACGAGATCGACCTGGCCTGCTCCGGTGCCGTCACCGCGAACGTCTTCCGCGCGGCCAACGGCGGGAAGTCGTTCAAGGGCGAGGCCCCGCAGGCCGACCAACTCGCCACCGTGGCACGGCAGAACAACGTGAAGCTGATCACCCTGTCGATCGGCGGCAACGACCTGGGCTTCGCGGACGTCATCTCCAACTGCGTGCAGGACTACCTGATCTGGTACTCGTACTGCCACGACTCCGCGCAGTCCTCGATCGACTCGAAGATGCCCACGGCGATGGCCGGGGTCGGCAAGGCGATCGACGAGATCCGCGCGGTGATGGCCGACGCCGGTTACGCGCCGTCGGACTACCGCCTGGTGCTGCAGTCCTACCCGTCGCCGATCCCGCGCAGTGCCGAGATGCGGTACCCGGAAAGCGGCTGGACCCGCTCCAACACCGGCGGCTGCCCGTTCTGGGACGGGGACGCCGACTGGGCCCGTGACTCGATGGTGCCGCAGATCTCCCGGGCGCTGGCGGGCGTCGCCGCCGCCAAGGGCGCGCAGTTCCTGGACCTGTCGGACATGCTGCAGGGCCGCGAGGTCTGCTCGACGGCCACCCGGCAGCCGACCGTGAGTTCCGGCCCGTCGGCGACCACCAGCGAGTGGGCGCGCTTCCTGGACGGCGGGCTCAACTCCACGCAGGGCGCGCTGCAGGAGTCGATGCACCCCAACTACTACGGCCAGCAGGCGGTCGGGCGCTGCCTGACGCTGCTGTGGGGGCGCCCGAGCGGCGACTACGCGTGCCGAAACACGGCCGGGCAGGACGCGAGCGGGATGTACCTGACCGCACGGTGACCGCGTGATCCGGCGCCCCCGCGGTCAGGCCGCGGGGGCGCCGTTCGGCTGTGCTGCTCAGCCCTTGGCGAGCAGGGACTGGGCGTGCGCGCGTACCTGATCCTTCGTCAAGTACGCGTCGGTGTACTCGAAATCCCGCAACCTGGCGGGCTGGCGGGAGAGGAAGCCGATGCGGACGAAGTCGTCGCCTGCGGTCGCGTTGAGCAGCCAGTTGGTGCTCACCCGGAACTTGGCCACGTTGGTGCGCATCGCCATCAGGTGGTAGCCGCGCGCCACCACCTGGGCCGGAACCCCGTGCAGCTCCACGCCGAGCGGCTTGGAGACCGCGTCCTTGCCGCCGAGGTCGACCACCAGACCCAAGTCCTTGTGGTAGTACGGCTCCAGGGGCTGGTTGCGGAGCGAGGCGATCACGTTGCTCGCGACCGTGCGACCCTGGCGGGCGGCGTGCTGGGCGGTCGGCGGGCAGACCGCGCCGTCGCCCTTGGCGAGGTCGGGGACGGCGGCGGCGTCGCCGAGCGCGAACACGCCCTCGAACTGCGGCACCCGCATCTCCGCCGTCACGGCGAGCCGGCCGCGGACCGTCTCGGCGTCCAGGGTGCCGATCAGCGGGCTCGCCGCCACGCCGGCGGTCCAGATCAGCGTGCGGCAGGGGAGTACCCGGCCGTCGGTGAACTTGACCGTCTCGGCGCCGACTTCGGCCACCGAGACGCCCAGCGACACCTCGATCCCGCGGTTGCGCAGCACCTCCAGGGCGGCCTCGCCGAGCGGGTCGCCGAGCTCCGGCATCAGCTTCGGGGCGATGTCGATCAGGTGCCACTTGATCTGCCGGGCGTCCAGGCGCGGGTAGCGGTGGGCGGCGGCGGTGGTCAGGCGCTGGAGGCAGGCGGCCGTCTCGGTGCCCGCGTAGCCGCCGCCGACCACCACGAACTGGAGCCGGGACTCGCGTTCCTTCTGGTCCAGGGTGGCGGAGGCGAGGTCGAGTTGGGCGATCACGTGGTCGCGGACGTAGGCCGCCTCGGCGAGCGTCTTCATGCCGCGGGCGTAGTCGGTGAGGCCGGGGATGTCGAAGGTGCGGGTGACGCTCCCGGGGGCGAGCACCAGGAAGTCGTACTTCTGCGCGACCACCTCGTCGGTGACCTTGCGGACGACGCACACCTTGGAGGCCGGGTCCACCCCGATGGCGCCGCCGGGGAGGATGTGGGTGCGGCGCAGCGAGCGGCGCAGGGAGACGGCCACGGACTGCGGGGTGAGGACGCCGGCCGCGACGTGGGGGAGGAGGGGGAGGTAGAGCTGGTAGCTGAACGGCGTGACCAGCGAGATCTCGGCCTCCGACGGTGACAGCTTGCGTTCGAGGCGGCGGGCGCACTCCAGGCCGGCGAAGCCACCGCCCACGATCAGGATCCGAGGTCGTTCCATCGCTCATCCCTTTGCCGTGAAGGTCCCCGTTGCTGTCCGCCACACTCGCACGGAGCAGCGGGGGCTGCCACTGGGGCGGGGCGGATGAGGGAGCGGTGAGGACGGGGCCGCGGGAGGTGCCCCGGGGCGGGGCGGGGGCCGTGGGGAGGGGAGGCGAGGTGGGGTGCCGGCGTGGCGTGCGGGGTGGCGGCGGGCGGAAGAGAGAGGAAGGGGCGCGGACACCGATAAGCTGTCGGCCGTGCTCCCCGAGGTGACGGCGATCCGGTACGTGACGCCACTGCGAGAAGGCGGCTCGATGCCGGGCCTGGTCGAGGCCGACGATCGGCGGCTGTACGCGCTGAAATGGGTCGGTGCGGCGCAGGGCCGAAAGGCGCTGGTCGCGGAGGTGCTGGCCGGGGAGCTCGGCCGGCGGCTCGGGCTGCCGGTGCCGGAGCTGGTGACGATCGACCTGGACCCGGTGCTCGCGCGCAGCGAGCCGGACCACCAGATCCAGGAACAGATGCGCGCCAGCGGCGGGACCAACCTCGGGATGGCCTTCGTCAGCGGTGCGCTCAACTTCGACCCGCTCTGCTTCGAGGTGGACCCGGAGCTCGCCGGGCAGGTGCTCTGGTTCGACGCGCTGATCGGCAACGTCGACCGGTCCTGGCGCAACCCCAACCTGCTGGTGGCGACCGGCGGGCTGCGGCTGATCGACCACGGCGCGAGCCTGATCTTCCACCACAACTGGTCGGGCGCCGCCGCCTGGATCCGCCGTCCGTACGACGCCTCCGACCACGCGCTGCTGCGGGCCCAGCCGGACCTGGCGGCGGCCGACAAGGCGCTCGCGCCGCTCGCCGAGGCGGCGATCGAGGACGCGGTGGCGCAGATTCCGGAGGTCTGGCTGGTGGACGAGTTCGGCTTCGACTCGCCCGGCGAGGTGCGCGCCGCGTACCGTGCCCAACTGACCGAGCGACTGGCCGGTCCGCGTGACTGGCTGCCGGAGGTGCCCGCATGACCGAGCCCGTGCTGCCCGCATTGCCGGCCACCATCGAGCTGCACGACTACGAGTACGCCGTGATCCGCGCGGTGCCGAGGGTCGAGCGCGGTGAGTGCGTCAACGTCGGGGTGCTGCTGTACTGCCGGCAGAGCTCGCACCTGGCCGCGCGTACCCACCTGGACCAGGCCCGGCTTCTGGCGCTGGACCCGGTGGCGGACGTGCAGGGCGTGCGGCGGGCGCTGCACGGGATCGAGGCGGTCTGCCACGGCGGGCCGGAGGCCGGTCCGGCGGCGGGGGACAGCGCCGGGCAGCGGTTCCGCTGGCTGACCGCGCCGCGCAGCGCGATCGTCCAGCCGGGGCCGGTGCACACCGGGCTGACCGCGGACCCGGAGGCGGACCTGCGGCGACTGTTCGACCAGTTGGTGCTGTAGGGCGCCGGGCGGGTGTGAGCGGGTGTGAGGTGTCTCGCCGACGGTTGCCCCGGTCAAAGCTTGAGTTGCTGAAGCACCTGGTCGTACGCTGACCCCATGGGTTCGACAGCGACGACGACCGTACCGACCAACGCCGAGTTGATGGAGGCGTTGGCCGCCGTCGGTGCCGCGTACTTCCAGGACTTCGCGGCGGCCGCGGCCCGGCATGGGCTCTCCTCCTCGCAGGCCAAGGCGCTGGGCGCGGTGCAGGAGCCGGTGCCGATGCGGGCGCTGGCCGGGCGGCTGGGCTGCGACGCGTCGAACGTCACCGGGATCGTGGACCGGCTGGAGTCGCTGGGCCTGGCCAACCGTGAGGCGGCGGCGGGTGACCGCCGGGTCAAGATCGTGGTGATCACGGCCGAGGGCCGGGAGATCCTGAACCGCATCCGCGGCGAGATGGCCCGGACCCACCAGGCCTTCGAGGCGATGACCGACGAGCAGCGGGTCGCCCTGCACTCGATCTGCGCCCAGGTGCTGCCGGTGCTGGCCGGCCGTACGGGCGGCGCGCAGTAGCAGCCGCGCCGCCCGACCCTCGCGGGCCGTCCGTGCCGTTCCGGTCAGAGCAGGCCGGCGAGCTCCGGCGGCAGCGGCCGGTGGTGGAGCAGGGTGAGTGAGCGGGTGGCCCGGGTCAGGGCGACGTAGAGGTCGCGCGGGGCGAGCGCGGCCGGCTCGACCACCACGACCGCGTCGAACTCCAGCCCCTTGGCGTCCGCGACGGTGAGCGCGTCCAGTGGCCCGGCCAGGGCGTCCGGTGCGATCACGCCCAGGGTGCCCGGGCTGTCGGGCCGCCGGGCGAGCGCGGCGGCGAAGTCGCCGTCCGGGACGGGGACCGCGCGCGGCTGCTCGGTGCCCGGGCGGATGGACTCGGGCGGCCGGTGGCCGGGTACGGCGGTGCGCAGCACGGCGGAGGCGAGGGCCATGACGGGTTCCGGCGTGCGGTAGTTGACGGTCAGCCGCTCCTCGCGCCAGCGGCCGGGCAGGTGCGGGTCGAGCATCTCGGCCCAGCTGCGGGCTCCGGCGGGCGATCCGGTCTGGGCGAGGTCGCCGACGATGGTGAGCGAGTTGGTCGGAACACGCCGCAGGACGGCGCGCCAGGCCATCGCGGACAGCTCCTGCGCCTCGTCCACGACGACGTGGCCGTACGCCCAGGTGCGGTCGGCGGCGGCGCGTTCGGCGGTGGAGCGGTACGGGCCGTCGTCGCGGAAGCGCTCGGCCAGGGCGGCGGAGTCCAGCAGGGCGTCGTCGGTCTGCCCGGTGATGGTCAGCACGCCCTGGGCGAAGGCGAGTTCGTCCGGATCCTGGTCGGCGGGAGCGGGTGCCCGTTCCACGCCCAGGAGTTCGGCGGCCTCGTCGAGCAGCGGGACGTCCTCGACCGTCCAGCGGGAGCCGGGCGGGCGGAGCAGGGCGGCCGCGTGCTCGGGAGCCGCCTCGGTGAGCAACTCCCGGTCGGTGAGCAGCCGTTCGAGCAGCTGCTGGGGGGTGAGCAGGGGCCAGAGCGGGTCGAGTGCGGCGCGGACGTCCGCCCGCTCCCAGAGCTCGCGCGGGGCGTAGTGCGCCTCCTCGTCGTCGTACGGGCGGCCGAGGGTGAGCGCCTGGGAGATGGCGAGGGCGTCGAGCAGGGTGCCCAGGTAGAAACCCCGGGCCCGGTTGTGCGGCAGCCGCAGGCCGCGGGCGGCGTCCCGGGCCTGGGCGCAGGCCCAGGCGGAGACCTGTAACCCGTCGCCGAGCTCCAGGCCTTCGGCGGGGGCGGTCTGGTGGGCGGCCAGCGCGCGGCGGAGCACCCCGGCCATCCAGGGGCCGCCCTTGGCCAGGGCGGTGGCGGAGGTGTCGGCGCCGGTGGTGGTGATGCCGGGGAAGAGTTCGCCGACGGTGCGCAGCACCACCTCGGTCTCGCCGAGGGCGGGCAGCACCTCGTCGATGTACCGCAGGAAGCCGGGGTTGGGGCCGATCACCAGCACGCCCCGGCGCTCCAGCGCGGCGCGGTGGGTGAACAGCAGGTAGGCGGCGCGGTGTAGGGCGGCCAGCGTCTTGCCGGTGCCGGGGCCGCCCTGGACCACCAGGGCGCCGCACAGCGGGGAGCGGATCACCCGGTCCTGCTCGGCCTGGATGGTGGCGACGGCGGTGCCCATCCGGCCGGTGCGCTCGCGGTCGAGGGCGGCGAGCAGCGCGGCCTCGCCGACCAGGGCGCGCCGACCGGACTCGTCCAGCCCGGCGAGGTCGAGCGCCTCGTCGTCCAGGCCGGTGAGGGCGCGGCCCCGGGTGTGCAGGTGGCGGCGGCGCACCACGGGGCCGGGGTGGGCGGGGGTCGCGGTGTAGAACGGGCGGGCGGCCGGGGTGCGCCAGTCGAGCAGCAGCGGTTCGTACGTCTCGTCGGTGAGGCCGGTGCGGCCGATGTAGTGGACGGTGCCGTCGCGCTCGTCGAGCCGGCCGAAGCACAGGCCGCGCTCGACCGCGTCCAGCCGGGCGACGTGGCGGGCGGCCTCGCGCGCACGCACCTCGCGTTCCAGCCGGGCCTGGTGGGTGCCGCCGGGCGCGGCGCCGTCGTGGGCGCCGTCGGCGGTGCGGCGGGCCCGTTCGCGTACGGCGTCCAGCCGGGCGTAGAGCCGGGTGAGGTGGGCCTGCTCGGTGCGCAGGGCCGTGGCGAGGCCGCCGCTGGAGTCCGGTGCGGCCACTGGAGGTTCGCTCATCGATGTGGTATCCTTGCGGTGAGGAGGTTGTGGTGCGTCATCTGAAAGGCGCTCAATTGACCCAGCCTACCCCATCCGCCGACGCCCGGCGTGACCTCGGCTGTTACTCTTGCGAAGCGTGAGCGCGAAGCCCCAGATCCCCAATGTCCTGGCCTCCCGGTACGCCTCGGCGACCCTGGCCCAGCTGTGGTCCCCCGAGCACAAGGTGGTCCTCGAGCGCCACCTGTGGCTCGCCGTCCTGAAGGCCCAGCAGGACCTCGGCGTCGAGGTGCCGGCGAACGCCGTCGCCGACTACGAGCGGGTGATCGACCAGGTCGATCTCGGCTCGATCGCCGCCCGTGAGCGGGTCACCCGTCACGACGTGAAGGCCCGGATCGAGGAGTTCAGCGAGCTCGCCGGGCACGAGCAGATCCACAAGGGCATGACCTCCCGGGACCTGACCGAGAACGTCGAGCAGCTGCAGATCCGCCAGTCCCTCGAACACGTGCGGGACCGCACGGTGGCGGTGCTGGTGCGCCTGGCCAGGCTGGCCGCCCAGCACTCCGAGCTGGTCATGGCCGGCCGCTCGCACAACGTGGCCGCGCAGGCCACCACCCTGGGCAAGCGGTTCGCGTCGATCGCCGACGAGCTGCTGGTCGCCTTCCGCCGTCTGGAGGAGCTGATCGCCCGCTACCCGCTGCGCGGGATCAAGGGCCCGGTCGGCACCGCCCAGGACATGCTGGACCTGCTCGGCGGTGACACCGAGAAGCTTGCCGAGCTGGAGCGCCGGGTCGCCGGGCACCTCGGTTTCGACCACGTGCTGACCAGCGTCGGCCAGGTCTACCCGCGCTCGCTGGACTTCGAGGTGCTCACCGCCCTCGTCCAGCTGGCCGCCGCGCCGTCCAGCCTGGCCAAGACCATCCGTCTGATGGCCGGCCACGAGCTGGTCACGGAGGGCTTCAAGGAGGGCCAGGTCGGCTCCTCCGCGATGCCCCACAAGATGAACACCCGCTCCTGCGAGCGCGTCAACGGCCTGGCCGTCATCCTGCGCGGCTACGCCTCGATGACCGGCGAGCTGGCCGGTGACCAGTGGAACGAGGGCGACGTCTCCTGCTCGGTGGTGCGCCGGGTCGCGCTGCCGGACGCGTTCTTCGCCTTCGACGGTCTGCTGGAGACCTTCCTCACCGTCCTCGACGAGTTCGGCGCCTTCCCCGCCGTGATCGAGGCCGAGCTGGACCGCTACCTGCCGTTCCTCGCCACCACCAAGGTGCTGATGGGCGCGGTGCGCGCGGGCGTCGGCCGGGAGACCGGGCACGAGGTCATCAAGGAGCACGCCGTCGCCTCCGCGCTGGCGATGCGCGCGGGCGTCCGGGAGAACGAGCTGCTGGACCGGCTGGCCGCCGACGAGCGGATCCCGCTGGACCGGGCCGCGCTGGACGCGCTGCTGGCCGACCGGCTGTCCTTCACCGGTGCGGCCGGTGCCCAGGTCGCCGAGGTGGTCCGCCAGGTGGAGGCCGTCGCGGCCGCCTACCCGGAGGCCGCCAAGTACGCGCCGGGCGACATCCTCTGACGGGCACTACCCTCTGAGGCCGGGTCAGTTCTGAGCCGAGGGCCCCGCCGCCGGACCGGTGGCGGGGCCCTCGCGCGTCGTGGGGACGTGGCCCGGGTCGAACGGCGGGGTGGTGGTGCCGCACGGCCAGTCGCAGTTCGGCTCGGCCACCGCCTGCTCCTCGGGGGCGAGCACGTTGCCCCGTACGGTCGCGAAGGCGATCAGCCCGCCGGCGACCAGCAGGCCCGCGCAGATCAGCATCGCGGTGTGAAAGGCGGAGTCGACCGAGGCGGGCACCCGGTAGGCGTCACCGCTCAGCCCGGCCAGCGCCGGCAGGGCGGCCACCGCGAGCAGGCCGGCCGCGCGGGCGGCGGCGTTGTTGACCCCGCTGGCGATGCCCGCGTGCCGGACCTCGACGGCGGCCAGCACGGTCGCCGTCAGCGGCGCGACCAGCAGGGTCATTCCGCAGCCCATCATCGTGACGGCGGGCAGCACGTCCGCCCAGTACGAGGAGTCCGGGCCGATGCGCAGCATCAGCAGCACCCCGGCGGCGCACAGCACGGGACCGACGGTGAGCGGGATGCGCGGGCCGATCCGCTTGCCGAGGCGCCCGGCGCGCGCGGACAGCGCCAGCATCAGCACGGTGATCGGCACCAGCGCGAAGCCCGAGACCAGCGGTGAGAACCCGGACACGATCTGGAGCTGCACCACCAGCAGGAAGAAGACGCCGCTGAACGCCGCGTACACGCACAGGGTGACCAGGTTCACCGCGGTGAACAGCCGGGAGGAGAACAGGCCGAGCGGCAGCATCGGCTCGGGGGCGCGGCGCTCGACGGCCACGAAGGCGACGCCGGCCACCAGTCCGATCGCCCCGCTGACCCAGACGGTGGGGGACAGGCCCTCGCCGGCCGCGGTCAGCGCGTAGGTGACCGCGCCGAGGGCGAAGGCGGCGAGCACGGCACCGAGCACGTCGAAGCGGCCGGAGGCGTCCTTGTCCCGGCTCTCCGGTACCGAGCGGGTGGTGACCGCGATCACGGCGACGGCGAGCGGCAGGTTCAGCAGGAAGATCCAGCGCCAGCCGGGACCGTCCACCAGCCAGCCGCCGAGGAAGGGGCCGACCGCGGCCGACACCCCGCCGAAGCCGGACCAGAGGCCGACCGCCGTCGAGCGGTCGTCAGGATGGAAGACGGCCTGGAGCATGGCGAGTGAGCCGGGGGTGAGCAGGGCCCCGCCGATGCCCTGGACGGCGCGGGCGGCGATCAGCACCCGGATGTCCGGTGCGAGGGCGCAGGCCGCGGAGGCGGCGGCGAACCAGACCACGCCCACCAGGAAGACCTTGCGCCGCCCGTACCGGTCGCCGAGCGCGCCGCCGAGCAGGATCAGGCCCGCCAGGGTGAGCAGATAGGCGTTCAGCGTCCATTGCAGGGACGCCAGGGAGGCGCCGAGGTCGGCGCCGATCCGGGGCAGGGCGACGTTCACCACGGTGCCGTCGAGCATCGCCATGCTGGAGCCGAGCACCGTCGCCAGTAGTACCCAGCGCCCCTGCGCGGTGCCCAGGCGCAGGGTGCCGGCCTCGGAGGTGGCCACGGGCGAATCCTGCGCTGCCGGGGCGCACGTGACAAGGGTCACCGCTGGGTGTGTTGACCGAGGGCGGTGGGTGAACGGGCGGGCGCGCTGCGTCGCGGATCTCGGCGCAGGGTCGTGGATCAGTGGCGGGGGGTGAATGGGTTGTGTACGTACCGTGGGGTCCGGCCTGCGGAGGGTCACTGCGCCCGGGGGGATCGTTGCCGTTTCAAGAGATCGACATTGCTTCACCCGAACGGATGGGTTTTAGTTCAGCGACCGCCCGGCCAGTCCGGACGGATCCACCGGGTGGAACGCCGAGTCCTGCCGCTGCCCGGTGGTTCGAGACGAACTCTGTACGGCAGGAGTGGGGGACCCACAGGTAAGTCGCCGGACCGGAGTTCGCGCCTCAGGGCGCGGGTGTCCAGGACCGGCTCGGGGTGAAGCCGCGCATGCGGCCGGGCAACTCCAGCCCGAACCCGACAGCTCACCTCGCAGGCGTCGGAGAGGAAAATCCCATGCCTGCTCAGGCTCGTCGTATCGCCCTGCCCCGCGCTGCCCGCATCGGCATCGCCACCGCCGTCACCGGTGTCTCCTTCGCCCTCCCGCTCGTGACCGCGGTGAGCGCCCAGGCCCACATCGTTCCGGCCGCCCCGGTCGCGCAGGCCGCTGCCTCCACCGACGCCAAGCCTGCCGCGCAGGCCGCTGCTCCGGCCGCCCAGGCGGCGCAGGAGAGCTACCGCGTCGTCGGCGGCGACACCCTGTCCAAGATCGCCGACGCCAAGAACGTCGAGGGCGGCTGGCGCGCGCTGTACGAGCAGAACCGCTCGGTCGTCGGCGCCAACCCGAACCTGATCTTCCCGGGCCAGCAGCTCGCGCTGCCGGGCCACGCCGCCGCGCCGGCCGCCGACGCTGCTCCGGTGAAGCCCGCCGCCCCGGTGAAGCCCGCCGCCCCGGCCAAGCCGGCCGCTCCGGCGACCCAGGCCGCCACGCCGCAGGCCCAGGTCCAGGTGAAGACCGAGGCCGCCAAGCCGTCCGCGCAGCTCCAGACCCAGGTGCAGGTCGCCGCTCCGGCCCAGGTCGTGACCGCCACTCCGGTGGCCGCCGCCACCTCCGGCTTCGTCGCCCCGCTGGCCAACCCGAAGCTCGGCACCGCCTACGGCGTGGCCGGTTCGATGTGGGCCTCCGGCCACCACACCGGCCAGGACTTCATCGCCTCCACCGGTACCCCGCTGCGCGCCGTCGCCAACGGTGTCGTGGTCAAGGCCGGCAACGGCGGCGCCTACGGCAACCAGGTCGAGATCAAGCTCGCCGACGGCCACTACGCCGAGTACGCGCACCTCTCCTCGATCGGTGTGAAGATCGGTCAGGCCGTCACCGTCGGCCAGCAGATCGGCCTCTCCGGCGCCACGGGCAACGTGACCGGCCCGCACCTGCACTTCGAGATCCGCAACGGCTCGGAGTACGGCTCGGACATCAACCCGGTCGCCTTCCTGCGCGCGCACGGCGTCGCGCTCTGAGCCCGAGGCACTCCGACCTCGCGGGGCCCTGAGCCCCGAAGGTTTCAGGAACCACCGCTGCTGCGGGGCGAATCGATCCTCCGGGATGGTCATGTCGGGTGACCGCTCGACCGGGTGATCGCCGCACGGCGGACATGGGCGCGGGACACGCCCAGGCCGGCCCGGCTCCACGAGGACCTCCTCGTGGAGCCGGGCCGGCTGCGTCGTCCGAGCGGTGGAACGAGGCGTCAACTCCGGTGCGCTGACGGTCTTCGACCGTCGTGCGAGTGGCTCCGGCGCGCCGTGTCGTCGGACGGCCGGCGCCCGGCCGGTCCGGCCGGGCGGGTCCGGGAAGTGAGGAGGCCGGACGACACTTCCGGCGGGCTCGCGTCGCGGCCCGGGGTCAGTGCCGGTGGACCGGCAGGCCGTACTGGGCCGCGGCCAGCAGCTCGTGCATCCGGTGGCCGAAGTCGTCGGTGTCCCGGGCCGGTTCGGGAAAGACCAGGCGGACGTCGCGGTGACCGTGCGGGTGGTCCAGGCGCAGCACCAGGCCGTAGCGGTCCAGTGCGAGCGGGCGGATCTCCGGCTCGTGGGCGAGCACGGCAGGGTCGAGCAGCCGGGTGAGGACGTCGAGCGCCTCCGCGTGGTCGTCGGCGAAGTGGGTGAGCAGCGCGGCCTCGTGCCGGGCCAGCGGGTCGGGGGCGGCGAGGGCGAGGTCGCCGGCGGTGATCGCGCCGGTGCCGTACGGGGTGGCGAGGACGGCGTGGGCGACGTCCACCCGCAGGTGCACGCCGAGGCCGTCGTCGGTGAGGTGGGCCGGGTGCAGCCGGCCCGCCAGGGTGAGGCGGGCGCGGACCCGGTCGCGGACGGCGACGGGGGAGACGTCGGTGACGTCGAGGACGACGGCGAGGCCGTCGGTGGCGCCGGCGGCGGCCGCGGTGAGCGGGTCGTCCAGGGCGGCGCGCAGTCGTAGCCGGGAGCCGTGCACGGAGACCGGGGTGTCCAGGTGGTGGTGCTCGCCCAGGGCGCGGACGGTGAGCGAGGAGGTCGTGCTGAGCAGGCTGTGGATCCGTTCGGCGGTGGTGGGCTCGGGGACCTCGGTGTCGCCGGTGGGCAGGCTCATGGACGGACCTCCAGTAAGTTAGGTGAGCCTAACCTAATGCGAGGGTGAGGGTGTGGCAAGCAGGCGCCCGGACGGGCGGAAGGGCCCGGGTGGCGTCCGGGCCCTTCGGTGCGGCGGTGCGTCAGCCGATGACGGCCTGGGCGTCGATCTCGACCAGCATCGGCTCCTGCGGCAGCTCGACGAAGACGGTGGTGCGGCACGGCTTCACGCCGCCGGGCTCGATGTTCTCCTCGATGAACTCGGCGTAGACCTCGTTCATCAGCGGGAAGTCGGCGCGCTTGGTGAGGTAGACGCGGAACATCACCACGTCCTCGATGGTGGCGCCGCCGGCCTCGACGATGGCCTTGACGTTCTCCAGGGTGCGGCGGGTCTGTGCCTTCACGTCGCCGTGGTGCAGGTACTCGCCGGTGTCCGGGTCCTGCGGGCCCTGGCCGGAGACCTGGAGGATCGGGCCCTTGCGGACGCCCTGGGAGAACATCCAGGCGGGGGCGGGGGCGCCGTCGGTGCGGATCTCGGCCTTCTCGCCGGTCTGGGGGTGCTCGGAGGACATGGGGCTCCTTGGTGTCTTCGACGGTTCGTCAGGTGTGGTCGGGACGGCCGCAGTCGGCCGACACGGCGCGGGTGGTGGTGAGCAGCTGCGGGAGCAGGTCCAGCACCTGCTCGTACGGCAGGACCACGTCGGGGACGGAGATCGACGCGGCGGCGACCACCCGGCCGCTGGCGTCCCGGACGGGCGCGGCCACGCAGTTGATGAAGGCCTCGTGCTCGGCGTGGTCCTGTGCCCAGCCCTGGACGGCGACCTTCTCCAGCTCGGCGAGCAGCGCCTCGGGGGTGGTCAGGGTGCGTTCGGTGTGCGGGGTGAAGTCGATCCCGGCCACCACCCGGCGCCGTTCGGGCAGCGGCAGGTCGGCCAGCAGCACCTTGGAGACGGCGGCGCTGTGCAGGGCGGCGCGCAGGCCGATCCGGGAGTACATCCGCACCGGATGGCGGGAGTCGAACTTGTCGATGTAGACCACCTCGCCACCCTCGTACGCGGCCAGGTGCACGGTCTGGCCGGTGGTGGCGTTCAGCTCGGCCAGGTGCGGCGCGGCGATCCGGCGCACGCCGCGCTGCTCCAGGGCCAGGCCGGAGAGCGCGAAGAGGCCGGCGCCCAGGTGATAGCGGTAGGTCGCGTCGCGATAGACGAATCGTTCCTCTTCGAGGCTCTGGAGCAGTCGGAGCACGGTGGTTTTGTGGACACCGAGCACTTCGGCGAGCTGGTCGAGGGAGCGCTCGCCCTCGCCGAGCTCGGCGAGGATGCGCAGGGCGCGGGTGACGGTCTGACTCATCGTGCTCCGCTTCGAGGGCTGGGGTTCCTGCTCATTGTGCCCGGGCCCGGTCGGCGTACGGCGCCCGGTCGGCCGGGCGCACGCGGCCGGTGGGCAGGGCCGGGCCGGTGATGCCCTCCGCGGTGACCCGGGTGGCGGCCCACTCGGCGGGGGAGGCGTCGAGCAGGGCAGCCACCACGGCGGCGTCCGGCAGCTCGGCCTGGTCGCCGTGGGTGGTCAGCGCACAGGCAGCGCTCAGGTGGCCGAGCCGCAGCCGGCGCCGCTGGTCCAGGCCCCGGACGGTGCCGGCCAGGTAGCCGGCCGCGAAGGCGTCGCCCGCGCCGGTGGCCTCGACCACCTCGACCGCAAGGGCCGGCTCGGTGACCGCCGTACCGTCCCGGCCCAGAGCGGTCACCTGCCTGGCGGCGTCCTTGACCACGACGGTGGCCGGTGCGGGGAAGCGGCGGCGCAGGGTGGCCGGGTCGCCGGTGCCGAAGGCGGCCTCGGCCTCGTCGGCGCCGAGCAGCAGCAGGTCGGCGGTGTCCAGCAGGGGTGGCAGCACGGCCGGGTCGCGGTCGCGCCAGAGCGAGGGGCGCCAGTTGAGGTCGAAGCTGACGAGCCGGTCCGGTCGGCGGTCGGCGAGCAGGGCGCGCAGCAGGGCCAGGCAGCCGTCGGAGAGTGCGGCGGTGATGCCGGACAGGTGGAGCAGCCGGGCGCCGGACAGCAGTGCGGCGGCGGCCGGGTCGGCGAGCAGGTCGGGGGAGAGCGCGGCGGCCGCGGAGCCGCGCCGGTGGTAGTGCAGCCGGCTGCGGCCGGGGCCGAGGTCGTGGCGGTCGCCGGTGGTGCCGCCGACCTCCTTGAGGTAGAGGCCGGTCGGGCGGTGCGGGTCGACCGCGACCGCCGAGACGTCCACGCCGCGGGCGGCGACCTCGGCGAGCAGCCGGCGGCCGAAGCCGTCGTCGCCGACCCGGCTGATCCAGGCGGTCGGCACGCCGTGGGCGGCCAGCGCGCCCGCCACGTTGGACTCCGCGCCGCCGACGGAGAGCCGGAAGCTCTCCACCGACTCCAGCGGCCCCGGGCGGTCCGGCAGCAGGACGGCCATCGACTCGCCCACGCACACGGCCGTCGGGGGAGGACCGGGGCGGGTCGGGCCCTGGGTGTCCTGTCGCGGCATGTGCGGGGCTCCTCGTCTGCGGCCGTTCCGTCGAGAGCGGGCCCACCGGGTCGGCACCGTTGCGCACGAGCGTTTGCGCACGAGCCGACCCCGTTGACCGGGAGTCAGGTCCGTTGACCGTGGTCCGGCGCCGATGCTAGAACCGTGTTGCCAGCATGTGCAACCCACGTTGCACATGTTGCAACCTGTGCGGATGGAGGGACACGGTGGTGGAGCAGACCTTCGCAAGCAGTGGCACCGGGCCGGGCATCGCCCGCGGCGCGGTGGCCGCCCTGGCCGACGAGCCGCTCGACTGGCGGTTCAAAGCCGCTCCACCGCAGTCGTGGGGCCGCAGTACCCGGGAGTGGCTCGCCACCGGCCCCACCCTCTCCTCGCTCGGCACCCCACTGCTCACCCTCGACGGCGCCGCCCTCGACCACAACGTCCGCACCATGGCCGACTGGTGCGCCAAGGCCGGCGTCGCGCTCGCCCCGCACGGCAAGACCACCATGGCGCCCGCCCTCTGGCAGGCACAGCTCGACGCCGGCAGCCACGGCATCACCCTCGCCAACCTGCCCCAGGTGCGGGTCGCCCGGGCCTTCGGGGTCCAGCGCATCCTGCTCGCCAACACCCTGCTCGACCCGGCCGGACTGGCCTGGCTCGCCGACGAACTCGCCGCCGACCCGCGCTTCGCCTTCCTCTCCTGGGTCGACTCCGCCGAGAGCGTGCGGCTGATGGACGAGGCGCTGCGCGCCGCCGGGGCCGAACGGCCGGTCGAGGTGCTGGTCGAACTCGGCGGCCCCGGCGGACGGACCGGCGCCCGCGGCGTGGACGCCGCCGTCGAGGTCGCCGCCGCCGTGCTGCGCGCCCCCACCCTGCGCCTGGCCGGCGTCGGCGGGTACGAGGGCGCGCTCGCGCACGACGCCTCGCCCGAGGGGCTGGCCTCCGTCCGCGGCTACCTGCGGGCGCTCGGCGACCTGCACGGACGGCTGGCGGGCGCCTACCCGGCCGGCGCCCGGCCGGTGGTCTCGGCCGGCGGCAGCGCCTACTTCGACCTGGTGGTCGAGGAGCTGGCGGACCTGCCGGAGGCGTTCGTGGTGCTGCGCTCGGGTGCGTACATCGCCCACGACGACGGCTTCTACCGGGGCATCTCGCCGCTCGCCCGGGACGGCGGACAGACGCCGTTCCGGGGCGCGCTGCACGGCTGGGCCCGGGTGGTCTCCCGGCCCGAGCCGCAGCTCGCGCTGCTGGACGCGGGCAAGCGCGACCTGCCCTTCGACGAGGGCCTTCCCGAGCCGCAACAGGTGCGCGGCGGAGCCGAGCTGACCGGAACGGCAGCCCGGATCACCGCGCTCAACGACCAGCACGCCTTCCTGCGCGACGCGGGCGACCTGGCGCCGATCGGTGCCGTGCTGCGGCTGGGCGTCTCGCACCCGTGCACGGCCTTCGACAAGTGGACGGCGATCCCGGTGCTGGACTCCGCGGACGCGGCCGAGCCGAAGGTCACCGGCCTGGTCAGGACGTTCTTCTGATGTCCGGGGAGAGAACGGTCTTCAAGGGCGCGACGGTCGTCGACGGCACGGGCGCGGAGCGCTACCGGGCGGACGTCCGGATCGCCGACGGCCTGATCGCCGAGATCGGCGAGGGCCTCGACGCGCCCGAGACGGTGGACGCCGACGGGCTGGTGCTGACCCCCGGCTTCATCGACATGCACGCCCACTCCGACCTCGCCCTGCTGCTCGAACCCGAGCACCCGGCCAAGGTCACCCAGGGCGTCACCTGTGAGGTCCTCGGCCAGGACGGCCTGTCCTACGCCCCGGTGGACGACGTCACGCTGCCCGCACTGCGCCGCCAACTCGCGGGCTGGAACGGCGATCCGGGCGACTTCGACTGGGACTGGCGGGACGTCGCCGGCTACCTGGACCGGATCGACCGCAGCGGTGTCGCCGTCAACGCCTGCTACCTCGTCCCGCACGGCACGCTGCGGATGCTCGCCATGGGCTGGGCCAACCGTCCGCCCACTCCGGCCGAACTCGACCGGATGCGGCAGGTGCTGGCGAGGAGCCTGCTGGACGGCGCGGTCGGCATGTCCAGCGGCCTCAGCTACACCCCCGGGATGTACGCGGACACCGCCGAGCTGGTCGAGCTGTGCACCGTCGTCGCGGCCTACGGCGGCTTCCACGCGCCGCACCAGCGTTCGTACGGCGCCGGGGCGTTGGAGGGCTACGCGGAGATGGTGGAGATCGCCCGGCAGAGCGGCTGCGCGCTGCACCTGACCCACGCCACGATGAACTTCGGCGTCAACCGGGGCCGGGCCGGCGAGCTGCTGGAGCTTCTCGACCGGGCGCTCGCCGACGGCGTCGACCTCACCCTGGACAGCTACCCCTACCTGCCCGGCTCCACCACTCTGGCCGCCCTGCTGCCGAGTTGGGCCACCGAGGGCGGCCCGGCCGCGACGCTGGCGCGGCTCGCCGACCCCGCGCAGTGCGCGAGGATCCGGTACGAGGTGGAGGAGAAGGGCAGCGACGGCTGCCACGGCGTGGTCACCGACTGGGCGACGATCCAGATCTCGGGCGTCCGCTCGGCCTCGCTCGCCGGGACGGTCGGCCGTACCGTCGCCGAGCTGGCCGTCGAGGAGCGGCGGACCGGCACCGAGGTGTTCCTGGACCTGCTGCGCCGGGACGAGCTGGCCACCACGATCCTCCAGCACGTGGGGCACGAGGAGAACGTCCGGGCGATCATGCGCCACCGCGCGCACACCGTCGGCAGTGACGGACTGCTGGTCGGCGCCCGGCCGCACCCGCGGGCCTGGGGCACCTTCCCGCGCTACCTCGGCCACTACAGCCGGGAGCTGGGTGTGCTGACGCTGGAGGAGACGATCGCCCGGATGACCGGCCGCCCCGCCGCCCGGCTCGGGCTGGACCGGCGAGGCCGGATCGCTCCCGGCCACCATGCGGACCTGGTGCTCCTCGACCCCGGGAAGGTCCGGGACGCCGCCACCTTCGAGCACCCCCGGCTGCCCGCCGAGGGCATCGAGTACGTGTACGTCAACGGCACCGCCGTCGTCCGGCAGGGTCGCACCACCGGCGCCCGGCCCGGGCGCGCCCTGCGCCGAACCGACCGAGGAACCCTGGCCCCATGACCGAGCTCTCCGCCACGACCGATCTCTCCGTCCTGCGCGACGAACCGGTGATCGCGGTGGTCCGCGCCCCCCGGATCCCGGACGCCGCCGCGCTCTGCGCCGCACTCGCCGAGGGCGGCATCAACCTGACCGAATTCACCTACACCACACCGAATGTGACGGACCATCTGCTCAGGGCTTCGAAGTCCGGCCGGCGGGTCGGGGTCGGGACGGTACTGACCGCCGAGCAGGCGCGGAGCGCGGTCGAGGCGGGGGCCTCCTTCCTGGTCACCCCCGGCTGCCGTCCCGAGGTCGCCGAGGCGGCGGCCGCCGCCGGGGTGCCGGTGGTGCTCGGGGCGCTCACCCCGACCGAGGTGGCACACGCGGTGGACCTCGGCGCCGCGGCCGTCAAGATCTTCCCGGCCCGGGCGTTCGGCCCCGGCTACTTCAAGGACCTGCGCGGCCCGTACCCCGACGTGCCGCTGGTGGCCTCCGGCGGGGTGAACGCGGGCAACGCCGCCGAGTTCCTGGCGCACGGTGCGCTCGCGGTCTGCGCAGGGACGGACGTGGTGCCGCCGGACGTGGTCGCGGCGGGGGACTGGGCGGAGATCACCCGGCGGGCCCGGGTGTTCACGGCGGCCTGCGCGGGGGAGACCCGGTAGGGCCGGCACTGCGGCGCTGCGGGTGCGGGCTCCGTGAAGAAGACGGCGGCCGGGGCGAGGTGGGCTGTCGGGACGGCCGGGATTGGACGAGAATCGGGGGCATCCGGC
This sequence comes from Kitasatospora sp. NPDC093102, assembly GCF_040683915.1. Lineage (NCBI taxonomy): Bacteria > Bacillati > Actinomycetota > Actinomycetes > Kitasatosporales > Streptomycetaceae > Kitasatospora > Kitasatospora sp. NPDC093102. The sequence continues at coordinate 33,343 of NZ_JBFBFA010000036.1, read as the reverse complement.
TCGGCCCCGGCCGAGCCCGTCCCGGCTCAGCCCCGCCCGGCCGGGCCCGGGCCCCCGGACCCCGGCAGGAGGAACCGCCCATGACCTCGACCCGCCCCGGCCCCGACTGGCTCGCCGACGCCGTGCTGTACCAGATCTACCCGCAGACCTTCGCCGACTCCGACGGCGACGGCATCGGCGACTTCGCCGGCATCGCCGAGCACCTGGATCACCTCGCCTGGCTCGGCGTCGACACGGTCTGGCTCAACCCCTGCTTCGCCTCGCCGTTCCGCGACGCCGGGTACGACGTCACCGACTACCTCACCCCCGCCCCGCGCTACGGCAGCACCGGGGACCTGGCGTCCCTGGTCGAAGCCGCCCGCCGCAAGGGCATCCGGGTCCTGCTGGACCTGGTGGCCGGGCACACCTCCGACCGCCACCCCTGGTTCCTGGCCTCCGCCGAGGACCCGTCCGACCACCGGTACATCTGGTCCGACCGCGCGGTGGACGGGTTCGTCGCCTCGCCCGGCAACCGCCTCGGCTGGTACCGGCCGAACTTCTTCGACTTCCAGCCGGCGCTCAACTTCGGCTATGCGCGCGGCAGTTCGGAGGAGCCCTGGCGGCAGGCGGTGGACGCGGAGGGCCCGCGCGCCAACCGGGCGGCACTGCACGCGATCATGGCGCACTGGCTCGGCCTCGGGGTGTCCGGCTTCCGGGTGGACATGGCGTACTCGCTGGTCAAGGACGACCCGGGCAAGGTGGAGACCGCCAAGCTCTGGACCGAGCTGCGTGACTGGCTGGACCGCACCCACCCCGAGGCCGTCCTGCTCGCCGAGTGGGGCGACCCGGCCGCGGCCGTCGCGGCCGGCTTCCACGCCGACTTCTTCCTGCACTTCGGCGGCGAGGACCACGGCCTTCCTCTGCGCTCGCTCTGGAACAACAACGGCGGGACGGTCGAGGAGTTCTGGCACCAGGAGGCCTGCTACTTCGAGGCCGAGGGCCGGGGCGCTCCGCAGCCCTTCCTGGACGCCTGGCGTTCCGCCGCCGAACTCACCGAGGGCAGCGGACACATCGTGCTGCCCACCGCCAACCACGACTTCTCCCGACTGGCCACCGGCCCGCGCACCGCGGAGCAACTCGCCCCCGCCTTCGCCTTCCTGCTCACCTGGCCGACCCTCCCGGCCGTCTACTACGGCGACGAGATCGGCATGCGCTACCTGCCGGGCCTGCCCGACACCGAGGGCAGCGTGCTCGGCCCGCGGTTCAACCGGGCCGGCTCGCGCACCCCGATGCAGTGGACGCCCGGCCCCACCGCCGGCTTCTCCGGCGCCCCGCCCGAGCGGCTGTACCTGCCGGTGGACCCGGACCCGCACCGCCCGGACGTGCTCTCCCAGCGCGCCGACCCGACCTCGCTGCTGCACACCGTCCGGCGGCTGATCGCGCTGCGCCGGACGCACCCCGGGCTGGGCGCGGTCGGCGAGGTGGAGGTCCGGCACGCCGGCTACCCGCTGGTCTACACCCGGGCCGGTCGGTACCTGGTGGCGGTCAACCCGGGCCGGGAGCCGGCGGTCGTACGGCTCGCGGGCCTGCCGGAGGGTGTCCGGCGGGCGCAGGGCGTCCGGCCGCTGGAGGTGCAGGGCGTGCGGGTGGCGGACGGGGAGCTGCGGGCGGACGGGTTCTCGTACGGGGTGTTCGAGCTGGGCTGACGGCCGGTCCGGTCGAAGCCGGGCCGCCGGCCGGTGGGGGCCCGGCTTTCGACCCGTGCCGGATGGTTGTAAGCTACATCGACAGAAGGTTGCATTCACCATCCATATTGGTTGCATTTCACACCTTCTTGATCGTTGAGAGACACCACCGGAGGACGGTACGAACACCATGAGCACACCCCGGAACCCCGCCGCGGAGCCCACCCTGGGGCACTCGCTCAAGCACCTGGCCACCCACCTGATCACCCCGCTGCTGATGTGCCTGGGCATGGCGCTCGCCTACCAGGGTGCGTTCCACCAGCCCGAGCCGCACCACCTCAAGGTGGCCGTGGTCGGCACCACGCCGCAGGCGCAGGGCCTGGCGCAGGCGATCCAGGGCAAGGCCGGGGACGCGCTCGACGTCCGCACCGTGGACGACCGGGCCGCCGCCGAGCAACAGCTGCGCGACCGGGACCTGGTGGGTGCCTTCGTCCCGGACGCCAAGAGCCCCGAGCTGATCGTCGCCAAGGGGAACTCGGACACCTCGGTGGTGGCCGCCACGGCGGTGTTCACCAACGTCACCGACCGGCAGGGCGTGCCGCTGCACGTCACCGACCTGACCACTCCGGCCGAGGGCGACCCGACCGGGCAGGGCCTGTTCTTCCTGCTGGTCGCGCTGAGCATCGGCTCCTACGCCAGCGTCGCGGCGATCGGTGCCGCCGGCGCGGCGCTGAGCCTGAAGGTGCGGGCGCTGGCCGGGGTGGCGGTCTCGCTGGTGGTCAGCGTGATCGGGATCGTCACCGCCGGGCCGGTCTTCCACGTGGTCGACCACGATCACGCCGCGATCTGGGCGCTCGGCTGGCTCTACTCGGCGGGCATCGTGCTGATCGGCATCGGCCTGCACAGCTTCCTGAAGAAGTGGACCACGCTGGCCCTGATGGTGCTGTTCGTGATGCTGAACTTCACCTCCTCCGGCGGGATCTACCGGCCCGAGCTGCAGAACGGGTTCTTCGGCGGCCTGCACGGCTTCTGGACCGGCGCCGGCTTCCTGGAGGGCGCGCGCAGCGTCATGTACTTCGACGGCGGAGCAGGCCTCGGCGGGCACGTCGTGACCCTGCTGGTCTGGCTGCTGCTCGGCGGGGCGGCCCTGGTGGCCGCGGCGGTGTACGAGGGCCGCGGGCGCCGCCCGGTGGAGACGCCCCAGGAGGCCGAGGAGGATATGGAGGAGGCGGTCGCGGTCTGACCGCACCCCTCGGAGAGGCTCCACCCGGTGCCACGGGCATCGGCACCGGGTCGGGGAACGGCGGCCCGCGCCCGGCTCCGGACAAGCCGGACGCGGGCCCCGACGCGTGCCGTCCTACCGGTACGCCGCCTGCCCGGTGAGCGCCTGGCCGACCACCAGCGTGTGGATCTCGCTGGTGCCCTCGTAGGTCAGCACCGACTCCAGGTTGTTGGCGTGCCGGATCGGCGAGTACTCCAGCGAGATGCCGTTGGCCCCGAGGACGGTGCGGCACTCGCGGGCGATCGCCAGCGCCTCGCGCACGTTGTTGAGCTTGCCGACGCTGACCTGCTCGGAGCGCAGCCGCCCGCCGTCCTTGAGCCGGCCGAGGTGGACGGCCAGCAGCGCGGAGTTGCCGAGTGCGAGCGCCATGTCGGCGAACTTGCGCTGGGTCAGCTGGAAGCCGCTGATCGGCCGGTCGAACTGGATCCGTGCGTCCGCGTACCGCAGGGCCGCCTGGAGCGAGTCCCGGGCGGCGCCGACCGCCCCGAACAGGATGCCGAACCGCGCCTCGTTCAGGCAGGACAGCGGCCCGCGCAGCCCCTTCGCCCCCGGCAGCTGCGCCTCGGCGGGCAGCCGGACGCCGTCCAGGTGCAGCTCGGAGGTGACCGAGGCGCGCAGCGACAGCTTCTGCCGGATGTCGCGGGTGGTGAAGCCGGGCGTGCCGCGCGGCACCAGGAAGCCGCGCACGCCGTCCCCGGTGTTCGCCCAGACGGTGGCGACGTCCGCGATGCCGCCGTTGGTGATCCACGTCTTGGTGCCGTCGAGGATCCAGTCCGAGCCGTTGCGCACCGCGCGGGTGCGCATCCCGGCCGGGTTGCTGCCGAAGTCCGGCTCGGTGAGCCCGAAGCAGCCGATCGCGGTGCCGGCGGCGAGCCTCGGCAGCCACTCCTGCCTCTGCTCCTCCGAGCCCCACCGGTGGATCGAGTACATCGAGAGCGAGCCCTGGACCGAGACGAAGCTGCGGAAACCGGAGTCGGCGGCCTCCAGTTCGAGGCAGGCCAGGCCGTAGGAGACGGCGTTGGTGCCGGCGCAGCCGTAGCCGTCCAGGTGCATCCCGAGCAGGCCCAGCGCGCCGAGTTCGGGGGCGAGTTCGCGGGCGAAGTGGGCGCTGTCGAACCACTCGGGCAGGTGCGGGCGGACCCGGTCGGCGAGAAACCTGGCGACGGTGGCCTGGATCTCTCGCTCCTCGTCGGTGAGGAGGGTGGCGAAGTCGATCAGGTCGAGCGGGTCGGACATGGCGGTGCCGGTGCTGTGCGGGGTGCTCATGGGCGGTCCTCGGGGTCCTTGTCGTACGGGGCGTCCAGCCAGGCGGTCAGTTCGGCGGTGTGCTCGCCGAGCCGCGGCGGCGGCAGCTGGTAGCGGGGCGGGGTGCGGGAGAGGCCGATCGGGTTGGCGACCAGGTCCAGCGGACGGCCGTCCGGGCCGGGCAGGGGCGCCCGGGGGTGCAGGCCGAGCGAGTCGGCGAGGTCGAAGGCCTCGGCCAGGTCGTTGACCGGACCGCAGGGCACGCCGAGCGGGGTGAGCACCGAGAACCACTCGGCGGCGGTGCGGCGTTCGAGCCGGGCGGTGAGCTCGCGGGCCAGCGCGGTCACGTGCGCGACCCGGTCGGAGTTGGTGGCGAAGCGCGGGTCGGTGGCCAGCTCGGGGGCGCCCACGCCCCGGCAGAGCGCGGCGAACTGCCGGTCGTTGCCGACCGCGACGACCAGCGGGCGGTCGGCGGCGGTGAACACCTCGTACGGGGCGATGGACGGGTGGCGGTTGCCGAGGATGCCCGGTACGGCCCCGGCCAGGGTGTAGCCGGCGGATTGGTTGACCAGGCCGGAGAGCAGCGTGGAGAGCAGGTTCAGCTCCACCAGCTGGCCCCGGCCGGTGGCCTCGCGCTCGCGCAGTGCGGCCAGTACGCCGACCGCCGCGTGCAGCCCGGTCAGCACGTCCACCAGCGCGACGCCGGTCTTCACCGGCTCGCCGGGGGCCGGGCCGGTCACCGACATCAGGCCGCCGACGGCCTGCACCAGCAGGTCGTAGCCGGGCAGTTCGGCGCCCCGGCCGGAGCCGAAGCCGGTGATCGAGCAGTAGACCAGCCGCGGGTTGAGGGCCCGGGCGCGGTCCGGGCCGAGGCCGTGGCGGGCCATCGTGCCGGGGCGGAAGTTCTCCACCAGCACGTCGGCGCGGCGGACGAGCTCGACGGCGCGGGCGTGGTCGGCCGGGTCGCGCAGATCGAGGGTGAGGGAGCGCTTGTTGCGGTTGACGGAGAGGAAGTAGGTGGCTTCGCCCTGGGCGTGCGGGGGGCCCCAGGCGCGGGTGTCGTCGCCGGTTCCGGGCTGCTCGACCTTGACCACGTCGGCGCCGAGGTCGGCCAGCAGCATGGTCAGGTAGGGCGCGGCGAGGACCCGGCCGAAGTCGGCGACCAGGACGCCGTCCAGCGGGAGCCCGGTCATGCCCGTTCCCCGGTCGCTTCGGCCACGGCCGTCGCGTCGCCCGAGGGGGCGTCGCCGCGCAGGTGCGGGCGGGCCAGCAGGAGGTAGAGGCCGCCGGCCGCGAGCACCACCACCGCGGAGAGCAGCACCAGGTAGTTGTCGTACCAGGCGGCGTCCGGGGTGCGGCCCCAGCAGATGTTGACGATCGCGGCGACGCCGTAGACCAGCGCGCCGGTGTTCACCGCCAGGCCCCAGCGGCCGAGCCGGAAGTCCCCGCTCGGGCGCCAGCCGCGCAGCCGGGCCCGCAGGGCGGCCAGCACCACCATCTGGAAGGCCAGGTAGATGCCGATGCTGGAGAAGGAGATGATCTTCGTGAGGGCGCCCTCGGAGAGCGCCGAGGCGCCCACGATGATCACGCCGGGCAGCGCCGCCGCGAGCAGCAGCGCGTACGGCGGCACCCACAGCCGGTCCGAGACGGTGGCCAGCAGCCGGCTGCCCGCGATCATCCGGTCCCGGGCGAAGGAGTACGCGAGCCGGCTCGCCGCCGCCTGGAGGCTCAGTACGCAGGACAGGAAGGAGATCAGCACCACGCCGATCACCACCCGGGCGCCGGCCGCGCCGAAGGCGTCGTGCAGCACCCTGGCCACCGGGTCCATGTCGTCGCCGGAGACGACCGCGCCGATGTCCTGGATCGACATCACCAGGGCCAGGCTGACCCCGATCGCCGCCGCGCCGCCGACGTAGATGGTGCGCCGCATCGACTTGGGGATCTGCCGGCCCGGGGCGGCCACCTCCTCGGCGACGTCGCCGCAGGCCTCGAAGCCGAAGAACAGGAAGACCGCGATCAGCCCGGCGGCCAGGAAGGCGTCGGTGTAGTCGCCGTCGCCGCCCGCGCCGAACCGGTCGAAGACCACGCCGAGGCCGTGGTAGCGGTGCGTCAGCAGCAGCCAGGCGCCGACCGCCAGGGCGCCGAGCAGTTCGGCGGCGAAGCCGAACACGGCCGCCGCCGACAGCACCCGGGTGCCGCCGAGGTTGATCACGGTGGCGAGCGCCAGCAGGCCGAGTGCGCACCAGACGGTCGTTGCGGTGCTCGGCTCGACGCCCAGCAGGGCGGCCACGTACGGGCCCGCGCCGTAGGAGACGGCCGCGATGGTGGACATCAGCGCCAGCAGGTAGACCCAGCCGGTCATCCAGCCCCAGGTGCGGCCCCAGAGCCGGCGCGCCCACGGGTACACCCCGCCGGCCACCGGGAACTGGGCGACCACCTCGCTGAACACCAGGGCCACCAGCAGCTGGCCGAGGCCCGCGATCAGGAAGCTCCAGACCATCGGCGGCCCGGCGGTCTGGAGCGAGGAGGCGAAGAGTGTGTACACGCCGACGACGGGGGAGAGATAGGTGAAGCCGAGCGAGAAGTTCGCCCAGGGGCTCATGTCGCGCTTGAACTCGGAGGTGTAGCCGAGGGCGGCCAGCCGTTCGCTGTCCGGGTCGTGGGAGTGGACGGTGGCACGTGCACTGGCATCGGTCATGACCTGCTCCTGGGAACGTGTCGTGATGCGTGGGGGAGCGCTACGGGGGTGATGCTCGGGCCGAGGTTGCGGGAAAACATACGAGATTGAGTTTCTAGCGGCAAGAGTGCGCGCTCGACCGGGAGGTACTCTGCGGGAAACATCCGGTCGGACGGTGATCCGGCGACGGCGATCGAGGAGGGGGCCCGTGACGACCATCGGCAGTGCGACCCCGCTGCTCAGCGCCGTCCTCGCGCCGCTCGCCGACCTCGGGCGCGCCGATGCGGTGGCCCGCCGGATCACCGAGGCGATCGCCCTCGGACTGGTCGCCGACGGGGACCAGCTGCCCAGCGAGAACGACCTGGCCGACCAGCTCGGCGTCGCCAACGGCACCGTCCGCGAGGCCCTCGCGCTGCTCCGGGAGGCCGGACTGATCGAGACCCGGCGCGGCCGCAACGGCGGCAGCTTCGTCCGCACCCCCGCCGAGGGCTCCGAACACCTCCAGCTCGCCCGGCTGCGCGACCTCGCCACCGTCGACCTGCGCGACCTCGGCGACGAGGAACTGGCCGTCTTCGGCACCGCCGCCCGGCTCGCCGCCGAACGCGCCCCGGCCGACCTCGGACCCCGGCTCACCCGGCTGGTGCACGACCTGCGCGACGCCGCCGGGCCCGCCGAGCAGCGCCGTGCCGACGCCCGCTTCCACATCGAACTCGCCGTCGCCGCCCAGTCGGTGCGGCTCACCCAGCTCGCCGTCCGGCTCCAGGCCGAACTCGGCCCGCTGCTCTGGCTGCCCGCCCCGCACGGGCCGGACCAGGAACGCTTCGCCGAGCAGCACCGGGAGATCCTGGTCGCCGTGCTGGCCGGCGACGCGGCCGGCGCCCGGGCCGCCGCAGAGGCGCATGCGGTGGCCTGCGTGCACCATCTGGTGCGGCGGCACCTGGAGTTGGCGGACGACGGCTGAGCCGGGGCCGTGCCGCCGTTCCCGGAACCCTTCCCCGCCGCCGGAGCCGTCATGACCAGCGCGTCCAGCCTCACCCTGCCCGTTGCTCGCGAGCCGGCCGCCGTCGAACGGTGCGCCCGGCACCTCGCCGCCGCCGTCGACTCGGTGCTCGCCGAACTGGACGGCCTGCGGGCGGCCGCGGCCGGCTGCTGGACCCGGGCGGCCGCCGAGGGGCGCCGGCCCGCCGCCGCCGAACTCGCCGTGGTGCACGGAGCGGTGGGTGAGCTGCTGGCGCGGCCCGGCTCGCGCTGGTTCGGCTGCGGAGCGGTCGTGGCGCCCGGTGCGCTCGCCGACGCCGACCTGCACGTGGAGTGGTGGTACCGCGGCGCGCGGGGGGTGGGGGAGCGGCGGCTGCGGCTCGCGCTCGACCCGGCGGACGCCGAGTTCTACGACTACCGGGTGCTGCCCTGGTTCGCCCGGCCCCGGGACGAGGGGCGGGCCGCGGTGGCCGGGCCGCAGGTCGACCTGCTCTGTGCCGACCGGTACGTGATGTGCTGCGCCCGGCCGGTGGTCGTCCCGGGCGCGGGCTTCGTCGGGGTGGCGGCCGGGGACGTCCCGCTGGCCGCGCTGGAGCGGCTGCTGGTGCCGCCGCTGCGGGCGCTGCCCGGCGAGGCGGCGCTGCTCGACGGCGAGGGGCGGGTGCTGGCCGCCACCACCCCGGCCCTGCCGGTGGGTTCGCTGGCGCGCGGGCTGCTCGCGGACCCGGCGGCCGAGCGGGCCGGGGTGCCGTCGGCGGCGGTGGACTGGACGGTGGTGCGCGGCTGACGGGGTGCGACCGATATGACCTTCATTTGTAAAGGTATTAGGCGTTCCGCTTCCCGCGGCCGGGTGGGGTGCTGAAGCAGCAGTCCCCGCAGAGCCCGGCACCCGGCCCCACCCGGTAGTAGAGGCAGCAGCTGTTGCGCCGGAACGCCGTGCCGCTCGGCCCGGTGTGCAGGGTGCCCGATCCGGCCAGCGGTAGACGGTCCAGCAGCTCCGCGGCCAACGCCCGTGCGGCGCCCGGCGCATGGGCGTCCAGCACCCGCAGTGTCCCGGTCAGCGCGGACGCGGCGTTGCCGAGCAGCAGGCGCGGGGAGAGCGGGGCGACCGCCCGGACGGCCGTCGCCAGCCGCTCCAGCCAGCCGAGCAGGACGACGTCGTGGAGCTGGTCGGCGAGCGTTCCGGCGGCCGGCCGGGCCGGCTCCGGGGGTGTCCACAGATCGAGCGGGCCCTGGTCCGGGATTCGCATCCAGGCGTGCTCCAGGGTCGGGACCGTCCCCAGCAGGACGGCCGAGCCCAATCCCACCGACCAGAATCGGGCGGCCAGTCCCAGATGCAGGATCGACGCGGCGACCCGGGGCTCGCCGGTGCCGAGCCGCCGCGCCACCACCCGCAGCCGCGCCGCCAACGGCGCGTCCGGACCGGTGCCGTACAGCTCGGCCAGCGGCCGGAAGCCCGCAGGCGGCCGCCCGGCCGGCGAGGTGTCGAGCGCGAAGTACGGCCCGACGGCGCCGAGCCGGGCGTAGTCGGGCGGCTGCCGGTCCGGCGCGGGGTTCAACGGCCGTCCCCTGTTCGGTCGTTGAACCCAGCGCCCGCCAGCGGCGGGATGGTCGGACGGTTCAGGGACAACGGGGCCTCCAGGTCTCCGGGCGTTCGGGGGGCGGTGCGCAGCCCCGTTCGTTGCCCGAGAGGCCCTGGCAGGCCCGGTCGGCCGGGTGTCAGCTGCGCACGGAGAAGTCACCACTGGTCGTGCGGATGAACGGTACCGTGCCCTGGCAGTCCGACACCGGCTGGCCGAACACGCCCCAGACCCAGCCCATCCGGTCCCCGCGCCGCCCGTTGTCCTCCACCGAGAGCGAGACCTTCTGGCCGACCAGCTCCAGTCCCGGGAACCAGGGCGCCTCGCCCTTGGTGACCACCCCGGTGGCGATCGCCTCCCGGCCGCCGACGGCCAGGCAGGTGATGTCCCCCTCGAAGTCGGCGACCAGCCGGCCGTCGGTGTGCACGTGGCGGACGTGGAAGTGGCCTGCGGTGCTGCGCGGATCGGTGTTGGTGGTGGTGCGGGCGTCCACCGAGATCTGCACCGGGTCGCCGTCGAAGCCCTGGAATGCGGCGGTGAGGACGGTGTTGCCGGTGCCGCGCACGCCGACCGGTCCGAAGTCGGTTGCCGACGCGGCCGGTTGCGCGGTGAGGGACGGCTGCGGGGCGGAGGCCGGTGCGGCGACGGCGGCCGGTGCGGCGGTGGCGACCGTCGCGGTCAGGAGGAGGAGCGAGACTGCGGCGGTGGCGAGGCGGCGGTTCATGGCGGTTCGTTCTCCTTCGGCGCGGTGGTTCCGACGCCACCGAGCATGCTCTTCGCCCGGTCGTGCAGACCTCCCGCTGCGGAGGGGAGTTGACGGCGGACCGCTCCCTCCCGGGGAGGAAGCCGCCTCCCCCGGGAGAGCTGCCCGTAGGCTCGGCCGGGTGCGCACCGACCCATCCTCCGTCCGGTCCGATTCCACGTGGCCGCGGTCGGCCCGGATCCGGCGGCGGCTCGCAGCCGTCGCCGCGCCGGCCCTGATGCCGCCCGTCGCGCTCGCGCAGGCGGACGCCCGCGGTGCGGCCGCGCTGCTCGCCCTGACGGCGCTGCTCGCCGCGGCGGTGGCGCTGCTGCCGTGGCCCATCGGGCGGATCACCCTCGGCAGGGCCGCCGGGGCGGTGGCCGGCGCCTCGCTGCTGGTCGACCTGGCCTACTCGGGGCCCTACCGGCTGCCCGCGTTCTGGATGCCCTTCGAGTGGCTCGCCCTGCTCGGGCTGCTCTTCCGGGCCGTCCGCCGGCTGCCCGACCGCTCGGTCTGGGCGGTCGGCGGGCTGCTCGGGCTCGCGGCCGTGCTGCTGCCGCTGCGGTTCGCCCTGCGCGTGCCGCAGGGCGGCACGGCCGGGACGGTGGGCGGGGTGCTGCTCTCGTTGCCGCCGGTGCTCGGCGTCGCGGGCGCGGCCCTCTACCTGCGGGTCCTGGACGCCCGCCGGGAGCGGGCGGTGGCCCGGGCCCGGCGCGAGCAGCGGCTCGAAGTGGCCCGGGGGCTGCACGACTTCGTCGCCCACGAGATCACCGGCATCGTGCTGGAGGCCCAGGCCGGCCAACTCCCGGGCCAGGAGGCGGAGGAGACGGTCGCACTGCTGCGCCGCCTGGAGGAGGCCGGGCTGCGGGCACTGGACTCGATGGACGAGATGGTCGGTGCCCTGCGCGAGCCGGGCGGTCCGGACGCTCCGGAGGACCGGGGTGGCCGAGCCTTCGACCGGGGGGACCGGGGGGACCGGGCGGAGCGGGAGGAGTGGACCGACGGGGCGACCACGCGCCGGCTGGGCCTGGCCGACCTCCCCGAGCTGGTCGCCCGCTTCGGCACCACGGGCGGCCTGCGCGCCACCGCGGAGCTGGCGCCCGGCACCGCCGGCCGGCTCTCCGCCGAGGCCGAGGCGACCGCGTACGCCGTCGTCCTGGAGGCCCTCACCAACATCCGCCGGCACGCCCCGCAGGCCACCGAGGTCACCGTCCGGGTGGCCGCCGGTGAGGACGGCGCCGTCGAGCTGACCGTCACCGACGACGCCGGTCCCGCCCGCAAGCCGCTGCTGCGCCGCCGCCCGGGCGCCGGCGGCACCGGCCTGGCCGGACTCACCGCCCGCGCCGCCGCCCACGGGGGATCGCTGACCGCCGGCCCGGGCACGTCCGCGGGCTGGCGGGTCAGCTGCTCCCTGCCGGGGCGCTGAGGAGCACGTCCTGCGGCGCCGGCCTGATCGCCCGGCGCCGCTTCCGGGGGCGCCGCGGGGTCAGTGGCCGCGGCCGCCGCCGCGGGTGCCGCGCGGACGGGTCAGGGTGAAGCGGTCGACCGGGACGAGGTCCCCGTACGGACCGCTGACGGAGTAGTAGGTGACGCCGATGGTGGTCTGCCCGTTGCGACCGCCCGGGTCGACGTCGAAGGACGCGAAGCCGTACGGGTTGTCGGCGTCCCGGAAGGCGGACCACGGGGCGTCCTCGGTCACGTACACCGGCGGGCGCTTGCCGGTGGCCGGGTCGGGGGCGCCGACGCCGGTGATCACCCGGGCCTTGGCGGGGCTGAAGAAGAGCTGGTTGGACGGGGCCGAGGTGCCGCCACCGCCGATGACCATGTGGACGGTGCCCTTGGTGGTGTCGATGGTCTCGGTGTCGGTGGAGACCGGGACCGGCGTGCGGGTGTCGGTCGGCTGCTGGCCGCGGATCGGGTGCGAGCGCTCGTAGTGGTGCTCGTGGCCGCAGACCACCAGGTCCACGCCGTACTTGTCGAACAGCGGCACCCAGGTCTCGCGGACGCCGAGGTCGGCGCCGTTGAACCTGTCGGCGGTGGAGATCACCACCTGGTGCATGCAGACCACGATCCAGTCGATCGCCGGGTCCGCGTTGGCCGCGATCAACTCCCGTTCCAGCCAGCGCTGCTGGGCGCCGCCTGAGTAGCCGCGGACGTAGCTGTTGCCGCCGTCCTGGTAGGCCACGTCGTCGTTGTTGAGGCTGATCACCCGCACCGAGCCGGCCGTGAAGGAGTACCACAGGCCGTGCGTCTCCGTGTCGGAGCGGGCGTCCGGCAGCTCGAAGTACGCCTGGTAGGCGCCGAATCCGATCGGGCCGTTGCCCTTCTCGTTCTCGTGGTTGCCGGCCGCGGGCATCCAGGGGCGGTGGCGGGCCGAGCGGCTGTTGTTCTCGAACCAGTCGGACCAGGTGCGGACCCGGTCGGTGGCGATGTTCGCGTAGCAGAGGTCGCCGTTGAGCAGGTGGAACAGCGGGGCGATCCGCTCGACCCCGGCGGTGGTGTCGCCGGCGGCGGGGCTGCCGAGGTTGTCGTTCACGTAGCCGTTGGCGGTCTTCCTGCCGAGGGTGGGGGTGCCCTGGTCGCCGAAGCTGGTGAAGGTGAAGGCGGACCGGCCCCGCGGGGCGGTGCGGACGGTGCCGAGTTCGGGGGTGGTGCCGTCGTGGACGGCGGCGTAGACGTAGTCCGTGTCGGCGTGCAGGCCGGTCAGCCGGGCGTGGTGCACCTGGACCTCGGTGCCGGAGGCGGCGTCCCGGTAGGTGCGGGTCGCGGCCTGGACCGTCCGGCCGAAGCCGCTGTTCGAAGTCCCGTACATCACGCGCGGGTTGCCGACGGACCTGGTGGTGTGCCAGGAGACGACCACCTCGCGCGAGGCGTCCGAGCCGAACTGGAGGTGCAGGCCGGCCACGCGCGGCGCGCCGGAGCGGTCCGGTCGCTGCCACAGCACCGGGGAAGCGGCGGCGGGGGTGGCCGCGATGCCGGAGAGGGACACGGCACCACCGAGACCGACGCCGGTCGCACCGGCCAGGAGCCCGCGCCTGCTGACGGAGAGACGTCCACTGGAATCGTTCATGGCGGCCAGCTCACCGGACGAAGGTGAACCGGGCCCGGTCCGCCGCGTGAACTTTCCCGTCCGGCGGCCGTGCGCCACACTGCTGGGCGTGACGAGTACGAACGGCGAGGGCTTGCGGGTGATCCGTACCCTGATCGCGGACGACCAGGAGGCCGTCCGGCGCGGCGTGCGGCGGATCCTGACGGCCCAACCGGACATCGAGGTGGTGGGCGAGGCGGCGGACGGGCTCGCCGCGCTGGAACTGGCGGCCGAACTGCGGCCGGACGTCGCTCTGGTGGACATCCGGATGCCGCGGATGGACGGACTGGAGCTGACCCGGCGGCTGGCCGGGCCCGGGGTGGCGGAGCCGGTGCGGGTGGTGGTGCTGACCACCTTCGACCTGGACGAGTACGTGTACCCGGCCCTGCGGCACGGGGCGTCCGGCTTCCTGCTGAAGCGTTCCGGCCCGTCCCTGCTGGCGGAGGCAGTACGGGCGGCGGCGGACGGGGAGAGCCTGATCAGCCCGTCGGTCACGGTCCGGCTGCTGCGGCACGTGACGGCGCCGCGCCGCCCGGAGCGCCGCCGGCCGGGGCTCGTGGTGCCGCTGACCGAGCGGGAGGTGGAGATCGCCGGGCACGTCGCGGCGGGCCGCACCAACGCGGACATCGCCGCGGAGCTGTTCATCTCGCCGGGGACGGTCAAGACCCACGTCGCCAGCATCCAGCGCAAGCTCGGGGTGGCGAACCGGGTCGGAATCGCGGTGCACGCCTGGGAGATGGGCTGGGCGGGCGCGCGGTAGCCGAGGGGCGTACGGACGGGTGCGCGTCCACGGGGCCGAGGGGATGCTCCGTGGACGCGCTGAACCTACGAGGTTGGGGTGGCCTCCGGACGTAATGTCCTCCGGCCGGTAGTTCGATCGTCGACCGAGGTAGTAATTCAGCGGCAGACCCTGATCCGTCTCGATCCGTCGCCACTGCCTCCTGCGGTCGAACTTCCTTCAGCTACCTCGCAGGTCCATCTCCCATGATGCGCCTCCTACGCGCCGTGCACCAGGGGTGAGCGGCATGAATCCGACCAATTTTCGCAATACGGGCAGCGGGGGTGGTCCTCAGGAGCGCGGCCAGCCGTCCACGAAGCTCAGCGTCCGCTGGTACGGCCCCTCGGGCCCGGTGCTGCGGTACTCCTCGGTGCTGCTGCCGGTCCGGACGGTGCGGTCCCCGTCGTGCCGCCGGGCGGTGGGGTGCAGGGTGTGGTCGACGGTGGAGCGCTCGGTGACGTGGCCGCCGGTGGCCGTGGTGGCCTCACGGTGGTAGCCGAGGTCCATGGTGGTGGACTGGTCGGTGTTGCCGGCCGCGTCGCGGCTCACCTTGTAGTCGACGTCCAGCGGTTCGCCCTCGTGCACGGTGGTGGTGCGGTGCGGTCCGCCGCCCCAGGTGGCGGTGGTGCGGGTGAGGTCGGTGCCGTTGTGCAGCGTCACGTCGTTGCCGCCGTCGCGCAGCCGCTGGCCGGAGCGGAAGGCGAGTTCGTCGCGGACCTCGGTGGTGATCCGGCCGTGCGAGGTCTGCACCCAGCCCCGGGCGAGGTCGTTCCGGGCGGCGGTGACCGTCCAGTCGCCGCTGCCGCCGCCGTGGTCGGCGAGGTCGGTGGCGACGGTGGCCTCCGGGGCGACCCGGTAGTCGGTGAGCTGCCCGGTGGTGCGGGCGGCGCCGTGGTCCGTCTCGGCGAAGAGGTTGACCTGGCCGGTCCAGACGTCGTTGCTCTGCGCCTCGGCGGCGTTCACGGTGACGCCGACGGCGTGCGGCCGGCCGTCCAGCAGCAGCCCGACGTACGGGGTGAGGTCGAGCCGGTAGGCGGGCAGGTCGAACGCGAAGACGCCGGGCACGGGCCGCCAGAGCAGCGGGTCCCAGCCGCCGGTGTAGATCACCGGGTACGGCCAGACCGCGCCGGCCACCCGGCCGTCCACGGTGAGCCGCAGCTCGCGGAACGGGCCCTTGCCGCAGATGCCGGTGCCCGGGTTGGCGGCGGCGAAGGCGTCCGGTGCGGAGGCGTACGCGAACTCCTCGCAGGCGCCGCCGCCCCGGGCGTAGACCTCGGCGGTGAGGCGTTCGAGGTTCTGCGGGAAGGTGAGGTCGCGCGAGGCGGCGGGGGCGGCCTGGGTGAGCCCGAACGGTCCGGTGGTGAGCAGCCGGTCGGCGGAGCGGACGGCCGGCCGGCGGTCGTCCGCGGTGTAGAAGGTCAGGCTCGCGCTGATCGTGAAGACGCCGGTGTAGGTGGCGTCGGTGACGTTGGCGAGGTCGAAGGAGAACTCCTGCGGGCCGCTCGCGAACAGCGGGGCGTAGCGGGTGACGTCGTGCTCGACGTTCCACGCGATGCCGTCCTTGGACGGTTCCGGGGTGGAGGAGAGCAGCACCTGGACGCCGCCGACGCGGACGCTGAAGATCCGGTCGAACTGCCGTCCGGCGACCTGCCCGTGGAGGTCCAGGACCACCGCGGACCAGGGGCCGGCGCAGTCCGCGGGCGGGGCGAGGGTCGTGTCGTACGGGGTGTCCGGCGGGTTGCCGTACCCGTTGCGGAACTCGCGTTCGTGCATCACCTCGACGGTGCAGGAGCGGGTGTCGGGGCGGGTGAGCGGCTTGGTGGCGGTGACCGGGTCGTGGTAGTCGGTGCCGAAGTCGGCGTGGGCCGGGGCGGCGGCGGTGAGGGTGCCGGCCAGGGTGAGGACGGCGGCGCCGACCAGACCGGCGGCGCGGCGGAGCAACGGGCGCAGGGCCAAGGCGGGTTCCCGGGGTCGGGCGGCCCGCGGGCGGATGCCGCGGGCCGGTCGGATGATCCGGGAATCCTTCCGGTGGTGGCATGCCAGCGTCAAGCATCGGTGCCTTCCCTTACGCCACCGGTGCCTTCCCTTGCGCCACCGGCGCCTTCCCGGATACCGGGGACCTCGGGCGCGCGGCCGGGCTCCGGCACCGCAGCCCGGGTGCCGGCCCGGCCCGGGGCCTCCTGCGGTGGGGAGTGACGTTTCGGTGGGCGTCCCTCGACGCGGGGGCCGCCCTGGCGGCTACTTGGGCACCGCGTCCTTGCGGAGGAAGTGCTTCAGCTTCTGCCAGGTCCAGGTGTTGATCACGTCTCCGGCGGTGAGCCAGCCGCGCTGCGCCGTGCCGATGCCGTAACGCGGGTAGGCGAGATGGCCGGTGGCGTGTGCGTCGCTGTCGATCGCGAAGCGCACGCCGTGCCGCCGGGCCCGCAGGACGTCCTCGTCGCGCAGGTCGAGCCGCTGCGGGGAGCTGTTGATCTCGATCGCGGTGCCGGTGCGCGCGGCGGCCTCGAACACCGCGTCCAGGTCGACGTCGATCGGCCCGCGCCGGCCGATCCGGCGGGTGGTGAGGTGCCCGATGACGTGCACGTACGGGTTCTCGCAAGCGCGGATCAGCCGGCGGGTCTGGGCGGCCCGGTCCAGGGCGAAGTGCGAGTGAACGGAGGCCACGCAGACGTCGAAGCCGGCCAGGAACCCGGGTGGCCAGTCCACCCCGCCGTCCGGGCCGATGTTCAGCTCGGTGCCGTGCAGCAGGCGCAACTTCTTGTGCCGGCCCGCGAGTTGCCGCAACTGCTCGCGCTGGGCGAGCATCTTCTCGTCCGTCATCCGCTGCATCACCAGGTCCGGGGCGTGGTCGGTGACGGCGAAGTAGGAGTAGCCGCGGGCGGCGGCGGTGTCGATCATCTCCTCCAGGGTGGCCAGCCCGTCGGTCAGGTCGGTGTGGGTGTGCAGGTCGCCGCGCAGGTCGGACTCCTGGACCAGCTCCGGGAGGCCGCCGTCCAGCGCGGCCTCGATCTCGCCCCGGTCCTCGCGCAGCGGTGGAGGGATCCACGGCAGGCCGAGCGCCGCGTACACCTCTTCCTCGGTCTCCGAGACCACCTTGGCGCCGCTGTCCGCCTCGAACAGTCCGTACTCGGAGAGCTTCAGCCCGGCCCGGACGGCCATCGTGCGCAGCTTGATGTTGTGCGCCTTCGAGCCGGTGAAGTAGACCAGCGCCGCTCCCCAGTCCTCCTCCGGCAGGACCCGCAGGTCCACCTGTACGCCCTGGGTGGTACGGACCGAGGTCTTGGTGCTCCCGCTGCCGATCACCTCGGCGACGTAGGGGAGTTCGGTGAGTGCGGCCATCAGCGGGGCGGAGTCCTCGGCGGTCGCGAGCACGTCGATGTCGCCCACCGTCTCGCGCATCCGGCGCAGCGAGCCCGCGACCGCGCAGCGGGTGCAGCCGGGAACGGCGGAGAGCGCGGCGACCAGCTGCTCGGCCAGCTCGGTGGCGGTGTCCAGCGGGGTGCGGCCCCCGGACTGCCGCATCAGCTCGATGCCGTGCAGGATCTTCTCGCCGCTGCGCTCGCCGAAACCGGGCAGGTCGGCGAGCTTCTCGGCGCGGGCGGCCGCGGCGAGTTCGTCCACCGAGGCGATCCCGAGGTCGCGGTAGAGGGCCAGGGCGCGCTTGGGCCCGACGCTGGGGACGGCCATCATCTCCCGTACGCCGGACGGGATCTCGGCGCGCAGCGCCTCCAGGGCGGGGAAGGTCCCGGTGGCGAGGTACTCGGCGATCTTCTCGGCGGTGGACTTGCCGACGCCGGGGATCTCCCGTAGACCCCTGACGTCCAGGCCGGCCAGGTCCTCGGGGTGGCCGCCGACCGCGCGGGCGGCCTTCTCGTAGGCGCGGGCCCGGAAAGCGTCCCCGCCGGTGATGTTGATCAGATCGGCGTACTCCTGGAGCAGCTCCCTGACCTGGTCGTTGAGCCGGGGCATGGGGCAAGTCTAGGGCGCCGTCATCGAACTCGCGTCGTTCGCCCGGCAGGCGCAGGTTCGACGACAGCGCCCCGGTTCGGCGGGGTGGGCCCGCCGGGCGGAGGCGCTCGGCGGGGGCTCCCGCTACTCCTGTGCGACGGTCAGCAGCAGGACCACGGTCAGTCCGCCGCCGGGAGTGGTCTCCACCGTGAGCCGGCCGCCCGCGGCCAGCACCAGGCTGTGCAGGGCGGGCCCCGCCGGGCCGTCCGCCCGCACGCCCGTGATCAGCCACTCGCGTGCCTCGGGCGGCTCGTGGGCGCCCCGGTCGGAGATCCGGATCTCCACCCGGCCGCGGGCCGCCGCCGCCCGGCCGGGGGACCGCAGCGTGGGCGCGCCGCCCGCCACGTCGGCCCGGACCAGCACCCGGCCGCCCGGCGGGCTGCGCCGGATGGCGTGGTCGACCAGCCCGGCGACGGCCGTCTCCAGACGGCGGGCGTCCCCGGCCACCACCGGGAGCCCGGGCGCGACCCGGACCGTGACGGCCGCCGCCCGGCCGCCGCCGCGCACCACCCGGCGGAGCACGTCGGCCACCTGGACGTGCCGGGCCATCGGTTCGCAGCCGGCCTGCCGGCCGGTCCACCGCAGCCGCTCCAGCTCCGTGCGGGTGAGCGGCCTGGGTGCGGCCATCGCGCCCGGCGAGAACGGGCCGAGGCCCTCCTTGGCCCCGGCGGTCGCCAGTGCGCCCGCGTGTCCGGACCCGCCCCGGCGGCCGGGGCCGCCCGTGCGGACAGCGCCGCCCGCGCCGACGGTGCCACCGAACGCGCCGAGCGCCCGGGCCCCCGACGCGACGTAGCCCCAGAGCCTCCCGCGTGCCATCGCCCTGCCCCTCGTGCTCCCCGGCGACCGTCATCGAATCCGCGGCCGGTCGGGGTGGGCCGCCTTCCGGGCCCTTCCTGCCAGCCTGCGCCTCGGCCGCCCGGGTGACAATCCCGCTCCGGGTCGCGGTCCGCTCGGGGAGCCCCCGCCGAGCGGCCGGTCGGACACCCGCCGACCGGCGGGGCCGGGAGCGGCGGTCTCCTCCACGGCGGGAAACCCCAAAGAGTTCTTCGCAAAAATCCCTTTGCAAAGAACTCTTTGGAGTTCTAGTCTCCTGCCATGACCGAAGAACGCGGCTGGAAGCACAGCGACGACCCGCACATCGCCATCACCGCCAAGAACATGCGGGCGATGGCGCACCCCGTGCGCATGCAGTTGGTCGGACTGCTGCGCAAGCACGGGCCGTCCACGGCAACGAGGCTCGCCGCGCAGCTGGGGCTGAACTCCGGAGCCACCAGCTACCACCTGCGCCAGCTCGCCGCCGCGGGCTTCGTCGAGGAGGACGAGGAACGCGGCAACGCCCGTGAGCGGTGGTGGCGTTCGGCCCACCGGATGACCGTCTGGACGGGGGACGACATGGCGGACGAGGAGCCCGACACGGCCGCCGGCTTCCTGCGATCCGTCCTGGCCGCGCACACCCTGACGGCCCAGCGCACGCTGGACGCCTTCGAGACCATGCCGCGCGACTGGCGCCGGGTGACGGACCTCAGCGACCAGGGACTGCAGCTCACGCCCGCCGAGGCCGAGCAGCTTTCCGGCGAGCTGTTCGAGGTGATCCGGCGCTACCGGCGGATCGACCACGGCGGGCCCGCCCCGGAGGGCACCGAGCAGGTCTCGGTGGTCGTCCACGTCCTGCCGGACGCGACGACCACGAGCGAGGGGGAAACCGCATGACCACCGCCGTCGTCGCCCCGTCCGGGCGCAGCCTCCGGCCGCTGGCCGGGGTCCTGACCGCCACGGCCGTCTCCGTGACCGGCACGCGCGTCTCGGCCATCGCCCTGCCCTGGTTCGTCCTGGCCACCACCGGCAGCGCCACCATGACGGGCCTGGTCGCGTTCGCCGAGATGGCGCCGTACGTGGCGGTCAAGGCGCTGACCGGGCCGTTAGTGGACCGGCTCGGGCCGCGCGTGGTGTCCTGGACGACGGACGCGGTCAGCGCCGTCGCGGCCGGGCTGGTCCCGCTGCTGCACATGCAGGGGCTGCTCCCGTTCTGGGTGCTTCTGGTGATGGTCGCGGTGATCGGGGCGATGCGCGGCCCGGGGGACCTGGCCAAGTCCGTCATGGTCCCGGAGGCGGCCGACCACGCCCGAGTGCCGATGGAACGCGCCACCGGGCTGTCGGGCGTCACGGAACGGCTGGCCTCCACCATCGGCCCGGCGGTCGGCGGCGGGCTGGTCGCCCTGATCGGCCCGCTGGCCGGGCTGGCGATCAACGCGGGCACCTTCGCGCTCGGGTCGCTGATCATCGCGATCGCGCTCCCGCACGGCATGGGGCGCTCGGCTGTGTCCGCCGCGGCCGGCGATCCGTCCGAGCAGGAGCCGCCCGCGGGCTACTGGCGGATGTTCCGCGAGGGCTTCACCTTCCTGCGGTCGGAGCCGCTGCTGCTCACCGTGATCGTGATGATCGGCATCACCAACCTGATCGACGCCGGGTTCACCACCGTTCTCGTCCCGGTCTGGGCGCGGGAGTCCGGCAACGGACCGGCCGCCATCGGCCTGCTCGCCGCCGTCATGGGTGCCACCGCGGTCGTCGGCAGCCTGATTGCGGCGGCCGTCGCCTCCCGGCTGCCCCGTCGGACGGTCTTCTTCACCGGCTTCCTGCTGTGCGGCGCGCCCCGCTTCCTGGTGCTCGCCCTCGGCGCGCCGATGTGGCTGGTGTTCACGGTCTTCGCGGTCGGCGGCTTCGGCGCCGGCTTCCTCAACCCGATCCTCGGAGCGGTGCTCTTCGAGCGGGTGCCCCGCCACCTGCTGGGCCGCGTCCACGCCCTCGGCGACTCCCTGGCCTGGGCCGGTATCCCGCTGGGCGGGCTGGTCGCCGGCGCGGCGGTCGCCATGGTCGGACTGATACCCAGCCTGATCGTGGGCGGAGCCCTGTACTTCGCGACCACGGCCCTGGCCGGGCTGCGCCCCGAGTGGCGCGAGATGGACCGACTTCGGGGGAGCACGGCCCGGGCGGGCAGCACGGCCGCCGAACCGGAGCCGGCGCACAGTGCGTGAGCCGCTCCTCGGGGCAGGCCGGCGGGCCTGACCGGCGGCCGGGGCAGGCCGCCCGCCGGCCCGTGGCCCGACCAGTGGAGCAGCAGCAGGCCGGCCAGGGCGGCGAGGGCGCACCAGGTGGAGACGAGGCGAGGCGCCAGAGCAGGGTGCAGGGGACGGTGCCCGCGCCGGTGAGGAGACCGAGACGGTGGAGCACGCCGCCCCGACGACCGCGACCCGCCCACCGGCCACGGCATCCGCCCGTGCGCTTCAGCATATCGGGGGCCTAACCGGTGCTCCCGGGGCGGCCGTTCTCCTCGGACCCGCCCGTCGGCTTGTCCTCCGGCTCGTCCTCGGACTTCTTCCCCGGCTTGTCCTCCGGCGACGCCCCGATGCTCTCCAGGGTGTCGCGGACGGTCCCGGGCATCGCCGGATGGCGGCCGATCACGATCACCCCGATCACGATCGCCAGCAGCCCGGCCGCCTGCCAGGCCAGTGCCCCCGGGGTCACCTGCAGCCGGTCGCCGAGGAAGCCCACCGCGCAGGCGATCCCGGCCACCGGCTGGGCGGCGGTCAGCGCCGGCAGGGACATCCGCAGCGGCGCGGCCTCGAAGGCGCTCTGCACCAGCAACAGCCCGACCACACCCGCCACCACCACCGCGTACGGCTGCCAGCTGCGCAGCACCGCCGTCAGGCCGTCGTGGCCGAGACGCTGGGTGGTGGTCCGGGTCAGCGCGTCCTGGAGGCCGTAGAGCAGTCCGGCGGCGAGCGCCAGCAGGGTCGCCTCCTCGAACAGCGGCAGCCGCCGGGCCAGCGAGACCAGCAGCAGAACCAGCCCGACCACGGTGCCGACCACCAGCCAGTGCCGCAGCTCCCCGGCGGGTGGCCCACCGCCGGTCGGCTGTCCGGCCACGATGAAGGCCGTCACCCCGAGGGCCAGCAGCAGCACCCCGGCCCAGCCGGAGCGGCCCAGGGTCTGACGGGTCAGCACCCGGGCCAGTGCCATGGCGAAGATCAGATTGGTGGCCAGCAGCGGCTCGACCAGCGACACCTCGCCCTGGTTGAGCGCGAGCGCCGAGAGGATCAGCCCGCTGACCATGAACGCGGTGCCGAGAAGCCACTGCGGCATCCGCATCAGGTCCAGCAGCAGCCGCCAGCGCAGCAGATCGGAACGCGGGGCTTGCTGCGCCGCGTGCTGCTGGAGGACGAAGCCGAGCCCCAGACAGCAGGCCGCACTGAGAGCGAGGAGGAAGACCGCCACGGAGGGACCACCAGGTTGTCGCTGCCCGTGCCGCGCCGACGGGTCCGAGAGGTGGGTCGGCCGTCGCGGGCGCTCCCGTCAGCCTACCGCCGGGCCGGTACCCGGGCCGATCGCACGACACGGGCGCGGCGTGGCGGGCCCCGGGCCTTCCGGCAGCGCTTGCCGCCGTCGGCGGGGCAGGCGCACGCTGGTGTGAGCGGCCGCCACGGGTCACCGTCCGTGCCGGTCCGGACAGGTGCGACGGGGGCCGCTGCCAGGAGGTGTGGCATGCACAACCAATGGGACGTGGAACTGAGCTTCGAGGAAGACGGCGTGCACACGGCGTGTGAGGCCAGGCTGACCGGCGCGAGGGCGCCCGGCCTGAGCGCGCACGGCGAGTCCGTGAAGAGCGCGGACGACCGTCCGCTCGCCAGGATCGGCGAGGAGGTCGCGGCCTCCCGGGCCCTGGAGGAGCTGTCCCGCAAACTGCGGACCCAGGCCACCGGGGAGATCGACGACGAAGGGCACCGCCCCGGCTACCTGATCTACTGAGTCCACCGGTGCCTCCACTCCGGGTTTGCTCCAGAAGCCCCGGCTCCCGAACGGTGGTCCCGAGGGCGCCGGGCAGCTGCGGCCGGTCCATGGCGCGGTCGTACACTCCTGTCGGTTTCGAGGAGCCGCCCGTCCCCTCCGGAACGGCGCCCCTCATCCTGCTGCCGGTCGGCTCCTGCCCGCAGGGAGTCGGCCTCGCCGATGCGTCGTCAAGTCCTGTGGGGCGAGGAGTCGGGTTGGGCTGACTTCTCGTGCGGGCAGTGCGGTGCTGGTTGCTGCGTGTGTGGCCGCGTGGGCCTGTCGCTGGTGCGGCAGGCCCGGCTGACTGCAGGAGCCGGCGGGGTGGGCGTCCCGGGTGGGGTGTACGGCGTGTCCCTCTCCCTGTGGGGCCGATGGGGTGCGACGTGGGAAGTCGGATGGGCCGACCTCTCGTGCGGGTGGGTGCGGGAGGCGTGGTCAGGGGTGACGGGTGGGGGTGAAGAAGGTGGTGAGGCGGGGGTTGAGTTCCTGGGCGGCGGCCATGGGGAGATTGTGGTGGGAGGCGCCCGGGAGGATGGCGACTTCTGCGTCCGGGAGGGTCTGGCGGGCGGTTCGGGCGGAGTGGTGGGGGTCGTGGGCGCGGCTGTGGGCGGCGAGGAGGGTGAGGACGGGCGCGGTGAGGGTGCGGAGGCGCTCGGGTGAGGGGCGGGGGCCGGTGACGACGCGCGATGCGGGGAAGCCGGCGTAGCCGAGGGCGTACAGCTCGCGCCAGGCGGGGTCGAGGCCAGGGGTGCCGCCGGTTTCCCAGTCGAGGTAGGAGCGGGCGCGGGCCGGGGTGCGGCCCGGGAGGAAGAGGGGGAGGGCGCGCAGCAGGTAGCCGGGTCGGTAGCCCGTGAAGCACAGGCTGGGATCGAGCAGGGCGAGCCGGCCGACCCGGGTGGGGGCGTGCAGCGCGTACTCCAGGGCGATCCAGCCGCCGTACGAGTGTCCGCAGAAGTCGGCCCGCGGGACGCCGAGTCCGTCGAGGACGGCGTCCAGCCAGCCGAGCAGGCCGGGGACGCCGTCGAGGGCGGCACCGTCGTGGACGCTGCGGCCGGGGTCGCCGATGAGGTCGACGGCGAGGACGCGGTGTCCGGCCCCGGCCCAGGCGCCGGCGTTGGCGAACCACATGGTGGAGGTGGCGCCGCCGCCGTGGAGCAGGACGAGCGGGCGGCCGTCGACGGGGCCGCAGGCGTTGATGCGGGTGGTGCCGTGGACGGTGCGGACGGTGAGCGCCTCGACCGGGACGGGCCAGCGGGCGAGCAGGGCGTCATAGGCGGCGAGGAAGGGGGTGGTGCGGGCGGGCATGAGAACCTCCGCGGGTGTGGTGTGATGGCGGCCGAGTCGGTTGAACCACTCGATGAACGCGTATGACGCCGAACAAGTATCTCGCTGAGCGAGAGAATAGTGACACATGCCCTACCCGAGGAAGGACGACAGGGTGTCCGAGGCTGCCGAGCCGATGCGGCTGGTCCATCTGCTGCGTGGTCTGACGGTCGAACTCGACTTGTTCGGCGCCGAGTTCGCCGCCCGTAACGGTCTGCATCCGACCGACCTGCGGGCGCTGATCCACCTGCTGGACGCGGCCAGGGGCGGGGAGGTGGTCACCCCGGGCCGACTCGGCGAGGCGCTGGGGCTGAACTCGGCGGGCACCACCGGTCTGGTGGACCGGCTGGAGCGGCTCGGCTTGATCCGGCGCGAGCGGGACCCGCAGGACCGGCGCCGGGTGCGGCTGCTGGTGGAGGAGCGGGCGATGGAGCTGGGGGAGGGCTTCTTCGGCGGGCTGATCGGCGACCTGGTCGCGGCCATGCGGCAGTTCGAGCCGGACGAGCTGGAGACGGCCCGGCGTTTCCTGGCGGCCATGACCGGGGTGGTGGCGGGCGCCAGGAAGCAGTGACCGCCGGGAAGCGAAACGGGCTACGCGGGCTACGCGGACCCGAGGGTCCAGCTGATCACCGACAGCGTGGCCATCGACACCAGCGTCGACCAGAGCACCGCGTCCCGGGCGAGGGCGGTGCCCTGCTGGTACTCGCGGGCGTAGGTGTACACGTTCTGGGCGGTGGGCAGAGCGGAGAACAGCACTACGGTGAGGAGCTGGTGCGCGGGCAGGTGGAGCAGCGGTCCGGCCACGGCGAGTGCGACCAGTGGCTGGACCAGGGTCTTGAGTGCGACGGTCAGCCCGACCTCGGTGCGGCGCGGACGGCCGTCCGCCGGCGGACGGTTGTGCAGTGAGATGCCGAGGGCGATCAGCGCGGTCGGGACCCCGGCGCCGCCGAGCAGTTCGAAGGAGCGATTCAGCTCGGCGGGCAGGTGCACGCCGGTCGCCGAGGTGATGGCGCCCAGGGCGGTGGCCAGCAGGATCGGGTTGCGGACGGGCAGGGTGAGCAGCGCCCGGCGGCCGGCCGCGCCGCCGTCCAGGACGACCAGGACGGCGGGGGTGACCACCAGGATCTGGAACAGCACCACGGGTGCCACGAAGGAGGCGTCGCCCAGGACCTGCACGGTCACCGGGATGCCGAGGTTGGCCGAATTGACGTAGCCGGAGGCCATCGCGCCGACGGCCAGTTCGCCGGGCCTGCGGTGGAACAACAGCCGCCCGGCGAGCAGCCCGAGGCCGATCGCGACCACGGTGCCGGCCGTGAAGGCGAGCATCGAGGCGTTGGCGAAGCGGTCCAGCGGGGTGCGGGCGATCATCAGGAACAGCGCGGCGGGCATCGCCACGTGGAAGACGAACCGGTTGAGCACCGTCTCGGCCTGCGGCCCGAGCAGCCCGGTGCGGCCGACGACGTAGCCGGCGCCGGTGAGCGCCCAGATCGGCGCGAAGGCGGACAGCAGGGGGTGCAGGGCTGCCATGGTTCCTCGGATCGCTCGGACGGATCTGCCGGGTGCGACAGGGGTCTCCCGTCGGGGGGCGGCGTCGACTCCCGAGCGTGGTGACCCCCCGAAGCCCATGAACCCCCGGGGCAGTAAACCAGGGGTCTCCGGCGAGGCGATCAACGGGCCTGTCGCGGGCACACCACCCAGCCCGACCGCCCGGAGCGGGCCCGACCGCCCGGGCCTACGATGAGCCGATGGAGGACCAGTACCTGAGCCTGTCCGAGGTGGAGGCGATCGCGCGCCGGGCCCACCAGGGACAGGTGGACAAGAACGGCCACCCCTACGGTGAGCACATCGCGGCGGTCGCCCGGGGGACGGCGGCGCGTGGCGGCAGCGCGGCGCAGATCGCGGCGGGCTGGCTGCACGACACCGTCGAGGACGACCGGCTGAGCCGCGAGTGGCTGGCCGGGGCCGCGCTGCCGGAGGAGACCAAGGCGATCGTGGACGCGCTCACCCGGCGCCCGGACGAGCCGGTCGAGGAGTACACCGCGCGCATCCTGGCCACGCCGGGCGCGCTGCTGGTCAAGCGCGCGGACCTGGCACACAACTCCGATCCGGCCCGCCTCGCCGCACTGGACCCGGCGACCGCCGAGCGGCTGGCCGCCAAGTACGCGCGGATGCGCGAGCTGCTCGGGCTCACCGGCGAGCCGTAGTCCACGAGCGGTGCCGTCCGGAGAACCACGAGAGGTGCCGCCCGGGGAGCCGCGAGCTGTAGTCCACGAGAGGTGCCGCCCGGAGAACCACGAGCGGTGCCGCCCGGGGAACCACGAGCGGTGCCGCCCGGGGAACCACGGCAGGGCCCGGACCACGCGGGTCGCGCGGGTCCGGGCCCTGCCGGGCACCCCGGTGGTCCCTGTCCGACCCCCGGGGTGAGGGGGAGTGGTCAGGTGGCGGACGGAGTCGGTGAGCCGATGGCCGGCTTAGTACCAGTGGTGGGTCTGCCAGAAGGCCCAGGCGGCGTTCGGGCTGCCGTAGCGGGTGTTCATGTAGTCCAGCGCCCACTTGATCTGGGTGGTCGGGTTGGTCCTCCAGTCCGCACCCGCAGAGGCCATCTTGGAGCCCGGCAGCGCCTGGGCCAGGCCGTACGCGCCCGAGCTCGGGTTGACCGCGGTCACGTTCCAGCTGGACTCGTGGGAGATGATCTGGTTGAAGGACGCCAGCTGGTTGGCCGGGACGATCTGGGCGGCGATGGCCTTCGGGGAGAGGGTGGCGGCGTTCGCGGTGGCGGGCAGCACGGCCGCGCCCAGGGCGGTCAGACCGGCGGTGCCGGCGAGGACGGCGGCGGAGGTACGCATACGGAGCTTGGAAGTGGGCATCAAGAAGAAGACCTCAATCGGGTTGGGCCGGTCACACCCCGCCTCGGACCGCGGTCGGACAGGGGCCGGGCGGTCGCGGGGCGTGATTCGGCAGTGAGCCACTCACCGGCGGGACAGGTGCCGGTGCGGCTGGCGATGGAGCCATTGTTGGCAGACCGGATGGGCCGTCGCCAAGACCCCCTCATTACGACCCGCGGTCGTACGCAAGGGCCCGCCGTGGATTCGAAGGGCCGGCTCGTGGAGGGCGCGTCGACCGACGCTGAGCTGGGCGAACGCGGGGTTCGCGGGGGCCGGTCGGTCGTACCGGGGCGTCCACTACCGGCCGTCGTGGGCCTTGAACAGCTGTGAGCGCACTCACCGTTTCGGTTCGGCGGGCGTCACGCGCCGGGACCGGGCGGAGCACGGTGGGTACAGACGATCAACCCCGCATCTGAGACCGGCGCCACACCGTCGCGGTGGACGGCCGGCGCAGGTCACCCAGCCGCCGGTGCCGGACGGCCCGGTCGGCGAGTCGGTCTGCTTCGGTGGCCGCCGCCAGGGTGCCGAGCGCCGCAGCGATCGCGTGCCCGAGCCGGGTGCAGAAGGCCTCCGGCTCCTCGGCGGCGTCCGGCTGCTCCGGGACCACCTCGTCGACCAGCCCGACCTCGGCCAGGTGGTGAGCCCCGATTCCCTGGGAACGGGCCAGCTCGGCGGCGTGCGCACCGTCCCGGTGGACGATCGCCGAGGCGCCCTCCGGCGGCAGCGGCGCCAGCCAGGCGTGCTCGGCGGCGATCACCCGGTCCGCCGGGAGCAGCGCGAGCGCCCCGCCGCCCGAGCCCTGGCCGAGCAGCACGGCCAGGACGGGCGTGCGCAGGGCGAGCAGGGTGGTCAGGCAGTGCGCGATCTCCACCGCGATGCCGTCCAGCTCGGCCTGGGCGGAGAGCTCGGCGCCGGCCGTGTCCACCACGGTGACCAGTGGCAGCCCGAGCTGCTCGGCCAGGCGCGCGGTGCGCTGTACGGCCCGCAGGTCGGCGGCGGTGAAGGGGCGCTCGTGCTCGGGGGTCTGCCGCTGCTGGCCGACGACCACCACGGGCCGCCCGCCGAGCACGGCCAGCGCCCGGACGAGTGCGCCGCCGCGCCCGCCGGGGGCGTCCAGCAGTACCAGCTCCTCCGCGGTGTGCCGCAGCAGCTCGCGGGCGCCCGGACGGTCGGGGCGCCGGGTGCGGCGGACGGAGTCCCAGGCGTCGGGGCGGCCGGGGGCGGCCAGCGCGGGCTCGGGAGCGGTCGCGGGGTCCGTGGAAGCCGTGGGGTCCGTGGAAGGGGACGGCGGTGCGGCGGTGAGGACGGCAAGCGTACGGCGGAGCAGCTCGCGCAGCTCCTGCGGTGGTACGACGGCGTCCACCAGTCCCCGACCGGCGAGCGTCTCGGCCCGCTGGACGTCCGGCGGCAGCTCCACGCCGCGCAGCTCCTCGTACACGCGGGGCCCGAGGAAGCCGAGCCGGGCGCCCGGCTCGGCGAGGACCAGCTGACCGAGCGTGCCCCAGGAGGCGAAGACGCCGCCCATGGTGGGATTGCGCAGGTAGGTGAGATAGGGGAGGCCGGCCGCGCGGTGCGCCTGGACGGCGGCGGTGATCCGCAGCATGCACAGGAAGGCCGCCGATCCCTCCTGCATCCGCGTCCCGCCGGAGACCGGCAGGGCGAGCAGCGGCAGCCGCTCGGCGGTGGCGCGTTCGACGGCGCGGGTGATCCGCTCGGCGGTGGCGACGCCGATGGAGCCGCCGAGGAAGCCGAATTCGGAGGCGATGAGGGCGACCGGCCGGCCGTCGACCAGGCCGACGCCGGTGAGGACGGCCTCGTCCAGGCCGGTGCGCTCCTGGGCGCGGTCGAGCGAGGCGCGGTAGCCGGGGTCGGCCCGGTCGACGGTGGGCGGCTCGTCCCAGCTGCGGAAGCCGCCCGGGTCGACCAGCAGACCGATCAGCTGGTGGGCCGTCAGTGCCGCGCCCGAGCCCGTACCCATGCCCACCCCTGTCAGAGATCGTTCCGGCCCGCCGTGATCCGCCACTCTACGCGGCACTCCATGCGGCACCGTTGGGGCGTGGTCGGGGCGTGGTCGGGAGTGCGGTGGGGGCGTGGCCCGGGTGCGGGGAGCGCCCGGGCGGCCGGGCAGGGCGGCCTCGACACGAGTTCGACGACGGTCGACCCGTGTGCTGGGCAGGTGGTTCGTGGGCGTTTCGCGGGCGGCTCCGAGGGGCGGGTTCCCAGGCCGGAGTACGACTCAAGTCGCCGCAGGTAAAGGGGAGTTACTCACTGGTTAATAGTTTTCCGGAGGGCTTCCGGAGTTGACGGTGTCTCGCCACACTGGTGGACATGACTCGCACTCTACGCGCGTGGAAGTCTCGCGCAGCCGCCGTCACCGCCGTCGCCCTGATGACCCTCGCCCCGGTCGCCGTCGCCACCGACGCACACGCCGACGTGAGCGGCTCGATCTGCCTCTCCGCCCTCCCGTCGCAGGCCGGCGACACCCTCAACCTGATCGCCTCCGGCGGACCGTTCCCCTACTCCCAGGACGGCGTGGTCTTCCAGAACCGGGAGGGCGTCCTCCCCGGCGAGTACTACGGCTACTACCACGAGTACACCGTCATCACCCCGGGCTCCCCGACCCGCGGCGCCCGCCGGATCGTGACCGGCCAGGCCTACCAGGAGGACTACTACACCGGCGACCACTACGCCACGTTCTACCTGATCGACCAGACCTGCTGAGCGCTCACCGCGCACCGGCCGGCCGACCGTCCGTTGACCGTCGCCGACCGTCTGTTGACCGTCGCCGACCATCGGCTGACCGTCCGTTGACCGTCTGCTGAGCGCCGGTCGAGCGCCGGCCGGTCCTCCCGGGACCGACCCCGGCCCGGGGGCACTCCCGACACGACGGTGGCCCCGGCGCACTTCCCCGCCGAGGTCACCGCCGTGCGGCCGCAGCGGCCGCGCCGGGCTCAGAGCTCGGACGGCCCCCAGGCGCCCACCGTCAGCTCGTCCCCCACCCGCAGCGTGCCGGGCCTCAGCACCGCGAACTTGCTGCCGAAGGCCACCCCGCCGGCCGTCGCCCGGCGGTACCGGGCCAGCGTGCGCAGCGGCTCCGGGCCCGCCTTGGTGCCGCAGGACTGGTCCACCATCGTCACCGCGCAGCGGATCGCGAGCTTGGCGTAGCCCAGTTCGGCCTCGCCCACCTCGATCCGGCGGGCCAGGTCCTCGGTGTGCGGCTCGGTCCAGCCGTCCACCACCAGGTTCGGGCGGAAGCGGTCCATCGGCAGCGGCCGAGCACCGGAAAGCTCGTTGAGACGCTCCAGCGAGGAACGCGACACCAGGTGCACGGCACAGCTGTCCGCGTAGCCCGAGGTGCCCGGCGTCAGCCCGTCGGTCACCCGGTCGTGCTCCGGCGGCACCCGGACCAGCCGGCTGCGCACGCCCAGCACCTCGGAGAGCCAGCCGGCCGCCTCCCCGCCCTGGTCGATGCCGAGGAACGGCGCACCGAACAGCCGTACCGCGCGGCGCGGACCCTCGGCGTCCACCGTCACCGACACCGGCTCCACGCCTGCGGCGGCCAGGGTCAGTCGACGGCCGTCCTCCGACACCGCCGGGCGGACGGTGGCCAGTGCCGGGTCCCGGCGCTGGGAGCGGAACACGCCCTCCTCGTCCACCACCATGAACGCCCGGTCATGGGCGAGCCCGGCCCGGGTGAGCTCCGCCTGTGCGGCCGCCACTCCGGCGCACCCCTTCACCGGGTAGTACCGCAGCTCCGTCACCGTGGCCATCGTCCCGCCGCCTCCTTCACGCCTGCATGCTGCCCATCTCATCGACCCCACAGGGTAGTTGAGCGCCTCGACGGGGGCCGGTGGGCGGTGCCGGGTGCATTCGCCCGGCGCTTGCTAGGGTCGGGGCATGGCACCACCGAGCAGCGCGAACCCCCCGGGACGGCTCCGGCGGGACGCGCAGCGCAACCGTGACCTGCTGCTCGCCGCCG
Source organism: Kitasatospora sp. NPDC093102 (assembly GCF_040683915.1). NCBI lineage: Bacteria > Bacillati > Actinomycetota > Actinomycetes > Kitasatosporales > Streptomycetaceae > Kitasatospora > Kitasatospora sp. NPDC093102. The sequence goes on along the minus strand of NZ_JBFBFA010000036.1, from coordinate 2,290 downwards.
CCCGCGACATGTTCTCCCGACACGGCCTGGACGTGCCGTTGGACCAGATCGCCAAGGAGGCCGGCGTCGGCAACGCCACCCTCTACCGGCACTTCCCGACCCGCGAGGCGCTGATCGGCGAGGTGTTCGCGGACGCCGGGGACGGCCTGGCCGCGGCGGGTGAGGAAGCGCTCGCCGCCCGGGACGCCTGGAGCGGCCTCGAACGGTACTTCGCGCGGATCTTCGAGCTGGTCGCCGCCGACCGGGGCATCAACGACCTGGTCACCCAGGCCATCCCGACCATCCCCGGAATGATCGAGATCAGCCGCCGGCACGCAGCCACCGTCGGCGCCCTGATCGCCCGCGCCCAGGAACAGGGCACCATGCGCCGCGACGTGGTCACCATGGACCTGCTCTTCCTGCTCGGCCCGCTCTGCCGGGCCCTGCCCGCCGCCACCGAGCTGCGCTCCGACCTCTGGCGCCGCTATCTCGCCCTCCTGCTCGACGGCTTCCGCGCCCAGGCCACCCACCCGCTGCCGGTCCCGCCGATCGGGGAGGAGCACCTGGACCGGATGTTCGCGGATCTCTGGGAAGCGGAGGCCCCGGAGCCGTCGGAGCCGTCGGAGCCGCCGGAGGCCTGAGCGCGCGTCGTCCGCACGGCATCAGGGACGCGTACGGACGGGCGGGCTCCGCGTCAGAGCCGCGTCAACGGGCCGGGGCCGCACGGGTGCGGACCGCTTTGCTGGGGTGGAATCGGCACCGTCCGGTCCGGTGCGCGGGCACGCGGACACGCGGGCGGACGGAGAGGCAGGGGCAGGGCCATGACGGACAGTGGTGCGGGCGAGGGCCGGATCGTGGTCGGCGTCAGCGGCTCGCTCGGCAGCCTCGCCGCGCTGCACCACGCGGTGGCCGAGGCCCGCCGGACGGATGCCGAGGTGCTCGCGGTGCTCTGCTGGACCCCGCCGGGCGACGTGTTCGGCTACCGCCGCACCCCGTGCCCGCCGGTGATCGACGCGGGCCGGGACGCCGCCGTGGCCCGGCTGCGGCAGGCCCTGGACGAGGCCTTCGCCGGACGCCACGCGGGTGTCCGACTGCGCTGCCAGGCCGTCCGCGGCGACACCGGCCACACGCTGGTGCGGTGCGCCGACCGGCCCGGAGACCTCCTCGTCCTCGGCGCCGGACGGGAACGCGGCCGCCTCGCCCGACTGGTGCACCCCTCGACCACCGCCTATTGCGTCCGGCACGCCACCTGCCCGGTCCTGGCCGTCCCGCGCCCACCGCTGCAACGCGAGCTGGAGGCACTGGAACGCGCCCACGGGCTGCCGCGGGAGCCGGTGGCGGAGAACGGCAGCTAGGGTCCGTCCTCAAACCCCCGGCGTCGGCCCCTTGGGTTCTAACGGTCGTCGCAACACCCCAGCTCAAGGTGTGCGATGGACTTCGAGATCCGCAGGGACCGGAAGCCTCAGGGGCCCAGGAAGCTCCGTGGCGAGCGGCAGGAATACTTCCGGCTCGTGCAGCAGGGCTACAGCAACAAAGAGGCGTCCCGGCTGGTGGGCGTCCACGAGCGGACCGGTCGTGAGTGGCGCTACGGCCGGCCCGAGGGCCGCGTGAAGAGGCCTCGGCCGCCCGCGCAACTCGCGCGGGCGGCCGTCCCCTCGCCGCCTGGGCCGTCCCGGTACCTGCGCGAGGACGAGCGCATCCACATCGCCGACCGGCTCCGGGAGAAGGCCACCGTCCGCGCGATCGCAGCCGAACTGGGCCGCAGCCCCTCCACGATCAGCCGGGAGATCAGGCGCAACCGCCACCCGGGCAGCGGCAGTTACCGGCCCCATGCCGCACAGGCCCGTGCCGATGCCCGCCGCCCGCGCCCCAAGCCCGCCAAGATCGCCCACAACCGGGAACTGCGGGACTTCATCCAGCACCACCTGGACCGCAAGTGGAGCCCGGAGCAGGTCTGCCAGGCTCTACGGGACACCTTCCCCGAACGGCCGGAGATGCACGTGGCCCACGAAACCGTCTACCAGGCCCTCTACATCCAGGGCCGCGGCGAGTTGCGCCGGGAGCTGGCCGGCGCCCTGCGCACCGGCCGCGCCCGCCGCAGGCCCCAACGCCAGGCCGACTGCCGCAGGCCGCGCTTCGCCACCCCGATGGTCATGATCAGCGAGCGTCCCGCCGAGGTGGAGGACCGCGCGGTGCCCGGACACTGGGAGGGCGATCGTGCGACACGAAGTCGCACGAATTTGAGTGGACTGACCGATTGGAGAGGCGGCTGATGGTGGGGCCGTAGGTGCAGTCACGGGTCCGTGTCCGT